>PGYH01000048.1 GCA_002839575.1 Methanomicrobiales archaeon HGW-Methanomicrobiales-6
GCGAGTTCGCCTCGGTGCCGGTCATCAACGCCGGCGACGGCGCGGGGCAGCACCCGAGCCAGACGCTGCTCGACCTCTATACCATCAGGCAGTCGATGCCGATCGACGGGATCGATGTCGGGCTTCTCGGGGACCTCCGCTACGGCAGGACCGCGCACTCCCTCGCGCTCGCCCTCTCCCTCTACGGTGTCACGCTGCACACAATCGCACCCAGGGGGCTCGAGATGCCGGCGAATATAGCCCTCGAACTCCGGGAGCGCGGCATGGAGGTCGTCGAGCACCCGAACGTCGAGGAGGCGATCAAGGACCTCGACGTCCTCTACGTCACGAGAATCCAGCGCGAACGGTTCCCGGACTCGGCGTCGTATTACAACGTCGCGTCCAGTTACCGGATCGCGCCCGACCTGCTCACCGGGGTGAAAGACCGCCTGATGATCCTCCATCCCCTTCCGCGCGCCGGGGAGATCGACTCAGCGGTGGACCGCACACCGTATGCGCGCTACTTCGAGCAGGCAAAGAACGGTGTGCCCATCAGGATGGCGCTCCTCCATGAGGTGATGAAGTGACCAGGAAAGACCCATCGGGAGGGCTGGTCATCAGCCCTATCAGGAACGGCACCGTCATCGACCATATCACGGCCGGCGAGGCGCTGAACGTTCTGCGGATCCTCGGTATCACCGGGTCGACCCCGGAATGCCTGAGCATCGCCACGAACGTCAAGAGCAAACGGATGGGGAAGAAGGATATCGTCAAGATAGAGAACCGGGAACTCCGCACGGAAGAGGTCGACCGGATCGCCCTGCTTGCGCCGCAGGCGAAGATCAACATCATTCGGGACTACCAGGTCGTGGAGAAGAAGGGCGTGGAGATCCCGGAGATTCTCAAAGGCGTGGTCAGGTGCCCGAACCCCGGCTGCATCACGAACACGAACGAGCCTGTCGCGAGCACGTTTGAGGTGCTCGACAAAGGGCTGCACTGCCTCTACTGCGACTGGCTGATCAAGGACGATATCGCGAACCACATCATCTAATCAGGCGCCCATGCCGGTCGATCTCCCCCCGGCAGATCCGGGTGCTCGAGATCCGCCGGCCGTCTTCGGCGAGGACGCACGAGATCTCGTGAAGGTCCACCTTCTTTTTCCCACGCTCCCGCCGGAGCTCGTTGATCTTCACAGCAACCGGGAAGGTCTCCTCGGAGACGACGAGAATATCGAAGTCCGCATCGAGGGCGCTGCCGTAGCGGTCGGCGAGCGGTTCGACCTTCCACGCGGCGGTGTAGCCGCGCTCCCGGATAAACGACGTGATGGTTTCCAGCCGTTCCCGGTACGTGTGGACGGGGTGCACCTTTGCGCCGGCAAACTCGTCGGTCGTCAGCCCGACGGTCACCTCTCCATCAGGCCCCGCGAGTTCGAAGGAACGGGCAAGGAGTTTCCGGTGCCCGGCATGCAGGGGATCGAACGTCCCCCCGACCATCACTCTCATCCAGAGGCGTTTGCCGCGAGGGGTTTTATGGGTAGTGATTGGTGGTGGGAAAAGAGCATCCCACCTCTGGCGCCTCAAGCTCGCTCCCGCTCGCACTTCGTGAGTTCCCGCGTAAGACCTCGTTACCTGCCCTCATCACCGGCTCACCTCACCGCCCCTCTCCAAACCCACCCGCCCCTCCCTTACCCTCGAGGGAGAACATTTTGTATCGCCGCAACCAATAGTAGACTCATTATGGAGAGTGGATCGGTTGTGGGGAACCGTGTCTTTATTGCGGAGAACGCAACAGTCATCGGTGATGTGACGCTCGCCGACGACGTGAGTGTATGGTTCGGTGCCGTGGTCCGGGGCGATCGGGCTACGATCACGGTCGGAGCGGGTTCAAACATCCAGGATAACGCCGTCGTCCACACTACACCCAACTTCCCGGTCACGATCGGGGCGGAGGTCTCTGTGGGCCACGGCGCCATCCTGCACGGCTGCACCATCCAGGACCGTGTGCTCATCGGGATGGGTGCCGTCGTCCTGAACGGCGCGGTGGTGGGGGAAGGATCCATCATCGGCGCCGGCGCGGTGGTGACGGAGGGAAAGGAAATCCCGCCGAACTCGCTGGTCCTCGGCGTGCCCGGCAAAGCCGTCAGGGAGACGACGCCCGAACAACAGGAGAGTATTGTGCATAACGCTCGTGAATATGTCAAACTCGCAGGGAGGTACCGCCATGACTGAGGTCACCGTCATCGGCGCCGGGGTCGCGGGCATCCAGGCGGCGCTCGACCTCGCCGATCACAACATCCACGTCCACCTCATCGAGCGCGAACCGACCATCGGCGGACACATGGCCCAGCTCGACAAGACGTTCCCCACCAACGACTGCTCGATGTGCATCCTCTCTCCGAAAATGGTCGAGGTGGCCCGGCACCCAAACGTCACCATCCACACCTGCTCCGAGGTCGAGTCGGTCGAGGGAGAGGTGGGGAACTTCCTCATCAGGGTCCGAAAGCATCCCCGCTACATCATCGAGGACGAGTGCAACGGGTGCGGCGACTGCATCCAGATCTGCCCGGTGGAGGTCTACAACCGGTTCGACGCCGGCATCGGGGTCCGGAAAGCAATCTACAAGCCCCACGCCCAGGCGGTGCCCGACATCGTCGTCAAAGACCAGGAGCACTGCATCGAGTGCGGCCTCTGCTACGACGTTTGCGGAAAAGAGGCAATCCTTCGCGAGGACGAAGAGCGCCTGCTTGAGATTGAGGCTGCAAGCATCGTCGTCGCAACCGGCTATGCGACGTTCGATGCCAGAAACAAAGCGCAATTCCGCTACCTCATTATCCCCGACGTCATCACGAGCCTGGAGTTCGAGCGGATGATCAACGCAAGCGGCCCGACAGGGGGCAAACTGAAACGCCTCTCGAACGGTAAGGCGCCCCGGAGTATAGCGTTCGTCCAGTGCGTCGGCTCCCGCGACATCTCCATCGGCCGCCCCTACTGCTCCGGGGTCTGCTGCATGTATGCGATGAAGAACGCCATGCTCATCAGGGAGAAGAACCCCGACGTCGAGGTCACCGTCTTCTACAACGATATCCGGGCATACGGCAAGGGGTACGAGGAATATTACGAGCGGGCGAAGAGTCTCGGGGTCCGGTTCGTCCGCGGGTTCCCCGGCGAGGTGCTTGAGGAGAACGATCACCTGACGATGGTCGCGGAGAACACCGAGACCGGCGAGGTGGAGACGTTCCACCCGGACCTGGTCGTGCTCTCCGTCGGGCTCGAACCGGCCGGAGGGGCGGATGAGGTGGCCCGGATGCTCGGCATCCCGCGAGACGAGTCCGGGTTCTTCGGGGTCGCCGACCAGAAAGTCGGCCCCGTGCTCACGGTGAAACCCGGGATCTACGTGGCGGGAACCGCCACCGCGCCGAGGGACATCCCCGATTCGGTTGCCATGGGGGGCGCGGCGGCGATGCGGGCGTATATCGACGCGATCCGGGCGGGGTGAGCATGCCGGAAAGAGAGGAACCCTACACCATCGCATGGGATGCAGAGAACGAGTGCATCCTCTACATTGACCAGACCCTTCTTCCCGGCCGGTACGAGCAGATGCGGTGCGCGACCGTCGACGACCTCGCCCGGGCGATCGGGAGGCTCGAGATCCGGGGAGCGCCGGCGCTCGGGATCGCCGGTGCGATGGGCGTGGCGCTCGCGGCCGTCCGGAGCACCGAGACGGATCTCAAGCGGTTCCTCGACGAGGTCGGCCGGGCAGGAGACCTTCTACGGAGCACCCGGCCGACCGCGGTGAACCTCGCATGGGGGATCGACCGCGTGCAACGGAAGATGACGCTGGCCGCATCGGTCGCCGAGGCGAAGACCATAGCGGTCGCCGAGGCGAACGCCGTCGCAGAGGAGGACGAACTGACCTGCCGGAGGCTCGGCGGGTTCGGCGAAGAACTCTTCCCGGAGAGGTGCACGGTGCTCACCCACTGCAACGCGGGAGCGCTCGCCTGCCGGTGCCGGGGGACGGCGCTCGGGGTGATCCGGTCGGCGATTGACGCCGGAAAGAGTGTGCGGGTGATTGCCTGCGAAACCCGGCCGCTGAACCAGGGGTCCCGGCTCACCTGCTGGGAACTTTCCCGGGACGGGGTCGACGTGACCCTCATCCCCGACTCGTCGGCGGCATACCTGATGCGGAAGGGGATGATCGACCTTGTTGTCGTCGGCGCCGATCGGATCACGAAGGACGCGGTCTTCAACAAGATAGGAACCTACATGCACGCCGTTGCCGCTCATCATCATAAGATCCCGTTCTACGTTGCGGCGCCGGTCTCCACGTTCGACCTCGCCCGGACAGAGGAGGAGATCACCGTCGAGGAGCGGGACCGATCCGAACTCGCATACTGCGGCGACGTGCAACTCGTGCCCGACGACGTGAAGGTGCTCAACTACGCCTTCGACGCCACCCCGCTCGACCTCGTCGACGCCATCGTCACCGAGATCGGAGTGCTCCGACCCCCGTATGCAAAATCTTTCCGGCTCGTCGGGAAAGGGAGGGAGGCCTGACCATGAGCTTTTTCTATTCCGGGATCTGGATCCAGCTGATGATCCTCATCGGGGAGGTGACGCTCTTCTTCATCCTCGGGATGCTGCTTGCCGCGGTAGCCCTCGCGATCATCGCTGCCGCCTCGATCACCCGGGGGAAGTTCTATCTCCCACGGATCCTGATACCCGGCATGGTTCTCCTCGAAGGGCTCGTGAAGGCGTTCTGCAAACTCCTCGGGCTGGACGACAAGGACCTCGTCACGTTCTTCATAACGCTTCGAAACACCATGAACACAAAGGCCTTCTCCGAGACTCCTGTGGAGCAGCGGGCGATCTTCCTGCCCCAATGCCTGCGGTCAGCTCAGTGTCCGGCGAACCTGACGCCGGAAGGCCTGAAATGCCGCAACTGCGGCCGCTGCTCGGTCGGAAAGAACGTAGTGTGGCTGGAGAGTATCGGATATCGGGTTTTCATCGTCCCGGGCTCGACGTTCATCAAACGGATGGTCAAGAAATATCATCCGCAGGCGATCATCGGCGTCGGGTGCCTCATGGAGATAAAAGACGGGATCGAGATGTCCGACCGGATAGGGCTCGTCGCCATCGGTGTCGTGAACTTAAAAGATGGGTGCGTGGAGACGATAGCGGACTGGGCCGCGGTGAGAGATGCCGCCCTGCTCGGCCTCAAACCCCCGTCAGATGCCGTAGACTTTCACGGCCCTGCCGAATAAGCGCTCGCTCGTGACCTTGCCGTAGACAAAGATCGTCTCGGTACTGTTCACATCACCAACCCTGACGCCCGGCCGGAGGGTGATGTTTCCTCCCGCCTCGATCGAATGGAGGCATGCATTGTCGCAGATGGTGGCGGTCTCCTGGACCTGGAGCGGCCCTTTTATCTTGACGTCATGACCGACGACAATGCTCCTTGCCTCGATGGAACCGCCGACCGTCGAGCCCGGCCCGAGCTCGAGGCGGCCGGCAATGACCATATTGCCCCAGATGTGCGTCTCCGGAGGGGTGATGAAATTGCCATCTATCTTCACGTTTCCGTCAAAAAAGGAACCTTTCGGTGCTATATACGTGTCCCCGTGCCGGTAAACTTTCATGAAGATCTCCTGGATAACAGCTCGGCCCGTAACCAGATAAAATTATCAGTGGTGATTCTGACCAACGAGAGGTCGTTCCTGGCGTTTGTCCCGGCTGATGAGGATAATGCGGCAAACACGGGCCCTTTAAGAGGGGTGTTCGAGTGCTCCGGGAACCTTGCTTATGGTCATATCACCGCGGCAACCGCAAAGACCGCGAGCGCGGCGAACATTCCTGCCCGCAGGATCGAGGTCGCCCGGGACTCCCGGACACAGCCCGGTGTCGTACATCTTAGACCCCGGAAGGCCCCGAAGAGGATGACGAAATCCACGACCATGATGCAGGCGAGATAGAAAAGACCCCACCAGTCACCGAAGGGGAGAAGGCTTACCGCAACGGCGCCGCAGGCACAGGCGAACGCGAATACCCCTGCCCTTCGGATGCCGACGACCATCGGAAGGGTGTGTGCGCCTCCTGCCGCATCGCCGTCCACGTCTTCTGCATCCTTCAAAACTTCCCGCGCAATGGTCGCAAGGAAGGTGATTGCTGCGAGCGAGAGGTTCCGGACGAGCCCCTCGATGCCCGCAAACGCGCCGCCGAAGAGGAAGACGCTCGCGGTCAGGTAAGCGACGGCCACGTTGCCGAGGAACGGGGTCTTCTTCAGCCGGACGGCGTATGCCACGAGGACGACCGTGTTTGCGAGGGCAATCGCAAAGCAGAGTGGCGTCGTCAGGGTGGCGAGGGCAAGCCCGCCGGCAAAGAGCGTCACCGTGTATGCCTTTGCTCCGGCAAGGCTGATCTCTCCCGCCGGTATGGGACGATCGGGCCGGTTGATCCGGTCTATCTCAACGTCAAAGACGTCGTTGATGACGTTCCCGCCGGCGGTGATGAGCGCGACGACCACGCCCAGCAGGAGCGACGGTGGGGTGAGCGTCCCGGTGGCGATAAGGTACCCGATGAGCGCGGTAAGGCCGGCAACGACGGCGTTGTGCGGACGGGTAATCCCGATAAAGGCGGAAGCGCTCATTCTCGAAGAGTTAGGTTCTCGGGCGGAAGATAAATAACCAGAGGTCCTCTGGAACGGTATCGGGAAAAAGGACGGGCTTGGGGGGATTTGAACCCCCGGCATTCAGCTTAGGAGGCTGACGCCATGTCCTGGCTAGGCCACAAGCCCATACGCTGGAGTAGAAGTATTACTCATGAGAAGGTATAAGGGTATCGAGCATCCACCTTTTTCGGAAGCATGGATGTTGTTGAGGTTACTGAGGGGAAAACCCGGTTTTTTGTGCCCAGGCAGGATCCTCATCTCCAGTTCCCGCCGGGAAGCGGCCCGGTCTTTTATAACTCGCGCATGGAGCTGAACAGGGATACCACCGTCCTCCTGCTCTCCGTCCTGCGCCCGGGGAGTTACCTTGACGCCATGGGCGCGTCCGGTGTCCGGGGGCTAAGGGTGGCGCACGAGGACGGGATACCGGTGACGATCAACGACTGGAACACAAAGGCGGTCGATCTTATCCAGCAGAACGTGGAGGCACTGGGTCTCGCCGCCGAGGTCACCCGCGAGGACGCGAATGTGCTGATGAGCGGGAGAACGTTCGATGCCGTCGACCTCGACCCTTTCGGGACGCCGGCACCGTTCGTCGACTCTGCGGCACGAAGCGCCGGAAACTACCTCTTCGTCACCGCCACCGACACCGCGCCGCTCTGCGGAGCGCACCTGAAGGCAGGCATGCGCCGCTACTTCTCCCGCCCCCGGAACACCGAGTACCACGCCGAGGTAGGTCTCCGGACGCTGATGGGGTTTGTCGTGCGCGAGGTGATCAAGTATGACCGCGGGGTGGAACCGCTCTTCTGCTACGCGCACGAGCACTTCCACCGCCTGCATCTCCGGCTCCGCTACGGGGCGGCGGCAGCCGACCGGGCACTTGCGCGGCTTGGCTATGTGATGCAGTGCCCGCAGTGCCTTTACCGCTCGGAACAGGCCGGGATGCTCCCCGAACCGGAGGAGTGCCCGCTCTGCAGTGCGGACCTGGTGCCGGTCGGCCCCCTCTGGACGGGGAGGATCAACGACGATGCGACGCTTGCCGCGATGCAGGAGGCGCTTCCTGCGGTCACGGTCGGAACCGGGGCGCGGATCGGACGGCTGCTCGCGACCTGCCGGCAGGAACTGGATACGTCGAGCCACTACGACTACCACGTCATTGCAAAACACCTGCGGGTCTCCCCCGGCGGTATCGGGACGGTCATCGAGCAGCTACAGGCCCTCGGCTACCGGGCGAGCCGTGCACACTACTCGGGAACGGCGATAAAGACCGATGCGCCGCTTCCTGTTCTCGAAAAGGTGATCAGCGGCGGGTGACGACGGTGAGGACGTCCCCGTCCGCGAGTTTGTGGTTGAGGCCGACACGCTGCGCGTCGTGCTTGGCCGATTCGCCCCAGACCTTTGCGTAGCGGAACTTGTCTGCGAAGTCCCGGTGGAGGCGGTTGCAGACGTCCTCGACCGTAGCCGGGCTCCGGATGATCAGCGGCTCGTCCATATCCGCGGGGCCGCCGACCGGCTTTAAGTAGACCCGCATGAATCCCAGGTTCTCGAATATGGCATCCTTGAGGTCTTCGACCCGGTAGCCGCTGTGCGCCGAGACCATGATGGGGGGCTCGCCGAACCGTTCGGTCAGTTCTTCCTCTATCGCCGCTCCTGTCTTTTCGTCGACCAGGTCGACCTTGTTGACCGCGATGAACGCCGGGACGTAGACACGGTTCCCGATCATCGCGTCGATGAAGTCGTCCTGGCTGACTTCGTTCCTTATCAGGACGTCCGCGTTGACGATCCTGTTCTCCGCGAGGATAGAGCGGATCTCCTCGACATCGAGGTCGACGGCGCCGACGGTGTTCAGCCGGATACCTCCGTTCCCGGCCTTCTTGATGGTGATATCGGGTTTAGGACGGTTGATCCGGATACCGGCGTCTTGGAGCTCGCGGAGAAGGACGTCCGTATGCTTCTCGTTGAAGACGTCGACTAAAACAAGGATCAGGTCGGCGCTCCGGACAACGGCGATCACCTCTTTCCCTCGGCCTTTGCCCATGGCGGCGCCGGCGATCAGGCCGGGGATATCCAGGATCTGGATCTTCGCGCCCCGGTGCTCCATCGAACCCGGAATGACGGAGACGGTCGTGAAGGCATAGGACGCCGTCTCGCTGAGTTCCGAGCCGGTGAGCCTGTTGAGCAGCGTGCTCTTTCCGACGGACGGGAAGCCGACCAGGACAACAGTGGCGTCCCCCGACTTCTTCACGGAGTAGCCCTCCCCCCCTCCCGCGGAGGCCATGGCCCGGGCTACTGCTTCGTCGCGAATTTTCGCGAGTTTCGCCTTGAGGCGGCCGATGTGCTTGGAGGTCGCCTTGTTGTACGGGGTATTTTTAAGTTCGTCCTCGATCTCCCGTATCTGCTCTTCGACACTGCTCATTGCTGCCGATACACGTATGTTGGGAAGCTACTTATGGGTGTCTGTGATGAAAATCACGAAGCGAAGGGAAAATTCCGGCCCGTACAGGGTTTAGATTGTCTGGCTGCCGACATGATCAGAGACGGCAGAGCGCGAGACAGGTTTAAATAGGATAAAGGCCAATAATTTAGAGCACGTTGGTGCAATGCGCTGCTATAGTGTAGACCGGCCAATCATGCAGGACTCTCACTCCTGCGACTGGGGTTCGAATCCCCATAGCAGCATACTGTTCTAAGGGCAAACGCCCACTTCTGCACCGCTCCCCGAGAAAGAGACGATTCCATGCACTACTCTCCCGACAGTGACCGGCCGACCCAGAAATACCTCGGGGATCGGGGCCTCATCGTCCTCATCGCGCTCCTCTCCGCCTTCGTCCCGCTCTCGACCGACCTCTACCTCCCCGCCCTTCCCCGGATGGGCGACTACTTCGGCGTCTCCGCCGGCCTCACCAACCTGACGCTGATCCTCTTCTTTCTCTTCTTCAGCCTCGGGCTGCTCTTCTGGGGGCCGCTCTCTGATCGGTACGGGCGCCGGCCCGTTCTCCTGGCCGGGCTCGCCCTCTACATCGCCGCAAGCGCCGGTTGCGCTCTATCGTGGGATATCTGGATCCTGATCGCCTTCCGCATCCTCCAGGCCGTAGGGGGCAGCGCCGCCTCCGCAGTCGCGATGGCGATGGTCAAAGACGTCTACGACGGGAGAAAGAGGGAGTCAGTGCTCGCGCTCGTCCAGTCCATGGTCGTCGTCTCGCCCGCCGTCGCCCCGGTCCTCGGGGCGTTCATGCTCCCCTACACATCTTGGCGGGGCCTCTTTGTGGCGCTCGCCCTCATCGGCGTCGTCTCAATGGCCGGCGGCCTCCTCCTCCGGGAGACCATACCCTCGCGGTATACCGGCACCGTGGCGCAGTCCGTCCGCCGGCTCGGGGCCGTGCTCAAAAACCCCGGTTTCGCCTCGCTTCTCGTCGTCTTCTCGCTCGTGAGCACCGCTTCCTTAGCGTTCGTCTCCGCCTCGTCGTACATCTACCAGGACGGGTTCGGCCTCTCGGAGCAGTGGTACAGTTTCTACTTCGCCCTCAACGCCGTCGGCCTGATAACGGGCCCGTTCCTCTACCTCTGGCTCTCCCGGCACGCGAGCCGCCGCTCGATCGTCGCGTCGGGGTTCGTCGTCGTGATCGGTGCCGGGGCGCTGGTCTGCCTCTTCGGGGGCCTTGGCCCCCTGGCCTTTGCCCTTGCCCTCTTCCCGGCCTCGCTGATGGGGAGTGCCGTGCGGCCGGCGGGTGCGTTTCTGATGCTCGACCAGCAGAAGGAGGATACCGGCTCAGCATCCGCCCTGATCAACTGCGCTGGCCTTGTCTTCGGCAGCGCCGGGATGGTTCTCGTCTTCCTCTTCGGGGAGAGCCTCGTCTTCGGCCTCGGGGCGATCAACGTGGTGGCCGGGGTTGCGTGTCTTTTAGGGTGGGCGGCGATCGGGAAGCGGGGGCTGGTGACGTTCTGAAATGATCCTGAAGTACACCCCGCAAAAGAAGAAACACTCGGAGATCCTCAAAGAGTTCGGGCCGAACCCCGCGCTGGCCGATTCGGTTGCGGAAACCTCGCGCGAGATGCGAAAGGCTTCGATGCGAAAAGTCGACTTCGATGCCGACGCTTGATACGTCCCTGCTCATCGACCTGATCCGGCACGACCCGGAGGCGATGAGAACGCTCGCGGGCGACGGCGAAATCGTCACCCGTGGCGATCGCTTCACCCGCGTTCCGGGGCTTATGGTCAGGCTGAATTCGAGAGCCTTGGACGGCTCTATCCTCGCACGATTTTATCGCCGGCACCTGTAGCACGGTGTCGCAGAACCTTCATAGGCCCGGCCTATCGGCTCTGCAAGGCTCCTCGACCCCTTAACCTCGAGCGATAGAACCCTTGTAGGCCGAGCGGCTCCGGAGAAGATTGCTAAAAAGGCAATTGGCAAAATTAATGCGGTGCGACTCCGATCTTCTGGAAAGGGGTTTTGTCATGGGTCGGGATCTTGATACGCGGTTCTCGCAGTTGCTTGAGACGATAGCAAAGCATGAGAATACAACCGTTGAGATGCTGGGGAAAACATTCGCATCTAATGAGATCGAGAATAGAAGAACGTTTTATCCTCAATTGAAGCAGGTTCTCTCGGAGCAGGAACTGAATATTGCTGAGTTCAAAAAGATCATAACAAACTGCTGGGCATCCGGAAGCAGATTTGACATCATCCAGTTCGGAAGGTTCACCAAAGGAGAGGATGCCGAAGTTCTGATTCAAACACTCATCAAAGATTTCCCGCAAGACGATGCCGAAACGGCCGCCCGAATTGATGCATTTACCACCGAAGCAGTACGCCTTGGATATCAGGACAAAAAAGGTTCACCGAACGGATCTGCAGCAGCAGCATTGTGCAGCGTTCTACTGACTGCTCTCTTCCCAGAAAGGTTCGTTGACTACAGGCAGTCGCGATGGCGAGATTTTGCACAGAAGGCAGGCTACGACATTTCTTTTCCGGCCACTGGGAGTTATGGTCAGGGCATAGTATGGGCCGGACAATTTGCGGCGGACCTTGCTGAAACCAGAACATTCAAACGGACATGGAATGTCGAATATCCCTTATGGGCGGTCGCGGGCATTGCCTGGGTACTGCCCGGATTAAAATTAGGTGAGATCAATCATATGCCAGGCATAAACGAAGATGACGAAATAACAACCCTGCTGAGGCACAAAAAGCAGGTCATCCTGTATGGCCCTCCGGGCACGGGAAAGACGTACCGCGCAAACAACTACATCTCGCATCTCAATGCCCATGATCATAAAGAGTTCGTCACCTTCCACCCTTCCTTCGGCTACGAGGATTTCATCGAAGGTCTTCGTCCGCTCACCACCGACGACGGCACCCTCACCTACCGCGTGGAGGACGGCATCTTCAAGACGCTGTCCCGCCGTGCATTCAACGTTCTCGCGGAAAGGGCGGGGATTGAAGGGCGGTGGAACGAATCCGAGAGCATCCCGCACCTTGACGATACGGAGAAGAAAGAACTACTGAAAACTGCACCGGAGGTTCCCTTCTACCTCATTATCGACGAGATCAACCGCGGAGACATCTCCAGAATCTTCGGAGAACTGATCACGCTCCTTGAGGGCGACAAGCGCTACTGCGGGGAGAATGAGATCACGACAACCCTCCCCTACTCCAAAGAGAAGTTCGCAATCCCGCCGAACCTCTACATCATCGGCACGATGAACACCGCCGACAAATCGATATCGCTCGTTGACGCCGCGCTCCGGCGCAGGTTCGGTTTCATCGAGATGATGCCCGACTGCAGCGTTCTCAGGAGCCTCCCCGACGATAATGACAACGAGGTCGAGGAGATCGTCGATATCGCTACGGATGCCCTGGAAACGATCAACGAGAGAATAACAGGGAATTATGACCGGGATCATCAGATAGGACACAGTTACCTGATGAAAGTGAGAAATGCCGGATCGCGAGACGATGCGCTTGAGATGCTACGCTTCGCGTGGTACCATGAGATCATCCCCCTCCTTCAGGAGTATTACTACGACGCACCCACCCGATTCAACGAGGTTATCGGGAGCAGATTCGTCAAACTATCCCAGGACGACCGCAGTTTCGAAATCCGTGAGAGACTATACGGCGATGATTTCCTCATGGCAGTCGAAGCGCTTGCGAACGGGAACCGTGAACAGGGACAGGCCGAACCAGATGAGTGAGAACCAATCGACAGCAACCCTCTTTGAGTACCAGAGATACCCGTACGTATCCTCAGAGACGGATTCGTTCAGGGAGGGAACCCTTCACCTGACAGACAAGACCATCGAGCTGCTGGACTCCCTGAACAGCAAAAGACCCTTCCTTGAGATTGGCAGGAACTTGATAAAACCGTTGAATTATATCGGGGTAGTAAAAGCCAACGGTTTCACTATCCAGATCTTTCCCAAACTGTTTACATATGAGAGTTATCGGGAACAGAGATCCATAGTGGCCGGGAACCTCCTCAAAATGCTTTCCCATACGGGGCACGTTCCCATCACCGAAGTGGACCCGGCAGGCCTCGACCTCAGGAGGATGGATCTCTTCGAAATTTTCACTTATCTGTTTGCAAAGAATCTGCTGGCGACGATAAAGAGCTCCCAGAAGAGAGAGTATACCCGCAACTTTGATGAGCTCCGTGTAATCCGGGGGCGGATAGACTTCCGGCGCCACACGAATCCCGCCCGGATGCATATCATCCCCTGCCGGTACCACGAGCTCTCGGTCGATAACCTCCTTAACCAGACCCTCAAGTACACCTGCTACCTGATGTCGAGGACATCCTCCAACTTTACGACGATCCGACTGCTCCGCTCGATCGTCGATCTCCTCGATCCGGTGGCACTGACGCCGATTTCCGTTGCGGAGATCGATCGTATCGCATTCTCGCGGCTCAACCGCATCTTCGAACCGCATATCCGGATGTGCAGGATATTCCTCTCGAACTCTTCCCTCACCCTGCAGGCTTCAAAGGTCGAATTTTTCTCCCTGCTGATCCCGATGGAGAGGCTGTTTGAAGAGTTTATCAGCGCAGTCCTTGCCAGAGATCCGGCCTGCTTCTTTGGCCGGGATGTGCCGGTCAGATCGCAGGCAGTCGTGGGCAGGCTTGCCAGGGGTGCGAACGGTACGGAACTCTTCAATTTGAGGCCGGATATCGTCATCGGAGCCCCCCGGATCGAAGCTATCATCGATACCAAGTATAAGCAGCTGGACCCGGACGATCGGAAAGCGGGCGTTTCGCAGGCGGATCTCTACCAGATATATGCATACGCAGCGAAGACCGGCGCCATGAGGTGCATGCTCCTCTACCCAGAAGTGCTCCTCGAACAGAAGCGAGACTTCGTCCTCCCGGTGCGCTCCCGGGAGGGGGTCGACACGGATGTTCAACTCACGATCCGGGCTATCCGGCTCTCCCACGATCTCAATCAGCGGGAGGGATGGGAAGCGTTCTGCAGCGAGCTCCGGGAGATTGTCATGCCGCTTATCGCGGAGCAGGAACCCTGGAGATCAACAGAATCTGGCAGGGCCGTCGTGGAGGGATGAATGGTAACGTAATCCCCCAACATTATCTCCCCTTCATCGCCCCTTCATCTCCCCGAGCGCCTCCCGCGCAGCCCTCCGCACCTCGGGCTCCCGGTCTTTTAAGGCCCTCATCAACGCAAGACGGGCGCGGGGATCGCCAAGGCGCCCAAGCGCCCGGGCCGCCCTCGCACGAACGCTGTACCGCCGATCGGAGAGATGGGGGAGGAGCGGGTCGACCGCCGCCGGGTCCCCGATCGCCTCCATCGCCCCGATTGCGCGAAGAACAACCTCGTCGCTTCGCGAGTTGAGCAGGGGGATCAGCTGCGGGAGAGCCGGCGACCCGATCTCCGTGAGCCGGCGGCGTGCGGCCGTCTCCTGCTTCGGGTTCGCCGCCTGCTCGAGCGCCCGGACCTGATTTTTAACCCAACTTTGCCAGTTGGCAACAAATAAGAGTGTTCTTAGTGATGTTTGAATTGAGCAAAAATGCAAACAAAACTA
>PGYH01000049.1 GCA_002839575.1 Methanomicrobiales archaeon HGW-Methanomicrobiales-6
CGTACTGCGGCACCGGGTGCGGGTTCAACCTTGTTGTCCGGGACGGCAAGGTCTTTGACGTGGCGCACTGGCAGCGCGCGCCGGTCAACGGGGGCAAACTCTGCCCCAAAGGACGTTACGCCCACGAGTTCATCAACAGCCCCGATCGCCTCACAAAACCGCTGATCAAGAAGGACGGCAAGTTTGTCGAGGCGACCTGGGACGAGGCCTACGACCTGATCGCAGAGAAGTTCGGATCCTACAAACCCGACGAGATCGCCTGCCTCTCCTCCGCCCGGACATCGAACGAGGAGAACTACCTGATGCAGAAGTTCGCCCGGGTAGCGCTCAAGACCCCGCATGTCGACCACTGCGCCCGGCTCTGCCACGCGTCCACCGTCGCGGGGCTCGCAGCAGTCTTCGGCTCCGGCGCGATGACCAACTCGATCATGGACATCGCCGAGTCGAAGTGCGTCTTCGTCCTCGGTTCCAACACCTTCGAGCAGCACCCGCTCATAGCGCGGAGCATCATCCGTGCGAGAGAGGGCGGCGGGAAGGTGATCGTGGCCGACCCGCGCCTCACCCCGACCGCGAAGCAGGCCGACCTCTACATGCCGTTCGTCTCCGGCACTGACGTCGCTATCTTAAACGGCCTGATGCAGGAGATCATCAAGAACGGCCGGGAGGACAAAGAGTTCATCGCGAACCGCACGAAGGACTTCGAGAACCTCAAGGAAGTCGTCATGAAGGATGACTACAGCCTTGAGAACGTCTCGAAGGTCTCCGGCATCCCGGTCGAGAGCCTCAGGACCGCGGCCGAGTGGATTGCAACGGCCGACGTCGCCGCGCTCATCTACTCGATGGGTATCACCCAGCACACCGTCGGCGTCGACAACGTCAAATCGACCGCGAACCTGATGATGCTCACCGGCAACATGGGCAAGCCCGGTGGCGGTGTCAACCCGCTCCGCGGCCAGAACAATGTCCAGGGCGCCTGCGACATGGGAGCCCTCCCGAACGTCTACTCCGGCTACCAGAAGGTCACCGACGAGCCGGTGCAGAAGAAGATGAAGGAGCTGTGGGGCGTTGACGAGCTTGCCGAGGGCAAAGTAGGCTACACCGTCACCGAGATGGTCAACGTTCTTGCCGACGAACCCGGCAAACTCAAAGCGATGTACATCATGGGCGAGAACCCGATGCTCTCCGATCCCGACCTCCACCATGTCGAGGAAGGGCTCAGGAACCTCGAGTTCCTGGTCGTGCAGGACATCTTCATGAGTGAGACCGCTGAACTCGCCGACGTCGTTCTGCCTGCGGCATGCTACGCCGAGAAGGACGGTACCCAGACGAACACCGAGCGGCGTGTCCAGCGCTGGAAGAAGGCGCAGGATCCGCCGGGGGAGGCGAAGCCCGACTGGCAGATCATCTGCGAACTCGGGAAGAAGATGGGCTACGAGAAGCAGTTTGCGTTCGAGAGCCCCGAAGCGGTCTTCGAGGAGGTCGCCGCCGTCACGCCGTCCTACCACGGCATGTCCTACGCCCGTCTCGACCCCGACGGCCTGCACTGGCCCTGCCCGACCGAGGAGCACCCGGGAACGCCGATCCTCCACCGGGAGAGGTTCGCCATGCCCGACGGACTCGGGGTCTTCTCACCGATCGAGTGGAAGCCGCCTGCCGAGGTGCCGGACGACGAGTACCCCTACGTGCTCACGACCGGCCGGACACTCTGGCAGTGGCACACCGGCACCATGACTCGCCGGTCGTGGAGCCTCGAGAAGGAGGCGCCCATCGGCTGGATCGAGATCAACTCCGAGGACGCAAAAGAACTCGGGATCGAGGACGACGAGATCGTCCGGGCGAGCACCCGACGGGGTTCGGTCGAGATCCCCGCACGGGTCACCCCGGAGATCATCAAGGGCGTCATGTTCATACCGTTCCACTACAAGGAGCATCCGGCGAACAGGCTGACCCACAACGCGCTCGATCCCGTAGCGAAGATCCCCGAGTACAAGGCCTGCGCCGTGAAGGTCGAGAAGATCGAGGAGGTGTAAGATATGGCAGGAAAAGGCGATTTACTCTATGCCTGGACGACGGACGACGAACTCCGGGAGAGGGCGGAGACGGGCGGAGCAGTCACCGCGCTGCTGCGCCACGCCCTCGAGAGCGGCATGGTCGACGGGGTCTTTGCGGTCAGGAAGGGCGCGGACGTCTACGATGCGTTGCCGGCACTGATCACCGACCCTGCCGAGATCGGGGGGATTGCCGGGTCGCTCCACTGCGGCACCCTGCTCCTCCCCAAGCAGATGCGGCGGTGCCTTCTTTCCACCGAGCCGAACATGCGGATCGCAACCGTCCTCAAAGGCTGCGACGTCAAGGCGATCTACGAGATGGCGAAGCGCAACCAGGTCAACCTGGACAACATCATCATCATCGGCCTCAACTGCGGCGGCACCATCCGGCCGGAGACGGCGCGGATCATCGTCCGCGAGAAGCTCGGTCTCGATCCGGACGACATTGTCAAGGAGGAGATCGACAAAGGAAAGTTCATCGTCATCACAAAGGACGGCGAACACGCTTCCGTCTCGATCGACGAACTCGAAGAGGGATCGGAGGACCTCCTCGGGGACCAGGGCCTCGGCCGCCGGTCCAACTGCCGCCGGTGCAAGATCAAGATCCCGCGCCAGGCGGATCTCGCCTGCGGCAACTGGGGCGTTATTGGGGAGAAAGCCGGCAACGCCACATTCGTCGAGGTCTGTTCCGAGAAGGGTGCAAACCTCCTCAACGCCGCCGTGAAGACCGGGGCGGTCGCCACCGAGCCTGCGAACCCGAAAGGAATCGAGATCCGCGGCAAGGTCGAGAATGCGATGCTGAAACTCGGTGACAAGTGGCGGGAACGCTACTTCGGGGCGCTCGGTGAGGGCACGGAGCGCCTGAACAAGATCCGCGAGCAGACCTCCCGGTGCATCAAGTGCTACTCCTGCATCGAGAACTGCCCGATCTGCTACTGCATCGACTGCAGCACGAAGAAGGACTACCTGGTCGAACCCGGTGTGATCCCCCCGCCGTTCATGTTCCACCTGATCCGGTTCGCGCACATCTCCGACTCCTGCGTCAACTGCGGCCAGTGCGAGGAGCTCTGCCCCGTGGAGATCTCGAACTCGGTCTTCATGCACGCCATCCAGACCGACCTCGAGGAACTTTTCGGGTTCCACCCGGGCGAGGACATGACCCCGCCGGTGCTCGCGCTCGTAGAAGAGAGTGCAGAGCGCGACCGGCTCATCGCCACCGGGAGCGACCAGATCTTCGATATCTTCCGCTGACTGCGGTTCAACCCTCCGTCATCGACCCTTTTTTCCCGTCGGGACTGCTTTCCGACGTCGTGCCCGGTCCTATCAGGGTGCTGTTCCCCATAGAATGGTGTTTTCCCCCGGATTGCGACGCTCTCCTGACATACGCTTTCATGATATCCGTTCGGGTGACAAAACCCGAGAGTGTCCTCGGGTCTTTTTCCGGGACGACGGGCAGGTGATGGATGTCGTGCTCGGTCATCAGATCCAGGGCCTCGCGCAGCGTGCAGGAATGATGCACGGTGAAGATCCGTGAACTCATGACATTCTCCACCGGTACGTCGTGCTCGTCATTCATCCGGTTATCCCTGACATCATCGAGAGCGATCATGCCGACGAGCTTCCCTTCTCTATCGAGCACCGGAAACCCGGTATGCAGCGTCTCGTCGATCAGGCGGAGCACCCGCCCGGTGGTATCATCGGGCGATAAGGCGACGATACGGTCGCGGGGCACCATAACATCGCTCACATGAATATCCCGAAGGATTTCTATCATATACTCGTCCCGGTGAGCAGCCGATTGGGATCGGTTCAGCACCTGCTCACGGAAGATAGTGGACTGGCCGATGAGGAGGACCGCCACCGAGACGGCACCCATCGCCGGCACGAGCAGGGAGAAGTCGCCGGTCATTTCTACGACCATGATCATGACCGCGATCGGTGCGTGTGAGATCGCACCGAAGAGAGCGATCATCCCGACGACGAAGAAGACCGGCACGGACTCGGCAGGCACGATCCCGGGGAGCGCGAGGTGCAGCAGGGAACCGAAGGCGCCTCCCGTCGCCCCCCCGATCACCAGTCCCGGCGCGAAGACGCCGCCGCTCCCCCCGGAGCCGATGGTGAGCGACGTCGTCAGGATCTTCGCAAACGGGAGGAAGAGCAGCACCCCGACAGGGAGCATGTTATACAACGCGAGTTGTGCAAAGCCGTATCCGGTTCCGAGGCTGCCGATCCCGACGAGTGCCGCTTCGGGGGAGAGGGCTGCAAGAGCAAGAACGAACGTGCCGGTGAGGAATGCCCCGGTGAGGGGTTTGAAGTGATTTGGGATCTTCAGGCGGCTGAATACCGTTTTAAAAATTCTGTTTGTCCCGTAAAACGTGGTTATGTAGATCAGGCCAACTGCAGTCGAGATCACGCCGAGGAGGAGGAAGAGAGGGATCTGACCGACATTCCAGGAGGTTACACCGGAACCAAAGACCGGTTCAAAGCCTTCAACCAGGCCGAAGATGGCATATCCGATAACAGAGGCGAGGAACGCAGGAACGATCGCTTCGGCTTCGAAGTCCTGTTTGTAGAGGATCTCAGCAGCGAGGATTGCCCCCCCGAGAGGCGCCATGAAGATCGTGCCGATTCCGGCGCCGACACCGGTGGCGATAGCAAGCCTCCGCTCACGGGCGGAGAGGCCTAAAAGATCGGCAGCGATCGAACCGAAACCGGCAGACATCTGTGCAGTCGGCCCTTCACGCCCGGCACTCCCCCCCGTCGAGATGGTCAGGACGGCAGTGACCGCTTTGACGAGGGGGACGCGCCAGCGTACCCGCCCCTCTCCATGAAACGCTTTTATTGCTGCATCGGTCCCGTGGCCTTCCGCCTCCGGGGCAAGGGTGTAGACCAGGAGGCCGGAGAGGAGTCCTCCGAAACAGATGACGGGGAGGATCATCCAGAGATGATCGGGAGGAGCCCATTGAGCGATATCCTGGAGGGTTTGCCCCTCCTTCGGGAGATGGAACCCGACGATGCCTTCCATGAAAAACGCTGTTCCCAGTTTCAATCCTTCGAAAAAGAGCAGAGCGCCGAGGCCGGCAATGAGCCCGACGATGATGGCGATAAGTATGATCCTCCTGTAGGGAGTGACGGTTTCCTCGATCTGCATGAAGTTATGGAATAAATTTGTTTAACATTTATTTAAAGTGGTTGACTTTCACCGGCAGCAACGGTACAGGGGCGGATCACCGCCGGACGTCCCGGTGCGCCTTCAGCATCGGCATCGCTCCCGGGGCTCCTCAGCGGTCTCCCCGGATGGTTTCCGGGTACCGGCTGCCACCAGAAGCCCGGCAATGCCCCTATAGTCCGCGATGTCTGTCGAGAGGGGGCCCAATAGGCCGAAATGCATCCACAATAGCCAGAGGGCCATTATAACTGTATCCCGCTGGATGCATGGCGCCGGACGGGGGTTTGCATGGCATCATCGGAGACACCCATTCCATGAAGGAGCAACAGTCGTCCCTTAAGAAGGGGAGCAGAGTCCATGGCAGACTGCTTTGTATTCGCCGCACCTGATGCACGGTACCGGACGGACACCCAGCAAGACAGGGCGCACCCCGGCGGGGAGGCTGCCACGGGACCCTTAAATCCGTTCGCAAAAGGGTTCCGATCCTGGGAGAGGCGGATCCCGGAAATTGAAGCAAATAAGTCATTTCCTCAAAAAGGCGTCGTTCTTCCTGTCAGGGCGCCCGTTCCCGAAGCTCGCCCCGACGCGCAGGCATCTGCGGTGGTTTTACCGGGCGTTCGCTGCCCCGGCATAAATATGAGCGGAGATCGGGAGATCTGCGCGCCCGCTCCCACATACTTGCCCAATTAACTCCCTGAAACCACCTATATTCCGCGTGGTCTCAAAAGCAAAAGTAAATGCAGCGTTTATCGATCCTTCATGTTTAACTGTGGCAATTAACTTGGGGCGATGATAAGCGACTGAATTTGGGTTGTATCCTCCGCGCGTAGCGATCATTTCGAAACCTATTAATAGCAATCTCAAATTACTGATTAATTAGACCTATCCATTCGGATTACTTGATGGTATAGGTAGGACGTTTAGAGAGGTGTATGAAAAATGGTATTCCATCCTCCAGTTGCTATCGTAGCAAAAGCAGGTGATGCCGGCAAGTACAAGGTCGGACTGCCGGCCTGGAACATGTTCCTGCGTGGTATCCTGTCCGGAGCATTCATCGCGATGGGCGCAGCCCTGGCGACGATCTGTTCGACCGGTATCCAGGCAACCGACGTTGCGATGCGGTTTGGTGCTGCAAGTCCCGGTATCTCCCAGCTCATTCTGGGTGCTGTCTTCCCTGTTGGGCTTATCATCACAATCATGACCGGTGCCGAGCTCTTCACTGGCGACGCGATGCTCGCCCCCATGGCAGCGTTCGTCCACAAGGTCAGCTGGGCAAGCGTGCTCAACCTCTGGGTCTGGGTATATATCGGCAACCTGGTCGGGTCGATTATCTTCGCGTATATCGCAGCATACGGCCCGTATGTCAGCTTCGATGCCGCCGGAGCCGCAACGCTCACGGCGTTCGGTGGGAGAGCAGTAGCCATAGCGACCGCAAAGACGGGTTACGTCGGCGGCATGGCGCTCTGGTCGGTGTTCATTAAGGGAATCGGCTGTAACTGGCTCGTCAACCTTGCTGTCCTGCTCGGTATATGCGCCGACGACGCGATCGGCAAGATCGTCGGTATCTGGTTCCCGATCTTCGCTTTCGTTGCCAGCGGATTTGAGCACAGTGTTGCAAACATGTTCTTTATCCCCGCGGGTCTCTTCTGCACGGGCCTTGATCCCACAAAGGCAGTCGACTCGCTCACCTGGGTGACCATGTGGACCAACAACATCATCCCGGTCACACTCGGTAACATCGTCGGCGGTCTGTTCTTCGTCGGTGTTCTCTACTGGGTCGCGTTCAGAAAGGAAATTGCAGCGCTTAAGTAAGTCTGATTGACGATGCAAATCGGAGATGTCAAAGTGAGGGTGACGGCCGTTACGGTGGCCGTCGTCCTCTTTTTTATTGTCCTGATCGCTGTGTATGTCTTCACAACCGGGGATATATACTCGCTGTTTTGGGCGGTTCCGGCGGCAGCCATGCTGCTTCTCATACCCATGGCACTCAACTACATGAGCCAGTCACAGTATGCGTCGCTGGTGCCGATGTATGAAGCAGAGGCCAAGAACACCCGGATACGGGAGATTAACTTAAACAAGCTCGGCGAACCGGTACGCATAAAGGGAGTTGTCGAGCGGGTGTATTTCCAGTTCCTCAACCGGCCGCAGTTCCTCGTCGCCGACCGGACAGGCGAGATATCGGTCAAGATGTTCACCTCGCCGGCAGAAGACGTGCAGAAAGGCGATGTGGTCGAGGTGCTCGGAACCGTCGTCAAACGCTACATCATGACCGGAGAAGCGGTTGTCAACTGCGTCTCCATACGGAAAATCAAGAACGATCAGTAATTCCGACGCCCGGAGGGCGCCAAGCAATTCAGTGAAGGGACGGCGGAAACGGTACGGTTTCCTGCCTGAATCACCTTCGCGCGTTGTTGTTAAAACGTGTTTTCAAGCCCGTCGTCTATTGATCTTGGCCCCGGTCTTTTGTTGAGTTCCCCGATATAGTTCTCGAAAAGATGAATCCGGGTGCTCACCGGGAAGGGGATACCTATGGTGCTGATGACGGCTTCACCCGCTTCAAGCGTCTGAATCTCGGTATCCAGGCGCGAGAGATCCTGTTTTGCGCTGCTTGCGATGATATCGCGATCGCCCCGGTCGGAGAGCCCCATCACAACGAAGGTGTTCAGCTGCGCAAGGACCCGGGCATCGATGTTCCTGGGCTGCTGGGTCACCACGCAAAGCCCCACGCCGAACTTCCGCCCCTCCATCGCCGCCTCGCGGAACGTCCTGGTGCTCCCGAGTCCCGACCCCAGCACCCGCTGGGCCTCCTCGATGGTGATCAGGACCTGTTTGGGCTCCCCCTCGCCCCCGGCCTCCTCGCCCTGGTGGCTGCGCATGATCTTGCGCGTTATGATCGAGAGGACGAAGAGTTCACTCTGCTCGCTCATCCCCGGGATGTCGATCAGGACGACCTTGTTCTCGTGGAGCGCTTTCATGATGTCGGGGATCGAGGAGCCCTGCCGCCGGAAAAAGCCCCGGTTCCGGTTCATCATGCCCGCGATGCGCCGTTGCATCACCGAGAGCGTGCTCGGGGAGAAGTTCTTCAGGTCCCTTGCAATCCGGGGGTGCCGGCCGGTGTAGGTCTCGGCATCGAAGGTCGCGAAGTCGGTGTTCTGGAAGAAGTCGATCACCTCAGAACCGGGCGTGCTCTCAAGCATCTCCACGACCTCGCGCTGGGGCGGAGAGTGCTCGTAGAGCAGGAGGAGATCGGGCGCCCTGAAGTCATCGTAGTCGAGATACAGCTGGTCCAGCCGGTACTTCTTCCTGAACGGCTCCGGCCGGGTGGAGAAGACCGCGAGCCCGTCCCGGCCGGCCTGGTAGTGCAGGAGGCCCTGGGTAGCCTCTCCGCTCGACGACCGCCCTCCCGCCACGTACTCGCCGTGCGGGTCGACGATGAGAAGCCCGAACGCCCTGGCCTGCATGCAGGATGCGCAGAAGACCTTCATGAAGTTGCTCTTTCCCATGCCCGTCGTCGCAAAGACGCCCATGTGCTGGCGCATCACCGCCGGATGAAGCGCCACCTTCACGTCCCGTAAGACATCCTGGCCGGTCTTCATCACGCCGACCTCGATCTCCCCCATCACCTGCGCGAGGAACGCAAAGTCGCGGGACTCCGGCCGCTCCACGCGAGAGAATTTCGCCGGGATCGTCCGGGGTTTCCGGAAGGCGCCGTCTTCTCCCACGTACCCGAGCGGCATCGCCTCCACGAGGATGAAGACGTCCTCCCCAATCCCGTAGAAGTGCTCCGTATGGGGACGGGTATCCCACTTCGGGTCGGCGAAGTTGCAGTCGTGGAGGAGGTCGCTCACCTTAGCAAAGAACGTCAGTCCCTTGACGTCGTCGGTGATCTTCAGGATGTCCCCAAGGAAGAGTTCTTCGTCGTGGGGGACGGCAAACCGGTAGCTGAGCACCCGGTCCCCGATCAGGCGGTATTTCGAGGCGTCGTCGCCGTCAATATCGATCAAATTCATCGTGGTAGTCTCCAAAGATGCCGGTGTAGTCGGCGAGGCTCATGCCGAGCAGGTCCATGTCCCGGATGATGTCCTGGCGGACCTGGTCGACCGCATCCCTCCCGATCTTCGTGGTGAGGTGGGCGTCGAGGAGCGGGTACGGGTAGCCCGTGACCCTTCCGTCGTCGGCAAAAGAGGCGAGCGCGGAGAAGACCTGTTCGACCATCTCCGGGCTGTAGTATTTGGGGATCTCCACCTTGAACGCCCTTTGCGCCCGCGGGTGCAGCCGCGCGACGTACTGCTCGCCCCGCTGTTTCCAGGTCTGTGTCTCCCGGCGGTCGAGCAGGCCTTCGGCGGCGGAGACGCAGAGGTACCAGGGCTCACCGATGCCGAGGTCGCGGGCGAGGCCCTCCGCCGCCGGGACGATCGGGTGCCCCCCGCCCCAGGTGAGCGACGTCCGTTTCGTCACCGCGGCGATGAGCACACCCCGGAGGTTGCAGAGGTTCAGAAGTTTCTCGACGACCTCGTCGTGGCTTGCGTGGCGGACCTGGAGTGTGCCGTCGAGGATGATGAGGTCGCCGGCATCGAGTTCCGCGGCCATCTCCGTCGCCGCCCAGAACTCAAGGGTATCCCGTATGACCGCGGTGTTCCGGACCGGGTCGTCGTGGTCGAGGTGCGCCTTCGGGGGGCAGTGGAAGCAGTCGTGAAAGATCTCGTCGAAATCATCGTTTCCGACCCCGGGGTTGACCGTGACGATGTGGAGAGGCGTCGTCCGGCGGCAGAGGCGCGTGCCGCCGGAATAAGCGCTGACCGACGCCCTGACGGCGGCAACGGCAAAACTGCCCGCATCGAGGATGACGGTGTTGCTCCCGTCCACCGCACAGACGGCCCCGCCGAAACCGGGCCGGCAATGGCGGTACGATGTCGCGTCGAACACGCCGGCGACTGCAAACCGCGCCGCAAGGTCTTCCGGAGCGGCCTCCCGGATCTTTCCTGTAACGCGCCGGATCGCGTCCCGGTAAACGGCCTTCTGGTTCATCACTCGAACTCCCTGACCGTGCTTGCCTGATCGGCGCCCATCTCGACCATGAGCGTCGTCGAGAACTCGTCCTGGACCTCGGTGATGTGAGATATGAGGAGGATCTGGGGGAAATGGGCTTCCTGCGTCCGGAGCGCCCGGAGAAGGTTATTCCGCCGCCCTTCATCCTGGCTCCCGAAGATCTCGTCGAAGATCAGGAACGTGGAGTCGTGCACCTCGTTCACCTCGGCGAGGAACCGGGAGAGGGCTACCCGGAGGGCGATGGCGATATCGTCCTGCTCTCCGCCGCTGAACCGGTCGGCCGGGTAGTCGTCTCCCATATCGTGGACGAGGACGGTGAAGTCGTCGTCCAGCATCACGGTGCCGTAGCGCCCGTCGGTGATCTCCGCAAGCACCCTCCCCGCCTCCTCCTCGATCCGGTCCCTGACCACCTGGAGGAGGTAGTCCGTATAGTCCTTGATGAGCGACCTGGTCAGTTTCAGGCGCCCGATCTCCTCAGTGAGCGCCGTCTGGTGCCTGATAAGGCCCTCCGACCGGGAGAGCCTTCCGGCTTCCTCCTCGATCTCCGCCTTCAGGCTGCTTATCCGGGCACTGATGGCATATCCCCGCTCCCGTACCGCGAGAAGATCCCTCTCGCAGACCGCGAGCGCCTCCTGTGCCGCCGCGACCGTCGCCTCATTGAAACCGAGTTCCTCGATGACCGCCCTGACCCGGAACCGTTCGGCTTCCCTGGCCGCGAGGAGGCCCCGCTTCGCCTCTACCCCTTCGAGCAGCCGCGGGACTTCCTCGAGCCGGACGCGGAGTTCAAACGCCCTCCGGTAGGCTGCTTCGGCGCGGCCGCATTCCTCGTTGAGGTGCGCCAGCCGGTCGGGGTCGGACGAGAGGCGGGCAAGTTCGTCTCGAATGGCCTGCCCCCTCTCCCGGAGTCCTTCAATCCGTGCGGAGAGGGCCTGCAGTTCCTCTTCCAGCGCCGGCCGCCGCGTAAGCCGGGCCTGCGCCTCCGCATACGCGCGGTAAGATGCCTCAAGCGCCTGTGCCTCGACCTCCAGGCGCTGCCTGACCACCGGGTCGAACCCGAGCCGGGAGAGTTTCACCTCAACCTCCTCTTTACGGGTGAGATAGCCCTCTACGTCGGTGATGAGCCGCTGCCGCTCCTCCTGGAGAACGGGGAGGCGACTGCACTCGCCCCGGAGGGTATCGGCCGCGGCGCGCATCTCCGCGAGAGCGCGGATCCGCTCCCTGAGAGTGATGTGCGCCGCCGGGTCGTACTCCTCCACACCGAGCGCCCGCATCGCGGCCCGGTGCTCCTCCGCCTCGGCCAGCCACCGCTGCATGACGCCCGCGCTCTGCTCGTACCGGGACGAGTAAAGCGCGTGCTGCTCTTTTAAGCGCTGAGAGGAGGTGCGCTGCCCGTAAAGGTCCTTCAGCGCAGCGATGAGGCTCTGCCGTTCAGCGGCCGCCCTCGTATGCTCGCCCTCGAGATTGGCGAGTGTCTTCTGCATCGACGCGGTGGCGGTTGCAAGGTCGCCGACCAGTTCCTCGTAGTGCTCGCCGAGACCCTGGTGGCACGTCGGGCAGGACCCTTCCGGGCCCGCGGCGAGGATCTCCGCCCGGTGTTCGGCCAGTCTCCGGATCTCCTCGCGGATCGTCTCCTGGCGTTCGGCGCAGGCGCTGATCCGCGAGGTCAGGTACTCCTTCCGGCTCTCCGCCGACTCAATCTTCTCCTCTATGGAGCCGATCCCGGCAAGTTGCCGGGCAAGGCCGGCAATATCGCTCTCGAGCAGGCTCATCTCTTCGGAAGCGGCATCGACCTCCCGCAGGCACCGCCCTTCCTGCCGGGCGTGCTCCTGAGCCTGGAGAAGCACCTCCTCCCGGGCCCGGAGGGTCTCGTAATCGCCGGCCTCCTCCTCGAGCGCACGGAGGCGCCGGGCCTTCTCCTCGATCCCTTCAATCTCGGTCCGGTTCTCCCCGACACGCCGCTCGATCTGGGTGAACCGCTCGTCCATGCGCGCGAGCTCTTCGCGGAGGGCATCGTACTCCGGCTGGAGTGCTTTCATTGCCGCGATGCGGTCACGGAGAGCCTGCCACTCCGCGACTTCGCGGGTAAGACCGGCAACAGCCCGCTCGTCCTCTGCAAGCGCGGCGAGTTCGGCCTCGATCTTCGCGTGTCGCTCGCCGTACTCCCGGACCTGCTCCTCCGCGGCGTTCGCTTCGAGGGCCAGGCGGTCGGCGCGGGCCTTCTCCTCTGCAAGCGCGGCAACCTCCGCCTTCAGGGACTCGTAGCGGTCGGCGAGGTGGGCGAGTTCTTCGAGTTCGGCCTGCAGTCGCTGCCGGTCTGCGATCTCCGCCTCCCCCTCCCGGCATTCGCTCTGGAGCCGTTCGATCTCGTCCGCGAGCACCTTCTCTTCCCGTGCGAGGTGCAGGTAGCGGTCGCGAACGGAGAGCAGCCGGTCGCGCTCCTGCCGCGCACCATCGAGTTCCTCCGCGGCAGCCCTCTCTGCGGCAAGGGCCTTCTCTCCCTCTTCCTCCGCACCGGCAAGCCCTGCGCGGAGTGCCGCAAGGCGGTCGCGAATTCTGTCGGCATCCAGTTCCTGGAGCCGGCCGGAGAGCTCCCGGTAGGCTCCTTCCCGGGCGTCGATAACCTCTTTGAGGTCTTCCATGCTGTCCTTCTTGAGGTAATCGATGCCCAGCACCTGCATGAACCAGTCCTTCCGGGACCCGGCCCGGCTCTCGATCAGAGCGAGGAGCTCCTTCTGCCCGGCGTAGATGGTGTTGCGGAAATCACCAGGGCCCATGCCGACGATCCGCTGCACCTCCTGCCCTACCTTCTGGACGCTGCTTGCGAGGAGCTTCTGGTTCAGGTAGAGGTTTGCCTCGTGGAGCGTCGATGAGGGGCGGCGCTTGAACTTCCGGACGACGGCGTACTCGTTGCCGCCGACTGAAAAGTCCAGGCGGACCTCGCAGACGTCCTGCGGACCCGCAAAGGAACTGACGATGTAGTTCCCGTCGAGCCCGGTGCCCTGCAGGCCGTAGAGGGCGAAGAGGACGGCGCTCATGATGCTGCTCTTGCCGGTCCCGTTGTTCCCGACGATCCCCGTGATGCCGTCCTGGAAGACGATCTCCTGGTCGCGGAAGCGTTTGAAGTTCCGCATCCGGAGTTTATTCAGCAGCACGCTCTCCCTCTTTGCGGCGTGCGATGACCGACCGGAGGACCGCCGTCCCGGTCCTCTTCACGAACTCCTCCTCGCCGGGTGCAAGGTGCTCTCTCTCCACAAACCGCTCGAACTCGGCGACGTAGTCCACTCCGACAAGCGAGTCCTGATAGAAGATCCGGGACGGATCGTCGACGGCCAGCACCTGCAGTTTGAGGTCCAGCGCACGGTTCCGGACATTCTGGAGCGCCTTCTGGTCGAGCGCGCGGAGCGTATCGCGGCGTATCCCGTCGAGCGTGATCTGGCAGATCGCGTGGTAGATCTTCTTCTCGTGTTCATCGGCCGCATCGAGGATGCAGTCCACGACCTCCCGTGCCGAGAGCCCGTCGCAGTTGATCCGGCCGAGGCTGAACATCGGCGTGTGCGGAAGGTCGATGTGCTCGACCTCCCCGGACGCGAGGTCCACGGCGAGGCCGCCCTTCTTCTCCGCGATCTCCCCGTAATTGCAGTGTTCGAGCGATCCGCTGTACCAGGCGTTGTCGGCGACCTGGACCTGGCCGTGGAAGTGGCCGAGCGCGATGTAGTCGAACCGGTCGGAGAGGATCGTCGCGTCCAGTTCGTGCTCGGCGACGGTGTGCAGCCGTTTGTCCTTTAAGATGCTCGCAAGGCCGTGGGTGACGAGCACGTTCGTGCCGCCGGCGAATATAAGCCCCTCGAACGCCCTCCGGTAGCCTTCCGCCTCGAGCATATTCGGTATCAGGTGAAAGACGGCGTCCCCGAGTTCGACCCGCCGGTAGCGGTTGTGGTGGGCGACATAGAGGTCGCGGGCGCGGTAGCCGCCCCGCTCGAGCACCTCGAACGGCGATGCCGTGTACCGGGTCTTGGCCATGCTGTGGTTGCCCGCGACCACGAGCACCGGGATCCCCGCATCGTGCAGGCGGGAGAGGGCGTCAAGCGCCGTCGTGTAGGCGCGGGTCTTCGGCTTGACCTGGTGGAAGAGGTCGCCCGCGTGGACGAGCGCATCGGGCCGTAAGGCAACGACCCGGTCGATGGCGGCAAGGAAATTGTCGTAGATGAGCTGTTCGCGCAGGTTCATCCCGGTCTCCGGATCCACCCGGTTAAAAGCCGATAATCCGAGATGTGTGTCTGCCAGGTGAACGATCTTCATGCCCAATTAGTCTCCGTATCCCATGAGTATAAATGCCTGATCTGCGTGGTGCGAAAGTGATCGGCACTGGGCCGGTGCCCATAATACGCTTAA
>PGYH01000050.1 GCA_002839575.1 Methanomicrobiales archaeon HGW-Methanomicrobiales-6
CGTTGCGCTTCATGACCTCCATCGCGTCGAGCGCCGTCTGCGGCACCCGGCCGTTGAACATGCACCCGACGAAGAACCCCACCTCGCCGCGGACGGGGCCGTCGGGCTCGATCACCTCTGGCACCTGCTCGAGGAAGGTCGGTTGCGTCCGCTCGACGCTTCGGCCCGTCTCCTGCACCAGCTGCGCCACCTCCTGGTGGCGGGGGAGGGTCAGCCCGCGGCGGTTCGCGATCTCACGGAGTTTCTCGATTGCCTTGCCCGGAGTATCGATCTTCTTCGGGCAGACCTCCACGCAGCGCTTGCAGGTCGTGCAGTAGAAGAGCCCTTTCGCGATCGCGTCGGTTATCCTGTCTCCCGAATCGCGGGGATCGAGGGCGAGGCGCATCTCCTGCCGGAGCACCGTCGGCCCCGCGAAATCCGTCACCTGGAGCGCCGGGCAGGCCGATACGCAGCAGAGGCACTCGATGCAGTCCCGGAGCGGCTTGATCGCCTCGATCTCCTCCCGTGCCGGGAGGGCAGCGTCCGGCGCCGGGCAGATCCGGGCTATCTTTGCTATCACCGGCTCCAGGTCGACCGTTAGATCCTTCAGGACCGGGAGGGCCAGCGGCTCGACTGTCATCCCGTCGCGGGCCTCCTCCATGCAGGCGAGGACGGGTTTCCCGTCCACCCGGACGGCGCAGCTCCCGCACTGCCCTGACCCGCAGCAGTAGCGGTAGGCGAGCGTCGGGTCGTGCTCGTCGCGGACGGCGTGGAGGGCGTGGAGTACCCGGGCGCCCTCATTTACCTGGATAGCGTACTTCTCGAGGTGCGGCTCCGTGTCTACGGCGGGATCGAAGCGCGAGACCTGGATCGTAATCGTCTTCATGCCGCCACCCCAGCCGGATGTGCGCCCCCCGGTTCTCGGGCCGCAGCAGAGCGCATCGGACGATCAGGGATGCCGTGGTGCACATGTTCCGAACTGTGCAGCACTCGAGGAGGTTTGCGGTCGAGGCGGCGCAGAGCCGCTTGTCCGCCAGCCGGCGGATGTGCGTTAAGGCCGTCCGGAGGTCGGGGGCGCTCCGGAAGATCCCGGCCTGGTTCCACATCGTGAGTTTCAGATCCTTCCTGACGTCCGTGGGGTTTACCGCCCCCTCGAAGAAACCGTCGAGCATCCGGAATTTCTCTTCAATTGCAGCGTCGTCGATCCGGCCGCTCCGTGCGGGCGCCTTCCCGGCGAACTCCCCGGCCCGCTTCCCAAAGACCTGCGTATCGGCAAGCGCGTTTCCGCCGAGGCGGTTTGCGCCGTGCACCCCACCGGTCACTTCACCGCAGGCAAAGAGGCCCTTAAGAGTCGTCCGGCACTCGGGGGTGATCCGGAGTCCGCCCATGATGTGGTGGGCAGTGGGGGCTACCTCCATCGGCTCCCGCCGGATATCCACGCCGTAGGCGAGGAATTGCTCGAGCATCACCGGGAGTCGGGCCTCGATCGTTTCTGCCGGAAGGTGGGTCACGTCCAGGTAGACCCCGCCGCGGCTCGTCCCGCGCCCCTCCAGCACCTCGGTCGCGATCGCCCGCGCCACCACGTCCCGGGTCGAGAGTTCCATCCGGTCGGGGTCGTAGCGCTCCATGAACCGCTCCCGCCGCGCGTTTAAGAGAATACCCCCCTCGCCCCGGACCGCCTCCGTCACCAGGCGGCCACGGGCATCGTAGGGGTAGATCGCTCCGGTGGGATGGAACTGGATCATTTCCATGTCAATCAGCTCCGCCCCTGCCCGATAGGCCATGGCGAACCCGTCGCCGGTTCCGGCGGCGGAGTTCGTGGATATATCGTAAGCCTGGGTCCCTCCGCCGGTCGCAAGCACCGTCGCGTCTGCGCGGAAGAGCAAGACGTCCCCGTCCCGGTCGAGAGCAATCGCGCCGGCGACGGCGTCATTCTCGTCTTTTATCAGGTCAATGACCGAGACCTCCTGGTAGAGGTGCGTATCGGTCGCGTCGAGCCGGTCGAGGAGGGTCATGATCATCTCATGTCCCGTCCGGTCCCCGGCGTAGCAGGTCCGGGGGAACCGCTGCCCCCCGAACGGCCGCTGCGCGACCTGCCGGTCGTCCGTCACGTCGAAGACCGCGCCCCACCGGACGAGGTCGGTCATCCGTTCCGGCGCCTCGCGGACCAGCGCGTCCACGAGTGCCGGGTCGTTTAAGTATGCCCCGCCTTTCAGCGTGTCCTCGCGGTGGACGTCGACCGAGTCCCGGTCGCGCAGCACGGCGTTGTAACCGCCCTCCGCCATCGTCGTGCACCCGCCCTTGCCGGCGATGGTCTTGGAGACCATGACCACGCCGCCGTACCGGGAGGCCTCGACGGCAGCCCGTACCCCGGCGCCGCCACTTCCGATAACCAGCACGTGCGCGTCCACAATCTCGTCTACAAGCATCTTATTAGTCGGTGCGTTGTATAATACCATAAAGTAATTGCAGGGGACAAGTGAGCCAGAATGAGGCTTTTAATGAAATTTGGCGGCACCTCCGTCGGAGAGGCAGACTGTATCCGGCGGGTCGCAGACAAGTCGCGGTGGTCGTATCGGCATGCTCGGGAATCACCGACCAGATCATCGCGGTGGCCGATGAGGTTATAATGAGCAAGGAGCAGCCTCCGATCGGCATGCTCCTTTCAGCGATGCGGACCCGGCACACCCGGCTCCTCGCGGAGACTGCTCCCGACTACATCGACGAAGTGACGGCGGTCATCGATGACCGGCTCACCCGGCTGCAGAACATCCTCACCGCGGTGCACACCTTGAAGGAACTGACTCCCCGATCCCGCGATTACATCATCTCGTTCGGGGAACGGCTCTCCGCCCCGATCGTGAGCGCTGCTCTGCGGCAGCGCGGCATCCCTTCGGTCGTCCTCGACGGTGCCGAGGCCGGGATCGTCACGACCGCGAACCACGGGGACGCCCGCGCCCTCCCGGTAAGCGGGGAGAGCATTCGTGCCCGGGTCGCCCCGCTGCTCGTCGATACCGTCCCGGTGATCATGGGCTTCATGGGAGCGACCGAGCAGGGCGTCATCACCACTCTCGGCCGGAGCGGTTCCGATTACTCGGCCGCCGTCGTCGGTGCCGGGATCGATGCCGACGAGATCTGGATCTGGACTGATGTCGACGGGGTGATGACCTCCGACCCCCGGATCATCAAAGACGCCCGGGTCCTCGCCGACATCTCCTACCTCGAGGTGATGGAACTCTCCTACTTCGGCGCAAAGGTTCTCCACCCGCGATCGATCGAGCCCGCGATGCAGAAGGATATCCCGATTCGGGTCAAGAACTCGTTCAAACCCGAAGTCCCCGGCACCCTCGTCCTCCGGGACAAGCACCAGGAGAAGCGGGTGGTCAAGGCTCTCGCCCTGATCGAGAAGGTGGCGCTGGTCAACATCAACGGCGCCCAGATGGTCGGCCGCCCCGGCGTGGCAAAGACGATCTTCTCCGCGCTTGCCGAGCGGGAGGTGAACGTCATGATGATCTCGCAGGGTTCGAGCGAGGCGAACATCTCCCTCATCATCGACGAGTCGCACCTGGATGCCGCGATCGCCGCCCTCAACCCGATCGTGAAACAGGGTGTCGTCCGCGAGGTCACCTACGACCGGGACGTCGCCGCGGTCGCGGTCGTAGGTGCGGGGATGGCTGGCACGCCGGGAACCGGCGGCCGGATCTTCTCGGCAATCGGCCGGGCCGGCATCAACATGATGATGATCTCGCAGGGCTCGAGCGAGGTGAACGTCTCCTTCGTCGTGACGGACGGGGACGGAAAGCGCGCATTGCAGGTGCTGCACGACGAATTCCGGCTATCGGAGAACTCAGATGACTGATAACGAACATACCTACCGCGAAGCCGGGGTCGATATCGACCTCGAGGCCCGGGCGGTCCGGGCGCTGATCGATTCCCTCACCTACCGGAGGAGCGGCGCGTTCCCGATGCTCGGGAAGGTCGGGCACTTTGCCGGGCTGATCGACTTCGGCCCGTATGTCCTCGCGCTTGCGGTCGACGGCGTCGGCACCAAGATGCTCGTCGCCGACGCGCTTTGTGACTGGAGCACCGTCGGGATCGACTGCATCGCGATGAACGTCAACGACCTCTACGTGATGAATCTCGAGCCCGTGGCGTTCGTCGATTACATCGCGACCGACGTGCTCCTGCCTGAGAAGATGGCCCAGATCGGCGAAGGACTGAACGAGGGGGCGCGGCTCGCGAACATGAACATCGTCGGCGGCGAGACCGCGACCCTCAAGGGGCTCGTGAACGGTCTCGACCTCGCGGGGACCTGCCTCGGCGTCCAGAAGAAGGAGAAGGTCGTCACCGGCGAGGGGGTCGTCCCCGGTGATCTGATCGTCGGGGTTCCTTCAAGCGGCATCCACAGCAACGGCTTAACCCTCGCCCGTAAGGTCGTCGAGGACTGTGCATCCTACGATACCCGTCTCTCGAACGGCAAGACCCTCGGCGAAGAGCTCCTGACGCCCACCCGGATCTATGCGGAAGTGCTCCGGGTGACGGAGGCCTGCACCATCCACGGGATGTGCCACGTCACCGGCGGCGGCCTCCTGAACTTCAAGAGGCTCTCGGAGTACGGGTTCTCCTTCACCGACCCCCTCGAAGTCCCCGATATATTCCGCTGGCTGCAGGAGACCGGCGGGATCAGTGATGAGGAGATGTACCGCACGTTCAACATGGGCATGGGCTACGCCTTCGTCGCCCCGGCCGAGAGCGTCGCTGCAATCCAGGCAACCGTCCCCGACGCCCGGGTGGTCGGCGAGGTGACGGAGGAGCTGGGAGTGCGGTTGAAGGGTTCGACGGTTCGTTAGAACGACGTTCCGGAGCGCGACTGCCGGGACGGTGCGACGGACAATGTCCGGGGTTTGAGAAGCCGTTAGGCTTCGAGCAGGAGCGTGAGCATCGTCAGGTGTGAGGAACGGAGTTCGAGCGTCGAAGGTGTGAGTTGGAAACGGGAGGAGCCCCCCTCCCACGGTCCACTGTACCAGAACGTTTCCTCGCCCGGCTGTACTATAAGGTCGTGACTCACGCCCCGCCGCCTTCCTCCTCGAAGTAGTGCAGCGCCTCGGGAACCTGCTCACGGATCCGCTTCAGGAAGTGGTTCGCGAGCTCGGGGTCGGCCACCCAGAGCGAGTGCTGCATCGCCCGCTCCGTCTCCTTGGAAAGCCCCCCCTCCCGGTCCATCTCCGCTCTTATGTCGTGGACGGCGTTCTCGACTTCCGCTTCACTCTCCCACTTCAGCACAGATATTGTTCTTGCCATTGCTCTTCACCTCACGGCGCTGCCGTATGGGGAGAGGTTCTATTTCAGGTTAACGCACCGGGGGGTCGAAAAAAAGGGTCAGGATTCTCCCTGATCGAGGAGCATCTTTTCGGCTTTTTCGCTGACGAGCATGCTGTTTCCAGCGGGGTCCTCGAGGATGACCGTGAACGGGAAGGCCACCTCCCGTGCAGCGCCGATCGTCTCCTGCATCCGGAGTGCGGCCGCCCGTTCGTCTTCGCTTTCGGGGTTCGCGAGGATCGTCTCCACCGCCTGCTCGAAGCGGGAGAGGACCCCCTCGATATTGGTGACGAACCCCTCGCAGGCGGTGCCGGGCTCGACCGCGAGGCCGAGTTCCGGGATCTCGATCCTCCCCGTCGTGCTCCGCGCCACCCGGATGGCGAGGTCATCGGGCTCCTCCACCCGCACCGTCCACCGGACCGGGTCGCCCTCCCCGAGGATGATGGTGTCGGTGTGCCGGTAGCCGCAGGCGTCGCAGGCGATGGAGACGAGCAGGAGGTCGGGGAAGTGGGGGATGTCGAGACGGTGATGGACGATCTGGATCTCGCCCCCGCAGGCGGGACAGGTTCCCGGATAGGACTCCCGCACTAGAGGCCACCGCCGATCTTCTCGCGGGAGACCTTGACGGACATGGGCGTGATGACGACGTACTTCTGCTCACCGAGCCCGACGATGTCGCCGTTTACGTCCTTTGCCACGTCACGAAGGTCCTTTAGGACCCGCTCGAACGTCACCTTGTCCATCTTCAGCCGCCCGATATCGACGATGACAATATTGCCGTTGTAAACCTCGTCTTTGACGCGGGGGGTATCCTTGAGGTCGGCGATGGTGGCGATCTTGATGTACATGGATGCCGGTTCTTCGTCGCTCTTCCCCTCGTAGGAGGCGAGATCGAGTTCCATGTAGTCCTCTTCATTGCGTGCTGGGCTTTTACCGAGGATGCTGTCAAAGAGCTTTTTAACCATAGAAAAATTGAGGAATGAATTTTATTTAATTGTATCCATTATTTTCTCCGTCAGATCTCCAGATTCCAGAGATCGTCCCCGACATAGTGGATGCTTTTAACGGACTTGCCCTTCTCCTGGCGCTCCATATCGGCTGCATCGAAGAGCGCAATCCCCACGACAAGCGGTTTGCCGTGCCGCTCCTCGACGACCTGCACCGGGTGCCCCGCACGGATGTCCGGCGAGATCGACACGATCCCGGGGCGCATGGCATCCGCGCCGTTTACGACAAACCTGACCGCGCCGGAATCGACCACCACCCGCCGCTCGGGGATCGGGTGCTCGATAAGGCCCCGCAGGCTGGGAAAGGCCCAATCATCGGTAGCTATCAGGAAGGGTTTTTTGTCGACGAGGTAGATCCCGATAGGGCTGTCCGTCTCCACCCGCTCGATCCGGTCGGACCGGAAGAGATCGGCTGACGCTCCGATCTCGTCGGCAAGCAGGTGCAGGAGATCGGCTATCTGTGACTTTCGAATGACATGGCGTTTTTTAACGGTAATTTTTGGCATGGAATCGAGACCTCGGGAAAACGTTAACCCTCGCGCAACAACGCGGTTATATTTAAGTAGCTTCCTCACTCAAATATATTACTCCAGAAAGGACGGCACAGGGTAATCATATGACGCCAAGACCGTTGGATATTTTAGATCAGGTACTGAATCGTCAGCCCGTAATCATCAGCCTCAAAGGTGGGAGAGAGATCCGGGGGGTCCTCCAGGGATACGACGTTCACATGAATTTGGTATTGGACAAAGCAGAAGAAGAAGTGGACGGCGCGGCGCAGAAACTCGGCACGTTGATCGTCCGCGGTGACAATGTGATCTACATTACTCCTTCAGTTGAATAACATTAGGTGAGAGAATGTCAAAAGGCACACCATCGATGGGCAAGCGGCAGAAGCGCACCCACATCGCCTGCAGGCGTTGCGGCAAGATATCATTCCACGCACAGCACAAAGTCTGTGCGGCCTGTGGATTCGGCAAAAGCCGGAGGATCCGCAGTTACCGCTGGACGGAGAAGAAGGCAAAGGTACCGACGCATTAGAGTTGCATCATGTGTGGTATCGTTGGCATCGTCGATGCTGGCGGTGTCTCGTTTCCTCTGTACTATGCCCTGTACGCTCTCCAGCACCGGGGGCAGGAGAGCACAGGGATCTCTACTTTTGAAGGCAGGACCCTGCACACGCACAAAGCACAGGGACTCGTTGCCGAGGTCTTCAACAGTCAGACCTTGCAGGAGCTGCGGGGCAACGCCGGAATCGGACACGTCCGCTACCCGACAACCGGGTCGAAGGTCCCGGAGAACGTTCAACCGTTCAATTTCCGGTACCGGGGGCTCGATCTCTCGATCGCCCATAACGGCAACCTGGTCAACACGGCTGAACTCCGGGAGGAGTACGAGCACCGGGGGCAGATCTTCTGCACCACGACCGACACCGAGATCATCGGCAACATCATCGCCGATGCGCTCCGGACCTCCAAAAGCATGGAGGACGCCGTCCTGCTCTGCATGCGGCGGCTGCGCGGCTCGTACGCCACCGTGGCCCTCCTGAACAATACCGTATACGCCTTCCGCGACCCGCTCGGCATCAAACCGCTCTGCATCGGAAAGCTCGATAACGGCTACATCATCGCGTCGGAGAGCGTGGCGATCGATGCGCTGGACGGTACGTTCATCCGGGACGTGCGCCCCGGTGAACTCGTCCGGATCGACGAGTCCGGGCTCACCTCCATCCAGATCGCGACCGCGAACCGGAAGGCGTACTGCATCTTCGAGTATGTCTATTTCGCCCGCGCCGACTCGGTGATGGACGGGACGCTGGTCTACGACGTGCGACGCCGGATCGGGCAGAAACTCTACGATGCGAATCCTGTCGAAGCGGATACGGCCTGTCCGGTTCCCGATTCCGGGATCGCATACGCCGCAGGCTACGCCAAGCGCTCCGGGATCCCGTTTATCGAGGGGCTGATGAAGAACCGTTACATGGGCCGGACGTTCATCATGCCGACCCAGGAGCAGCGGGAGCGGGCGGTCCGGATCAAACTCAATACCGTTCGGGGAAACCTGAAGGACAAACGGGTGGTGCTCATCGACGACAGCATCGTCCGCGGGACGACCTCCCGGCGGATCGTGAACATGATCCGGGATGCGGGGGCCGAAGAGATCCATCTCCGGGTCGGCTCCCCGCCGATCATCGCCCCCTGCTACCTCGGGGTGGATATGCCCACCCGCACGGAGCTGATCGCGAGCGGCAAGGAGGTCGAGGCTGTGCGCGAAAGCGTCGGCGCGACGTCGCTCACCTATATTCCACTTGAGGATCTGGTGGAGGCGATCGGGTGCGGCGAGCAGAACCTCTGCACCGGATGCCTGACGGGGTGCTACCCGGTGGAGATCAATGGGGAGAAGAGCTGCCACTGTGTCGTGGACTACGTGGCCGGCACTCACCAGTCCGACCTCTCGACCTTCAGGGCCGGGAAGGAACAGACATAACACCTCTTTTTGTTGAGTTTCTGTTCCGGTATTCCCCGCCCTTCACCATGCGGGAGTGAAGTGCATCCCCGGGTCGATGATGTTCGCCGCACGGTGCGTTTCACCCGTCGCATGCACCCGCGCGCCAGGCCCTGTTACTCTTTTCGGGCTTACCAGGCGAGAACGCTCTGATTTTCGGGCGAAAAGGCTCCCTGGGGAGAAGGACCCGTATAGAACACCTCCGGGAGCGGAGAGTGAGCACAAGATACAAAATCGCGTAGAATTGCTGAAGAACCGAGCATAGCGAGGGATGGATTTGAACCATCGATCTACGGGTTATGAGCCCGTCGGGATATCCTGACTACCCCACCTCGCTTCCCATCTGTGAGGTATATACCATTGTTTTCCAGGGTTTATATACTTTTGTGCGAGCCAAATTGCCGTAACCTGTGTTTCCGGCGCTCATGCTCCTGCACCGGTGCCTGACGGCGCTCGAGCTCTTGCCGCTCGCTATGCTCGCGCCAGTCACTCCTCCAATCATTTAATATCAACAGGCAGCATAATTTCGCTGTATGGAAGAAGAAAGGCCGCTGGATGACGACCTGCAACGTCTCCGGGAAGAGCGCCTCCAGGAACTCGAGGCACGGCTCACGGGTACGCCGGGTGGTGTCATCGAGATCATCGACGATACGTTCCAGGAGACCCTGCAAAAGCACCCCGCCCTTGTCGTCGACGTCTGGGCGGAATGGTGCGGCCCCTGCCGGATGGTGGCCCCGGTCATTGAAGAACTTGCGCGTGAGTTCGCCGGTCAGGTGACCTTTGGAAAGTGCAACGTCGACCAGAGCCCGGCCATAGCAGCGAGTTTCAGCATCACCGCGATACCGACGCTCCTGTTCTTCGCGAACGGCATGCTTGTCGACCGGGCGGTCGGTGCGTACCCGGAAGAAGTCATCAAAGCAAGGGTCGTGCGGGCCTTCGGTGTCGGCTAGAGGTCCGCTCCCTGCCGGGACCTGAGCTGCCCGGAGAGCCGTGCGGCCATGACAAAATCGTTCCGGGAGAGCCCGCCGATGGCGTAGGTGTACCAGGCGACATCCACGAGCCTGCCTTCGTGGATGCTGATATCCGGGAAATGGTTCTCCCGCGCGGCAAACCCGGCTACCTCGTTGAGGAATGCCACGGCGTCACCGAACCCCTTACAGGCAAACCGGGCGTGGAGACGCCCGTCCACGAGCGACCAATCCGGGACCTCCGGCAGGAGGTCGGCGATCTCCCGCCGGTTCAGCGGTGCCGTATCCGCGACATCCGATCTGATCGCCTCAGACGAAAGATCCATGATGATCCCTCTCCGAATAGGGTGAAAAAGGTTATTCTTCGGCGCCGGCTCCTCAGGCGAGCTTCTTGATCAGGAATGCCACGTTCTCGGCGAACCGCCGGACCGTCCTTATCCCTTCTTCGTCGTTTAAGGCCTCTCCCGGCGCTCTCCCGAAGACCATGTTCCAGTAGGTCGATCCCGGCACAATCATGTCGTTGATCAAGAAGAACATCAGCATCTCCTGGAGCGTGGCAGTATGCCCGCCACGTCGCGCCACGGCGATCGGCCCGCCCACCTTCCGCGAGAGGAACGAGTCCGACGACATCGAGACCATGCCGATCCGCTGCAGCACTGACATGACGTCGCCCCGCGCTGTCCCGAAGTAGACCGGGGCGCCGACGATGAACCCCCCGGCCTCCCGGAGTTTCGCGATGATCTCGTTTAAGCCGTCGTCGAGGGCGCACTCCCCCCCGGTGCAGAGGCCGCAGGCGGTGCAGGAAAGGATATGCATCTCGGCAAGCAGCACGGTCTCGGTCTCGATACCCTCGCGCTCGAGGACGTTTGCGCACTCCCTGAGCACCTGTGCGGTGTTCCCCTCGAGCCGGGGACTCCCGCAGAGCAGCACTACTTTTCCGGTCGACATCTCACACCTCGATCAGCCGGTAATCGGCATCCCCTAGCCCGATCCCGGCAGCGTAAGCGATCTGGTATTCGCCGTCCGTGTAGTTCCAGACCCCCTTAAACTTGTCCTCCCCGGGAGCGAGGTTCTCCGCGAGCAGTGTCCGGGAGAATCCCTGCTCGCTGTTGACGAGGTCGAAACTCGCGTGATCGATCGCGACCGGGTCGGCGGAGGCAAGGATCCCGATATCGGGGACGATCGCCGCGTCGCTCCAGGGAACACAGTCGCAGTCGGGAGTGATGTTAAGGAGAAAATTGATGTACCCGACCCTTTCGGGCTTGTCGCTGACGGCGCCGAGGGCGTACTCACAGAGCCGCTCGATGAACGGCCGGATCTCTGTCGTCCAGTCGAACTCGATCGCGCCCGTCGGGCAGGAGCGCATGCAGTCGCCGCACCCGACGCAGTGCTCCGGGTTGAGCACCGCCTTCCCGTTGGCGAGGGTCATCGCTGCCTGCGGGCAGACTGTGGTGCACTTCCCGCACCCGCCGCACCGCTCGATCTCCACGAACGGCCGGCCCGCGTGCTGCTCTGCCTTCCCCGACGGCGGGGCGCAGCCCATCGCCAGGTTCTTGATCGCCCCCCCGAACCCGGCGAGATCGTGGCCCTTGACATGCGAGAGGACGACCATGCTGTCGGCATCAAGGATGCTCCCGGCGATCCGGACGCTCTCGAAGTGCTCCCCGCCAATGGCGACCTCTCTCCAGTAGCCGCCGCGAAGGCCGTCGGCAATGATGACCGGGGCGCCGGCAACCGCGTAGTCGAATCCGTGCTCGATCGCAGTGACGGTGTGCCTGACGGCATCGCCCCTGCTCCCCGCATACAGGGTGGCGGTATCCGTGATGAACGGGTGCGCCCGGCGTTCTTTCACCTTGTCGACCACCTGCCGGGCAAAGAGCGGGTGCAGGTAGGTGTCGCAACCACGTTCCCCGGCGTGTAGTTTGACAGCCGTAAGGTCCCCCGGCTGGACCACCTCCGCAAACCCTGCCGCGTCGAAGAGACGGCGGATCTTCTCGCTTTTGCTTTCATGGTGGCTCCTTGCCCTGAGGTTCGCGAAATACACGTCTGCCATCAGTCTCTGCTCCCTCTTTTGGTATTCTGGTTGCCGGGGGATAAGAATTGTGCCGGCTACAGCCCGGCTCTCCGGAACATCGGCCGGACCTCTGCGCCCTCCATGTTTCCTGCCGCCCAGACATAGCGCTCCCGGATAGGGGGAGGCAGGTCACGTTCTGGTATCGAAATGAACCCGAACTCCGCGTAAAATCCGGCAAGGCTCTCGACCGCATACATGTAGAGGTCGTCGTTGTGGCAGGCCACGACCAGAGCGTTCATCACCATATGGGCATACCCCCTCCCGCGGAAGGCCCCGGGCGTGAAGACGCCGTCGACTTCCATGCTGCCGTCGGGATGCCTTCTGCATCGGGCGAGAGAGACGATCCGCCCGGAAAGGAAGGCCGCAAAAACCCTGTCCCACCCGGGGTCACCGATCACGCCGTGGTAATCGCGCCAGACCTCGTTCGCCGCAGGGAACTCCGCACTCGTTAATTCACGGACTTTCGGCCGGACTTCGTCCGCCTCGATCTCTGGAAGAGCAATTGTCGTCATTCCTATCACCTCAGACAATTCTGCAACCTTCGGACGGCACGAGGATCTCAAACCTCGCGCCCGTTCCGAACGTCCCGGTCTCGCGGATGGCGATCCCGGTAATCGCGAGTATCTCGTGGGCGAGGAAGAGGCCGTGCCCGTACCCCTCCGCGTTCTGAACAAAAAGCTTCTCCTTCTCCTCATTGGGGATGCCGGTCCCGTCGTCCTCGACGATGATTGCGCACCCGTCCGGCCGCAGCTGGTAGGTGACGACGATCCGGGTCACCCCGGTCGCCGGGTCAAGGGCGTTCTCAAAGAGGTGGGTAAAGACCGTCGCGAGATGGGGATCGGCGAAGACTTCGAGTCGTTCTGTCCATGCCTGGAGGGAGACGGGGCCGAAAGAGAGACCCGCGGCCGCGTTCCTGATGGTCTCCTGCACAGGGATCCATGCCGGGGGGGATGTCCCGATGTCGCGGAACTCGCGGGAGATCTCGATCTGCCGCCGGATACCGTTTGCAGCCTCGTGCAGGTCGTCGATAAATGAGAGAACCTCGGGGTCGTCGAACTTCATCACACCTACCGAGAGGTGCCCGTACAGGACTGCAAGCCGGTTCGCAAGGTCGGTGCGCAGGATTCCCGAGAGGGTGTTGAGCTGGCGACTGGCGTTCTGAAGCGCAGCCTCCATCATGACCTCGTCGCTGACGTCCCGGATGGATTCGATGGCTCCGGCGACCTTTCCGTTCCGGTCGAGGAGCGCAGTCGCTGCGAGCCGGATATGGGATCCTCGCCCGCTCCTGAGATGCGGAGTATGGATCTCCGATATGAAGACGCCCCCCTCTCTCCTGACCGATGGATATCCTGCCTCGGGGTCGCCCTGCAGGATCCTGTCTGCGAGCAGCGGCCGCCGCTCATCGTAGAAGGGTACAGCGTACTCGTAGTCTCCTCTGCCGAGCATGGTGTCCTTCTGTAACCCGGTCATCTCTTCGATCGCGCGATTCCAGGCGATGACCTTTCCCTCACGGTCGATGGCGAAGGTCGCATCAGGCAGGAACTCGATGATCTGGTTCATCTGCTGTTCGGACTCCCGAAGTCTCGTTGCGAGGAGCGCGACCACGCCGCCGACGAGGACAAGGAAGATCGCACGGGGAAGGATGGTGAGAGCGAACAGCGGAGCGGACGGGGAGAGGAGGAAGACCGTGACGGCATAGATGGCCGCAAGGCAGACAGAGAAGAGGATGCCGCGCCGCGGGTACCAGTAACTCGCGAGGATGATGGGGATGCTGAGCGGGAGGGCAGGGAGGGGGAGGAGTCCCTCCGGGGCGCCGAGGACCAGGCCGAGCAGGTTCCCGCCGAGGGCCAGTACAGTCAGTCCGGCGATGAGCGCGATCCGGTTCCGTGTGCTGGAGAAGGACATGGCGAGGGGGGTTCCGGAGTTCATGGAAGGACCTGCGGTTTTTGCCTGCACCGGGAGTTCGCTCCCGGGCGGCTGCGTTCACCCTGTGTGCTGGCCGCCACGGATCACCTCCGTCGGACAGAGGAGTTCGAACCGCGCTCCCCTTCCCGGCTCGCCCGTCTCCTGGATGGTGATCCCGGTGATGGCGAGGATCTCGCGTGCGAGGAAGAGGCCGAGGCCGGTGTTCATACCGTGCGCGTAGGAGAAGATCTTCTCCTTCTTGTCGGGAGGAATCCCCACGCCGTCGTCTTCGCAGAGGATGACATATGTGTCGCCCTCCCGTTTGATGCTGAAGGTGATGGTGGTGACGTTCCCTCCGTAGCGAACGGAGTTCTCAATAAGGTTTGCAAAGACCTTCTCGACGAGCGGGTCCGCGTAGATCTCCATCCCTGCCGGAACGGCATTCTTAAGGATCGCCGTGTCCGCCGGGATGTACTTCCCCGTTCGCTCCACGAGCGTTCTGATCTCCTGCCAGAGGGGAGGTGCCGCCCCTACCTTCTGGTATTCGGCCGTAAACCTGAGGGTGTTGCTAATCCGGTTCACCATCTCGCTCGCGCTTTCGATGTGGCGCCACGCGTTCTCCGGTTCCCTCTCACGCAACGCCCGGGCCAGGTCAAGATACCCCCCGAGCGCCGCGAGCTGGTTCAAGAGGTCATGGCGGGTGATGCTCGCCATGAGCTGAAGTTTTCTGTTGGCATCCGCGAGCGCCTTCTCCACGCGCCTCCGTTCCTGGTTCTCCGCCGCAAGACTCTCGTTGCTGCGCGAGAGATCCTCGATGGCCTCCCGGAGCTGATCGTTTAAGGAGTGCAGCTGCTCCTGTGCCTCCTGGAGCTCGGCGTTCTTCGCCACCGCGACGGTGTACGTCGAGAGGAGCGTGTTCAGTATCTTGAGCCTCCCTGCAGCGATGATATAGGTGCTGCCGGAGAAGGGGACCTCCAGCTCCGCGAGGGTGGCGTCCGGGTCGGGTATCTCCCACGTCCGCAGGACGGCGTCGATCTGGGAGCGGACAAGCCCTGGATCGACGGGCTTGACGATGAAACTGTCGGCACCGGCAGCCAGCCCTTTCATCACGTCGGCGGGGTCGTAGAGGTTGGTGACCAGAATCACGGGGATATCCGGGAAACCCTGCTTGATCCGGCGGCAGAGGTCGTAGCCGTCCATACCAGGCATCAGGATGTCGGTCAGGACGATATCGGGTCGGACGGCCTCAATCCGTCGTATCGCCTCGATGCCACCCCCCGCCAGGGTTACATTGTATCCTTCCGTCTCGAGAATGTGGCGAATGAACTCCGCCTGCGTCCGGCTATCCTCCACCACCAGAATGTCCAGCGTCGGTTTTTCGTGTCTCTCTTCCATATCTACCTGCCTCCTCTCGTTCTGCGGCAGCACATCAGACGGCGAATCATGCCGAGAAAGTCTCCTGTTTCAAAGCTGCTCTTGACGATATAGGCATCCGCCCCGACCGCTCTCCCCCACTCCCTGTCTTCGGGCGAGTCGAGCGACGTGACCAGCACCACCGGAAGATCAGCCATCTGTCGGCCGCCGGCACGTATCTTCTCAGTGAGCGTAAAACCATTCATTCGGGGCATATCTACATCCGAAACGACCATATCAAACTCATGCTGCTTAAGCCTTGCGAACGCATCGGCGCCGTCGACGGCAGTCTCTACCTGATATCCTGCCTGTTCGAGAATCGTCTGCAGCAGGGCCCTTGATGTAACCGAATCCTCCACGACAAGGACACGCTGCCCCGCCTCTCCCGGGGGCATGGGGGGAGTTTCCGGCCGATCCGCCTGCGTTGCATCCTGGATCAGCTCGAGGGGGTCGAGAACGAGCGCCACGGTGCCGTCCCCGAGGATCACGGCTCCCTCGACCCTCCGGACGGAGCACAGCTGGCTCCCGAGCGGCCGGACGATGATCTCCTGCGTCCGGATCACTTCGTCGACCATGCAGGCGATCCGGCCCGCACCGTATGCGATGATGACGAGGGGCGTCGGCCGCGTTTTTTCCGGACCGGGGGAGGAGGGGGCGATCCCCAGGATATCAGCGAGCCGGACAACCTCAATTGTCTCTCCTGAGAGCTGGATCATCGGCCGGCCCCTGGAGAGGGTCAGGGTGTCCTGTCGCACCCGGAGGACCTGCTTCACCTGCTGCATCGGGATGACGTACGTCTGTTTCTCCGCCCGGACAAGCAGCCCACGGAGGGTAGCCATCCGCACCGGGACGGTCAGGGTGATCGTCGTCCCCCTTCCGGCGGCCGAGGAGGCCGTCACCTCTCCCCCGAGACGGGACACGGTATCCTCCACGATCGCAAGCCCGAGCCCCCTTCCCGAGAGTTCGGTGATGATCCTGCTCGTCGTCATCCCCGACCGGAAGATGAGCCAGATCGCCTCGCTGTCTGTGAGGGCCGCGTCCTCGTCCTCCGTGATCACCCCGTTCTCGACGGCAGTTTGCCGAATCACTCTGCTGTCGATGCCGGCACCGTCGTCGGCCACCTCGATGCCGACTCTGCTGCCGGAGCGGGGAAAGACCCGGATCCGCACAGTACCGGTGGCGGGTTTCTGCTGGGATACCCTAATCTGTGGGTCCTCGATCCCGTGGTCGATGCTGTTCCTTATGAGATGCATGACGGGCTCTTTGAGGGCATCGAGGATGCGCCGGTCCACTTCGATTTCTCCCCCCTCGATCGTGAGGTCGACCGATTTTCCTGAGGTGCGGGAGAACTCTCTTACGAACGCGGAAAATGGCGTGAGCATGCTTGAGGCCGGGAGCAGTGCGGCGTCATGGATCAGGTCGGAGATCTCGGAGGTGCTCGCTTCGAGTGCCGACCGGTCGATCTCCATGGCGCGTAGATGCGTCGCGAGGTCGTGCTGCAGGTAGGTGACGAACTCCCGGTTGTATTCCAGGAACTCGACCGCCCGCTGGAGAGGCAGGACCAGGTCGGGGGGGATCGCTGCTTTCTCCTCACCGAAGACCTTCCTGCGGATCAGGTGCAGGTCGTTGAACGCCTGGGAGTGGTTCCATTGCCAGAGGGCAAAACGGCCCGTCATCTCTTCAAGCTCGCGTATCCGCTGCGTGATGAAGAGCCGCGCCGTGAGGAGGTCGTCGGCCCCGGCGGTAAGCCTGTTCCGCACCGTGCCTCCGTCCGGGCCCGGTTCACCGCCGTTGTGGCCCACCGCTGTTCCGTGAGTGTGGTCTTTCCGGGAGGCCGGGCCCGGTTCGTCCCCGGCAGGCCTCTTGCCGCCGGGGATGGCCCGAAGCGCCGCGATGATCTCCGTCGTCGGGGTATCGGGCCTCTCTTCCCCAAGAAGGCTCTTTATGACCGCAATTGCCTGGTGGAAGAGGTCGAAGCCGTCCGCTCCGGGAGCGTACTCGCCCCGTTTCATGAGCGAAAAGACAGTCTCGAGGTTCTGGCAGATGGACTCGATCTCCCGGAGGTTGACCGCCCGTGCGGCGCCTTTCAGGCTGTGGGTCGTGCGGTAGACCCGTTCGACCAGTTCGGGCTCCAGCCCGGCTTTCTCGAGCTCGATCAGCCCTCCGGTGATCGCTTCAAGGTACTCGTCCGCCTCCTCCCGGAACATCTCGAGGAGGCGGGCGCGGAATGCTTCGTCCGATCCGGTCATGGCAGGTCGTGCTAGACCCGGTACTGCTGGGTGATCCTCTTCAGGCGTTCACCGAGCTCGTGCAGGTCCTCGGCGGTCTTCTCCGCCTTGTGGGTGGTTTCAAGGTTCTTCTGTGCTGCGTCGCGGATGTTCTCCATTGCACCGGAGATCTGGTCGACCCCGGAGGCCTGCGTCTGAATCGAGGCGGCAATCTCGATGACCTCCTGCGAGGTGTCCGCTATCGACCGGGCGAGCACCTCGATCGCCTCCTGCGCGTTGTTCGTCAGCCGGGCCGCATCTGCGACAGACCGGATCCCCTGTTCGGTCGAGGCCGCGGTTGAGGAGACCCCCTGCTGAATGTCGGTGAGGATGACCCGGATGTTTGAGGTCGCTTTCTTCGACTGCTCGGCAAGATTATGGATCTCGTTTGCAACGACTGCAAACCCTTTCCCGAACTCCCCGGCCTTCGCGGCTTCGATGGAGGCGTTCACCGCCAGCAGGTTGGATTGTTCGGAGATGTCGGTCACGGTCGCGATGATCTCGCCGACAGCCTGACTCTGCTCCGAGAGCCTGATGACGTTCATCCGGACGATATCCATCTCCCGCTGGATCTGGTTCATACCCTCCAGGATCTCGCGCACGGACTTCTGGCCGTCCTTTGAGACGTCGAGCGCCCGCATCGCTTTCTCAGAGACGCCTTTTGTCTTCTGGTTCACCAGTTCGGTCTTCTTCCTGACGCTCTCGACAGAATCCGAGGTCTCGTTCACCGTTGCGGCGGTCTGTGAACTGGCCGCGGAGAGCTGGGTGGTGACCGCCAGGATCTCGTTCGATGCGAGAGAGAGGACTGAGACTCCTTCGTAGAGTTCCTCGCTGATCAACTTCATCAACCGCGAAAGTTCGATCCCGATGGTGTTGAGGGCGTCGCGGTAGGCGACGAACTCTCCGGCAACCGGGATCTTCTCGTCGAATCGGGCGGTAAAGTCGCCGGAAGCATAGAACCTTGCAAGCCGCATCGCCTCGTTCACCGGCTCGGTAATCGATTCGAGGGTCTTGTTGAACCCGGCGATGATCATCCGGTAGCCGCCGCGGAACGCCGTCTCGTCCCCGCGGATAGAGAGGTCGCCGGCGCGGGCGGCGTCCGTGAGTTTGAGCGTCTCCTTATGGAGGTGGTCGAGGGACTGGACCATCAGCGCGAGCGCGGGCCGGATCTCGTCGCCCTCGTCGGTGACCGGAAACTCCTGGACGTACTCTCCGATGGCGATCTTCCTCAAGTTCCCGACGACGTTCGTCTGGAGGTCGCCGGCAAACTCGTCCATCGTAGCGGCCATGACACCGATCTCGTCCTGCCGCTTGATGTTGAGCCGGGCGGAGAGGTGCCCGTTGCGGAGTTCTTTAAGCATCAGCACGACCTGCTGCAGGGGATCGGAGATCGAGCGGCCGAAGAGGAAGGCTATGGCGACGCCGATGGCGATGGACGCGAGGACAACAACGATGATCGTGTTTCGTATGGTGTCGATCGGCCCGGTGAAATCCGAGAGTTCGGCACGCGATACGATATGCCAGTCGAGCGGCTCGAAGTAGGTGTACGCGTCGATCATGTCGGTCCCGTCGACCTGGTGGCGGATGACCCCGACCTTATTCTCGATCATCTCCTCGACGAAGTCCTCGTTGGACCAGTCCTCTCCCTCCAGAGACGGGTGTACGAGCAGTTCGCCATTGCTATCGATGACGAACATGTAGCCGTTTGTGCCGATGACCGTCTCCCGGAGGCTCGCCTTGACGACATCGAGCGTCTCTTCCTCCTCCGTCCCGACGAAGAGGACACCGACAGTCTTCCCGCTGCTGTCCTTTATCGGTTCGTATGCGGTGACGTAGCGCTTCCCGAAGAGGTCCCTGCTCCCGTAGTAGGTCTCCCCCTGGTTCACCACGACGTCGTAGACGTTCTGAGTCAGTTCGGTCCCGACCGCCCTTGAGCCGTCGGTCCCGATGACATTTGTGGAGACGCGGACGGCATGGTCTTCGTTCACCTGGAAGACCGTCGCTGCCCCGCCGACCAGAGACTGGACCTGGTCGACGATCTCGAAGTTGCCGTTGATGATGTACGCGTCACCGTTGTCGTTTATCAGCGCCAGCTGCCCGTCGATGACCTCTGGCGTGCCCCGGGCGTAGAAGTTCTCCCGGAGCACGTTGAGGTCGCTGTTCACCTTGTTGCGCGTGAGTTTGTAGACGTCGTTGGTCCATCCCCTCGCGTCGTGCACCTGTGTCTCGAGCAGCGTCTCGATCTGGTCGTTGATCACACCGCTCGAACTGGAATACGCTACCAGGCCGAGCACAAGCGTTGGGATGATCGCAAGAAAGAGGCAGATGACGAGGATCTTCGTCCCGACCTTCATGTCTGAAAAAAATGTGAACATGGTGTATCCGTTCCACTCACTCTGTATGGGTAATAGATTGATGCACATGGAGGGTTAAATAATGATCCGTCAGTAGAATGGCGAGTTTGCGCCGCGCTGCATGGAAAATCCGAGCATCCTGGCGCTACTTTCGGGTTTCGCGGATCACCATTGCGGGGTCGGCCAGGATCGCCGCTGCATCGAGGACGATCTGCGAGCTTTCTGTAGTGCCGAGGAGATAGCGCTCTCCGATTGGCGTCACATCGGGACCGACGGGAGCAAGGTCGCCGGCTGGCGTGGTGCCGATATCCGTGATATAGTCCGCGAGAATCCCGAAGGTCATCGTCCCGTCGGAGAGCACGATGACCCGGTTGAGGTCGGTCAATCCGCGCTCAGGCATCGAGAAGAACCGCGAAAGGTCGATGATGGAGATGATCTCGCCTCTCACGGCACAGATCCCGGCGATGAAATCGGGTGTCCCGGGCACGGGGGTGATCTCGCGGATGATGAAGGCCTCTCGGACGTACCGTGTCTCGACGGCATACTCCCGGTTGGCAATCCGAAAGGTAAGAATTTCCGAAAGCGCGGTCTCGCGCGGCTCCTCTTCCGGCTCGCCAATCACTCGCGCCCGGTTCGCGAGGATCGCGCCGGCCGCCCCGGTCTCCGGGGGTGCCTCCTCATCGGCCGGGAGGCGCGGGAGCCGTCCGATCGCGTCCCCGGCAAGGAGGGCATGGAGATCGCGGATGAGAACTGTCCCGTCGTCGGTGAGCAGCACACCGGTCCCGTCCCCGTCAGGCGGCACCGCCTTCTCCTGCACCCCGCGCACCCCGTCCACCCGGAGGGCCGCGCAGTCCCGGTCGGGGCTGACGATGATGAGGACCTCGGTGGGGAGGGGCGGACGGTCCGGAAGGCCGAGGAGGTTCCTCAGGGAGTAGACCGGCACGGTCCTGCCGTGTAGGTTCATGGTGCCTGCCGCCCCGGGATGCCCGTAGGTTTCGGGTGAGAGCGCCACCATGCCGACGACCTGCCGGACTGCGGCGAGCGGGAGAGCGCATGTCACCCCTGCAACGGTGCAGAACAGGAGGTATGAATGGTTCATCGGGTGCTCGAAGATTGGTCCCTGGCGAATAAAAGGTTGCGGGGGTCAGAGCTCCGAAAGGTCGATGATCGCATTCGAGGTGGTGGCGGAGATGGTCGGGCCTCCCTGGCCGAGCGTGCCCGAAACACGGGTTCCCGACGACTCCTCGAGCTGGAGCGCGAGATCGTTCACTGCTATCCTGCCGTTCGAGGTAGTCGCGACTATCCGGGCGTCGAGGCCCTCCGCGAACCGGAGCGTGATGGGGCCGTTGCTCGTCCTGATATCCACGTCACCCCGGACAGCGGGAATTTCCGCAGATATTGGGCCGTTTGATGTATCCAGATCTGCGACCCCTCCGGCCCCCTCCACCGTGATAGGGCCGTTGCTGGTTCTTGCGGTGACATATCCTTCGGCACCGCGCACCTCGATCCCACCGTTCGAGGAGGCTGCAGTGAGATTGCCACCGCGAGCGCCGTCAACCCGCACGGGACCGTTCGACGTCCGGAGGTCCGTTTCGTTTACCTGCACCCCGGAAAGTTCGATAGGGCCGTTCGAGTTCTCGACGCGCTCGAGGACGACGGTGGGCGGCACATGTATCGTGTAACTCACGCTCACCCGTGGGTTGAGCCCGGTATGCACCGTCTCAATCCTGAGGGGGTCGCCCTCCGTCACCATGATCTGGACCTTATCGAGTTCACCCTGGCCGTAGGCGGAGCGTTTGACGGCACTGACGGCGACGGTGTTCCCCTCCTGAACATCCAGAGTCACGCCCCCGTTGCGGTTGATCACGGTGAGGGCGCTCCCGGGCTCCACCGTGATCGTCCGGTTGAACTCCTCCGTCGCCTCAAGGCCCGGCACCCCGGTGCATCCAGGAAGAACGGTGAGGGCGGCGAGAACGATGAGGGCCAACGATGCACACACGGTTTTCTGCATGGTCACCTCTCTCTCTCAGTTTTCCATTATGTAACTACCGCCTTCTGAAACGTCTGGCGGGCGAGGAAATACATCACTGCTGCAAAGGCGACGAGGTAAGCGAATGATGCGAGGACGTCGGCCGTGGTGGTGGTGTAGTGGGCACCGACGGCGAAGAAGTCGCCTCCGAGGGCAAAGTAGCGGACACCACTGACCAGGTGGGTGAGCGGGTTGTAGATCGAGAGGGCCTGCAGGATCGGCGGAAACGCCTGGATCGGGTAGAGGGCGTTCGAGACGAAGAAGAGCGGCAGGGTGAGGAGCGTAATGATCCCCTGCAGCCCTTCGGGGCTCTCAAGACGCATCGAGATGGTGGAGGAGAAGAGTAGGAACCCGAGCGAGAAGACGCCGACGAACGCGAATATCCCGAGGATCGAGAGGACGATCCGGACGGCCGGAAACCCGGGAAAGAACTGCACTCCCATGAGGAGCCCGAACGCCATGATAATCGTCACCTGGATAAACGACTTTGTCATCCCCGAGAGACTGACCCCCAGCATGATGTGGGTCCGGGGCATGGGGCTCGCGAGCATCTCCCGCATCAGCCCCCAGTTCTTGTCGAAGAGGAGGCTGATCCCTCCGAACAGGCTCGTAAAAAGGGTCGTCATCGCGATCACCCCGGCGCCCATGAAGGTGAGGTAATCGACCGAAAAGACGCCTGACGGGGCGGGGATGGCCGAGGCGAACCGGTCGAGGTTCGAGGACATCGCGACGCCGAAGAAGGCCATCCAGAGCGCGGGCTGCAGGAGCGATGCAAGGAGCTGCGTCCTGAACCGGACAAACCGGATCATCTCCCGCCAGTAGACGGTGAGGAACTCCCACGCCATCCTCACGCCCCCGTATCCCGCAAATCTCTCCCCGTGTAGTGGACGAAGACATCGTCCATCGTCGGTTTTTTCAAGTTCACACTCGAGATCCCAATCCCGGCGCCCCGCACCGCGTCGATTATCTGCGGGAGGCAGTGGCTCCCGTCGGCCGAGATCGTGACTGAGAGGCCGCGTGGCGACTCCGTGACCGACCGGATCTCCCCGATCCCCCGGAGCGTTTCACGTGCTCTCCTGTCGTCTTCGGTCTCCAGGTAGACAACATCCTCACCGAGAGCGTTCTTCAGTTCCTCCGGGGTGCCGGAGACGATGATCTTGCCATCATCAATGATGCTGATCCGATCGGAGAGCATATCGGCCTCCTCCATGTAGTGAGTCGTCAGGAATATCGTCGTCCCGGACTGATTCACCTGCCGGATGTACTCCCACATCCGCATCCGTGTCTGCGGGTCGAGCCCCTGTGTCGGTTCGTCCAGGAAGAGGACCTCCGGCCGGGTCATCAGCCCCCGGGCGATCTGGAGCCGCCGTTTCATGCCCCCGGAGAGGTTCTTCGTCCGCTCGTCTCGCTTGGGGCCGAGTTCGACGACCCGGAGCAGGTCGTCGATCCGCCGCCGCCGTTCATCCCGGGGGATGGAGTAGAGCCGACCGTGAAACTCCATCGTCTCCCGGACGGTGAGGTCCCGGTCGAGCACGTCGTCCTGGAAGACGATGCCGATGGACTCCCGGACCCGTCCGGGTTCCCGCGCGACGTCGTAGCCAGCCACCCGTACGGTGCCCTTCTGGAGCGGGAGGAGCGTTGTTAAAATATTGATGGTAGTGCTCTTTCCCGCGCCGTTGGGGCCGAGGAAAGAGAAGATCTCCCCTTTTCTGACGGTGAAGCTGATGCCGCGCACCGCCGCAAAACCGTCGAACGTGTGTTCGAGGTCCCGCACCTCGATGATATCGTCCCCTTCCATTGATCACCATCTGCTCCCACGCTCTTGCATCCTCATGCACGGTGTGGTCATATCTCCTTTTCCCCCCGGATGCGGCTGACCGCCCGGGAGATCGCATGATCGCTGTTTCCCTACCCCTGTTGTAGCCCGGGGTGCCGGTCCGTGCGGTAAATGCATCCCGGCATCCTTTCTGCGGCCGAGACCTGATAGATATTCTCAAATACCAAAACTCCCCATCCATGCTCGGAGACGGCATGTACGGCTGCTGCTTGTTTACCCAGAGAGGCGATAAGCGGGTTCGGTTGGCATGTTGCGCTGTTCCCGGCACCGGCGCGCCGGAGCACGAGGAGCAGGCGGGAGGGTGGCGGGGACCCCGCCATTCCGGGTGTCCCTCACCCTCCTTGTCGTAGCGCTGGCGCTTGTGCCGACAGCAGGCGGGCTCGTGGTCGACAACGCCGACCTGACCCCGGCGGAGGTGAATCTCCTCTTTGCAATGCGGGAGTATACCCTGACCTACAACGAGTATGCCGACCGGCTGCCGGGATGGGTGACAGGACCGTTTGAGGACGAGAAGGTCAACCTCTATGTTACGTCCCCCGATGGTGTGCTGGTCATCGGGATCACCTTTTATGACCGAAAAATTGTTCAGTTCGACGTAAAGGGGTGCCCGGACCCGATCGTCACCGTGACCACCGATTCTGCGACGGTGGAGGAGGTCATGGTCTCCGACCGGCCGTTCGACACGTTCCGGGCGGCGATGCGGAACGGCACGACCACGATCGAGGGAAATAACTTTCTTGGTGCGTTGCGGTCGGGGATGGTCCGGTTCGGGCTCCAGGTGATGGACATCCTCAGGCTGTGAAAAGTTGTAAAAGGTATTATTGGCGGGCTGCCGCCCTCATAATCCTGCGAGGCGTATGCAGACCCCAAGGGTCAGCCCCGACATGGAGGATGTCGCTGAGAGAGCCGCGAGCACGACAGCGTTCATCAGCGGCCCGGTCCTGAGCGGGGTATAGGTCGGGTTGCGTTGCAGTCGCCGCACTACCCTGAACGGTTTCGCGGTCGTTGAGATGGGAGATCTGTAGCGTCTGATTCTCATGTAAACACCCCCTGGCGGGTAGATAATGTTTCCTGAGTGTCGGTTGTTGCCTCGAATATTAATCGTTGCGGTTTCGCTTTTCGGGCGGAGCGGTCAGTCACCCCGGCAGGAGATTGAGGCCTATGTTTTCCCGGATCAGGGGTTTGGACTGGTTTCTGTCCCGAACACCCTGAGCTCTGCCCGCGGCAGGTTTATCCGTTCGCCAGCAAGAGGACTCATAAGATGCATCGATACGCAAGAACCCTCCTCTACGGCATACTGGCGTTTGCCGTCTATACCGGGATCAGCTTCATCGTCGGCGGACGGGTGAACTGGATCCTCGCGGCAGCGACGGCCGTCGGAGTGATGATCGCTGAGTTTTTCGTCGTGTCACGGCGGAGGCGGTGAGGAGATGGTGGCGGGTGTGCGGGCAGAGTGGGAGCAGCTCCGGAGGGTGGCGGTCCACCGGCCGGGGATCGAGATGTTCTTCGGGCTGCTGGACCCCTACGCCGCGCTCTATGAGCGGGCATTCAGCCGCTACGAGGCACGCCGGGAGCACGACTGCCTCACCCGCACCCTCCGCGAGGAGTTTGGCGTCCGGGTCCTGCACCTCAAGGAGACAGTCCTCGATGCCGCCGACCACGACCCGGCGATACGCCGGCGGCTTGTCGATTGGGCGCACGAGACCGTCACCATCCGGGGCGGGAGAAGAGAGGTGGCGGAAGCCCGCCGGAGCATGGAGCAGAACGCCGACGCCCTGGACTCGCTGCACTTCTTCACCTTCCTCCTTTTAAACCCGGTCCTCGAAGTCCGAAGCGACCACCCCCGCCGTGGGGTGGACGTCCGAATCACGGGGCAGGAGCCGCTCGCAAACCTCTACTTCATGCGCGACCAGCAGGCGATGACCGACTGCGGCCTCGTCGTTGGCCGGCCGGCAAAACGGCAGCGGGCCCGGGAGCCCGGGATCACCCGGTTCCTCTGGGGGATCCTCGGCATCCCCATCGCCGGGACGGTGCAGGAGCCGGGGACCTTCGAGGGCGGCGACTTCATGCCGATGGGGGAGTTCGCCCTTGTCGGCACCGGAGACCGGACGAACCGTGCCGGAGTGTGCCAGTTCCTTGGCTGCACCCCAGGGTTCGACGAGATCGGCGTGGTCCACCAGCCCGGCCACCCGCTCATCCCGAGCGACCGGCCCGACCCGATGGTCGATATGCACCTCGATACCTACTTCAACGTCGCGGGAAGTGGAGTGGTGATCGGTTCTGAAGTCCTACTCAAGAGGGCGCGGGTCGATGTTTACTATCGGACGGACGGGGGTTACGAGCCGTCGGGCGAGACCGCGAGCCTCTACGACTATATCCGGGCGAAGGGATTCTCCGTAATTGATCTCTCGATTCTGGAGCAGCTCTCCTACGCCGCAAATGTCCTCTGCGTCCGGGACGGGAGCATCCTTGCGGTGGAGGGGGAGCGGGTGATGCAGACGGTGCTCCTCAATCTGGAGCGTAAAGCCGCAGGCGATCCGCAACGCTATGGGCAGCTATTACGCCATGCGGAGGAAGATTATCGCCGGATAAAGGACGGGGGACGGTTCTTCCCACACAAGGCGGAGTTCTCCCGGCACGGCATTGAGGTCTCTGCGCTTCATCTCGAGAACCTGACGGGGGGCTACGGTGGCCCCCACTGTATGACCTGCACGCTGGAGAGGGGGTGATGAGATGCCGGAAAAGACCGTGGTGGTCGCGCTCGGCGGGAACGCCATCCTGCAGCACCGGGAGTCGGGGACGGCCGAAGAACAGCTCGCGAACGTCCGGAGAGCCTCGCGGCATATCGCGGAGATCGCGAGCGACGGCTACGCCGTTGTCATCACCCACGGGAACGGTCCCCAGGTGGGAGACATCCTTCTTAAAAACGAGCTCGCGAAGGATACCCTCCCACCAATGCCGCTCGACGTCTGCGGGGCGGAGAGCCAGGGGATGATCGGCTACCTGCTCCAGCAGTCAATGCAGGAGGCGCTCGGGGCGGTCGGGCTCGGCTGTCCGGTCGCGACGGTGCTCACCCAGACCCTGGTGGACGGCAACGATCCGGCGTTCGCAAACCCGGAGAAGCCTATCGGCCCGTTCTACACGCCGATGCAGGCAAAGAGGCTTGAGAAAGAGAAGGACTGGCGGATGGTGCAGATCCCGGGACAGGGCTACCGGCGGGTGGTCCCCTCGCCGCGCCCGATCGCGCTCGTGGAAGAACAGGTGATACTCCAGCTCGTTTCAGCGGGGGCGGTCGTGATCGCCGCTGGTGGCGGCGGTGTTCCGGTGGTCGCGGGACCCAGGGGCACCCTCCAGGGTGTCGAGGCGGTGGTGGACAAAGACTACACCGCGGCC
>PGYH01000051.1 GCA_002839575.1 Methanomicrobiales archaeon HGW-Methanomicrobiales-6
TCGATTAATTATATAGGTTAAAATGAATATAAAATTGTTTGCGAGACTTATGCAGTGCGAACTATGCGGCGCTCCTATAGTGGGACCGTCGAAAACCATCCAGATCGAAGGTGCAGAGCTCTGCGTCTGCGTTCGATGTGCGAAACACGGTACAGAAGTCCAGCAATCGCGACGAAGAGGTGCCCCGCAGAAGAAGCCGGGCCTCGCCGCCCCACAGGCCTCACGGAGGAGGCCACGGGACGTCTTTGACCTGATGGAAGGAGAACTCGTCGACGATTACGCCGACCGTATCCGGGCCGCCCGGGAAGAGAAGGAGTGGTCCACGCTCGATCTTGCCCAGGCAATCAAGGAGCGTGAGCTCCTGGTCAAGAAGATCGAGAAGGGCGATCTCATCCCCGAAGACGACGTCCGGAAAAAACTCGAGAGAGCACTCGGCATCAGGCTGATCGACTCGGCCGAAGACAGCACCTCCACGGGCGGGCCGGGCCGGGTGACCATGACCGTCGGCGACGTCATATCGTTCAAGAAGAGCCGGAAATAAGGCAATCACCATACTTTTTTCCCCGGGGACCCGCTCCTGGCCCGGATTCACCCCTCGCGCAAAAATCCGTCATGTTTTTATACAAGAACACGTAACGATATACCCAATGCGTGGTGAATGTTTTTTCGCCGGTGACCGCTTTTATCTCGGTTAACGGAGTAGCCACCACTTGCGCAGGAGCGACACGCCAGTTTTTGACCGCCGATATCCGTAACTCCGGAGCGGCAGCGTTCTATCGCTATTTTATCCCGTTTTAATTACTCCCGGAAGATTGTATCATCAAAATCCGGGGAGGACTATGGTTATGAGAGGAAAAGAGATTCGTCTGGAACGTATCATGGATCGGAACACCGGCAGGACCATCATCGTCCCGCTCGACCATGGGGTGACGCTCGGCCCCATCCCCGGGCTGGTCGACGTGGGGAGGACCATCGACCTGGTCGCCGAGGGCGGAGCGAACGCGGTCATCGGCCACGTGGGGCTTGCGCTGCATGGGCATAGGGGGCACGGGCGGGACGTCGGCCTCATCATGCATCTCTCGGCGAGCACGAGCATCGGCCCGGACCCGAACGACAAGGTGCTCGTCAACACCGTCACGAACGCCCTGAAGATGGGTGCAGACGGCGTATCGGTGCATATCAACGTCGGGGCAGACTCCGAGGCACAGATGCTCGAAGACCTCGGGCGGGTCGCGGTCACCTGCATGGAGTGGGGGATGCCGCTCCTTGCGATGATGTACCCGCGGGGCAGAAAGGTCAGCGACGAGCACGACCTCGAGAGCGTCAAACTCTCCGCACGGGTGGCGGCGGAGCTCGGCGCCGATATCGTCAAGACCGTCTACACCGGGGATGCGGACTCGTTCCGGGAAGTGACGAAAGGATGCCCGGTGCCGGTCGTGGTCGCGGGCGGTTCGAAGACCGATGATCGGGCGATCCTCGACCTGGTCGAGGGCGCGATGGAGGGGGGTGCCGCCGGGATATCGATCGGGAGGAACGCCTTCCAGCACCCGGCGCCCGATCGCCTTATCCGTGCCGCCGCACTGATCATTCATGAAGGGCGGGCGGCAGAGGAAGCCGTTGAGATTCTCCGGACGTGATGAATATGATTGGAAAAGAGATCCGCCTGGAGCGGATAATGGACAGGAACACCGGCCGCGCCGTGATCATCCCCATGGATCACGGGTTCACGATGGGCCAGATCGAAGGGCTCTGCAACATGACCGAGACGGTCAACGCGGTGAGCGAGGGGGGAGCGAACGCCATCGTCCTCCACAAGGGCATGGTGAAGGGAGGGCACCGGAAGCACGGAAAGGATATCGGGCTTATCGTGCACCTCTCCGCGAGCACCTCCTTAAACCCCGACCCGAACGACAAGGTGCTCGTCTGCACCGTGGAGGAGGCGGTCGCGCTCGGCGCCGACGCGGTCTCGATCCACATCAACCTCGGCGCGCCGAACGAATCGAGGATGCTCGAATCGGCGGGCGAAGTGGTGCGGGACTGCAACCGCTGGGGGATACCGCTCCTGATCATGATCTACCCCCGCGGCACGGGGATCGACCCTACCTCGCCGCAGTCGGTCGGGCACTGCGTCCGGGTGGCAGAAGAACTCGGTGCCGACCTCATCAAGACGAACTACACCGGGGATCCGGAGACATTCCGCCGGATCACTGCCGCCTGCTCGGTGCCGGTGATGATCGCCGGCGGTGAGAAGGGCGGTGATATGGAGACGCTCACGACCATCCGGGGCGCCATCGATGCGGGCGCAGCGGGGGTCTGCATGGGAAGAAACGCCTTCCAGCGCGGCGACCCAGCCCGGTTCATCGCTGCGATATCCCGGGTGGTGCACGAGGGCGTAAGCCCGGCCGAAGCCCTGGAGACTGAGCGATGAAACTCTTCTGGGTCGATCTCCGGCCGTGGAGGAAGGATCTCGCGACGACCGCGATCGAGAGCGGTGTCGACGCCCTGGTGACGGACGACGCAGAACGCGTCCGGGAACTCGGCCGGGTGACGACGGTCGGGGAGAACGGCGATCTCGTCCCCGGAAAGGACATCTTCGAGGTCGAGATCGTCGACAAAGAGTCCGAGGAGGAGGCGCTCCGGCTCTCCCGGCAGGGTCTTGTCATCGTCAGGACACGGGACTGGACGGTCATCCCGCTCGAGAACCTCGTCGCGCAGTCGGACCGGATCGTTGCGGCGGTCGGAAGCGCCGACGAGGCGAAGGTCGCCCTGACCGTCCTCGAACGCGGGGCGGCGGGCATCCTCCTTGCGACCGATGATGCGGCGGAGGTCAGGAAGACGGCAGGCGTGATCGCCGGCGCCGGCGAAGAGGTTCCCCTTGTCCCGTTCGAGGTGACCCGTATCGTCCCCGTCGGGATGGGCGATAGGGTCTGCGTCGACACCTGCTCGATCCTCACCGACGGGGAGGGGATGCTCGTCGGCAACACCTCCTCGGCGTTCCTGATGGTGCACCCCGAGACCCTGGAGAACCCCTACGTGGCGCCGCGCCCGTTTCGGGTGAACGCCGGGGCGGTCCACGCCTACATCCTCCTCCCCGGCGGGAAGACCGCATACCTCGCCGACCTTGCGGTGGGGGATAAGGTGCTCGTCGCGGAGCACACCGGCCCGACCCATGACGCGGTCGTCGGCAGGGTGAAGATCGAGCGCCGTCCGCTCCTCCTCGTCGAGGCGAAGGCCGGCGACAGAACGGTGAGCCTGGTTCTCCAGAACGCCGAGACGATCCGGCTCGTCCGGGAGGACGGGACGGCCGTATCGGTCGCCGCCCTCACGGTCGGCGATACGGTGCTCGGCAGCGTCGCGGAGGGCGGGCGGCACTTCGGGGTCGCCGTCAAAGAGACGATCCTGGAGAAGTGACGCCATGCTTGCAGGCATCATCGGCGGCACGGGACAGATGGGGCGGTTCTTTGCCGGGGTCTTTGAGGCCGCCGGGTGGGAGACGATCGTCTCCGGGAGAAAGACCTCCCTCACCGCCCGCGCCGTCGCGGAGACGGCGGATATCGTCATGGTCTCGGTGCCCATCCGTGCCACCGTCGGGGTGATCCGCGAGGTTGCGCCGCTCCTCTCGGAGGAGCAGGTCTTCTGCGACCTCACCTCCCTCAAGGTCGAACCGGTCCGTGCGATGCTCGCCTCCCGTGCGGAGGTGATCGGGCTCCACCCGATGTTCGGGCCGGGTGCGGCATCGCTCCGGGGCCAGACGATCGTCGCCACCCCGGCCCGGTGCAGCCCGGAGACCCTCGACGCCCTCCTCTCTGTCTTCCGCGACCAGGGGGCGGCGATCACCCTCTCGACACCCGAAGATCACGACCGGATGATGGCGGTGATCCAGGGGCTCACCCACTTCGGCACGCTCGCAAAGGCGGAGGCCATCCGCCGGACCGGTACCGACGTCGCGGAGACCCTCCGGTTCACGAGCCCCGTCTACCGGATCGAGATGGGCCTCGTCGGACGGCTCCTCGCCCAGGATGCAGGGCTCTACGGCGATATCCTGCAGATGAACCCGGCCGTCCCGGAGGTGCTGGCCAGGTTCGAGGAGGCTGTCCGGACCCTCCGCGAGATCGTCGAGTCCGGGGACGACGAGCGGTTCCAGGCATTCTTTGCCGAAAACGCCGGCCATTACGCCTCATACCTCCGGGCCGCAACAGAAGAGACGGACGACCTCATCAGCCACGTGGTGAGCCGATGACGGTCGCAACACTCGGGCCGGCCGGGACGTTCAGCCACGAACTCGCGGTAAGGCTCTACGGCGACGATATCGAACTCCTGCCGACGATCCGCTCGATCATCGGGCGCGTGGCGGCCGGCGGAGCGAGAGGGCTCGTCCCGATCGAGAACTCGGAGGCCGGCGGCGTCGGGGAGACGCTCCAGGGGCTGATGGAGTTCGAGGTCTCGATCACCGCCGAAGCCTACATGCCCGTCCGGCACCACCTTGCGGCCCGGGAAGACCCCGCACGCCTCTCGGTCATCTACGCCCACCCGCAGACGCACGAACAGTGCTCCATCCTCCTCGACGGCCTCGGGGTGGAGGTCGTGCATACGAGCAGCAATGCGGCAAGCGCGATGGCGATGCAGAAGGACGAGCACGCCGGCGCAGTCGTCTCGGAGACGGCGGCACGGATCTACGGCCTTCCGCTGGCCCTCCGGGACCTTCAGAACAGCAGGGAGAACACCACCCGCTTCGTCGAGATATCCGCTCTCCCTCGCGGGATTGCGGGAGCCACGAAGTGCAGCCTCCTCGTCGACCCCGAGACCGACCGGGTCGGGCTCCTTGCCGATATCCTTGGGGTCTTCGCCCGGCGCGGGATCAACCTGACCCGGATCGAGTCGCGGCCGTCCCGCCGGGGCATCGGGAGGTACATCTTCTTCATCGACCTCGAGGTCTCCGGAGGCTGGCGAGAGGCAAAGGAAGAACTCAAGACCATGACCACCGTCAGAGAACTCGGGTGCTACGCCCGTATGGAGGTGCCGATATGATCGTCAGGGTATCCCGGACCGGCCCGGTCGACGCAACGTTTCAGGCACCGCCCTCAAAGAGTTACACCCACCGGGCGCTGATTGCGGGGGCACTCGCCTCGGGAAGGACGCGGATAGAAGGGCCGCTCCGGGCGGCCGACACGGAACTGACCGCCCGGGGGCTTGAAGCCCTCGGGGTGCCGCTCGAGTGGCTGCCGGGGGAGATCACCGTCGCCGGTTGCGGCGGCACCTTCCCCACACCGGGAGAGGTGACCGTCGACTGCGGGAACTCCGGGACGACGCTGCGGCTCCTCACCTCGGCGGCGCTCCTCGCCCGGCACCCGGTGGTGCTGACGGGGAGTGCACGGATGCTCGAACGGCCGGTCGGTCCCCTTGCCGGGGCGCTCCAGGCCCTCGGCGGGGAGGTCGCGTTTGCCGGCGAGCCGGGGTTCCCGCCCGTCCGCATCTCCGGCAGGCTCCGGGGCGGGAAGACGGTGATCGACGGAAGCATCAGCAGCCAGTTCATCTCGTCCATCCTGATGGCGGCGCCCTACGCAGACGAGGACGTGGAACTCACGCTCCCGGCGATTCCGGCCTCGCGGTCCTACCTCGACGTGACCGCGGACGTGATGCTCCGGTTCGGCGCGCATATCGAGCGGCGGGGCTACGAGTGGTTCCGGGTGAAGAGCGGGGCAACCTACCGGGGACGGGGCTACCGGATCGAGGGGGACTACTCATCAGCGTCCTACCTCTTCGCGGTCGCGGCCGTCTGCGGTGGGAAGGTTGCGGTCACGGGCCTCTCCCCGGCATCGGTCCAGGGGGACCGGCGGTTCCTCGACGCCCTCGAGGCGATGGGGTGCCGGGTGACCTCCGGGAGAGACGCGGTGACGGTGGAGCGGACGGGCGACCTTCGGGGTATCGAGATCGATATGTCCTCGTCCCCCGACACCGTCCAGACGCTCGCGGCGGTGGCGGCAACGGCCGGGTCGCCGACGACGATCACCGGGACAGGGCACCTGCAGTACAAGGAGAGCAACCGCGTCGGGGTGACGGCGGAGACCCTCCGGCGGATGGGTGCGGGCGTCGAGGTCACGGAGGACTCCCTCACGATCACCCCCGCGCCCCTCCACGGGGTGGCCGTCGACCCGCACGACGACCATCGGACGGCGATGGCATTTGCCGTGCTCGGCCTCGCGGTCGGAGGGATGGCGATCCTTGAACCGGAGTGCGTGGAGAAGTCCTTCCCGGGGTTCTGGGAGGCTCTTTACGGGGAGGGGCTGCTGTGAAGGTCGTCCTCGTGGGCTTCCGCGGGACCGGGAAGACCTCGGTCGGGCGGATCCTCGCGAGTCGCCTCGGGCTGCCGTTCTTCGACACCGATGCGCTGGTCGAGCAGCGGGCCGGGATGCCGATCCCGGAGATATTCCGCCGGGCCGGGGAGGCGCACTTCCGCGCCCTCGAACGAGAGGTTGTCGCGGCGCTCCGGACGGCGGAGGGCGTGATCGGCACCGGCGGGGGGGCGGTATGCGACCCGGCAAACGTCGCCGCCCTCCGGCGGCACGGCACGGTCTATCTCCTCGCGGCCCCGCCCGACGTCATCGTGGATCGGATCGCCGGGAGCGACCGGCCGGGTCTGACCGGTCTGCCCCTGGAAGAGGAGGTACGCACGCTCCTTTCGCGACGAAACGAGGCATACCTCGGTGCGGCCGACGTCTGCATCGATACCGGGAGGCGCACGCCCGCCGAGGTTGCCGGTATGATTCTCGGGCAGATCCGCGGGGAGAGCGCCCTCTCCCCCGACGAACAGCGCGAGCGGGATACTCTCCTCGGGAAGTTCGGGCTTGAGACCGTCCGGGAGATGATCAGGCGGGATCCCGGCCTCATGGTCTGCGGCATCGCCGGGAACCCCTGCGCCCACAGCAGGAGCCCGCTCCTCTACAACCGGCTCTTTCAACACTTCGGGATGAACTACCACTACACCCGCTTCGAGTGGCCGGATGCCGGGACGATCGTCCGCCTTGCGACGCTCCTCCCCTTAAAAGGCCTCTCCGTCACCATCCCGTTCAAGACCGACGTGATGCGCCATCTCGATGAGGTCGACGAGCACGCGATGGCGATCGGGGCGGCGAACACCGTTGTCCGGTGCGGCGGGAGGATGTACGGCCACAACACCGACTGGCTGGGGGTTCGGATCCCGCTCGTCCACCGGCGGGGTGGCCGGGCGGTGGTGCTCGGCGCCGGCGGGGCGGCGGCCGCGGCGGTCTACGCCCTTTGCTCGCTCGATATGGAGGTTACGGTGCTTGCCCGGACGGCGGACGCGGCACGGGGGCTCGCGGAGCGCTTCAACTGCCGGTGGGGGAGTCTGGAAGAGTTCAAGGGGGCCGACGCCGATGTAGTGATACACGCAACCCCGGTCGGGATGGAGCCCGACACCCGGAGCCTGCTTGCCGCGGACGACCTCGAGCGCGGGACGACGGTCTTCGACCTCGTTTACACGCCGCCGGAGACGCCGCTTATCAGGGCGGCGCGGGAGGCCGGGTGCGAGACGATACCCGGCACGGAGATGTTCGTCCACCAGGCGGTGGAGCAGTTCCGGCTGATCACCGGGATCGCGGTCACGCCTGAACTGGTGCGGGAGATGCTGGTATGAACACGTTCGGAAGAAACTTCAGGTGCACGACGTTCGGCGAGAGCCACGGGCCGGCGGTGGGCGCGGTCATCGACGGCTGCCCGCCCGGCATCCCCCTCGCGGAGGCGGATATCCAGCCCTACCTCGACCGGAGGCGGCCGGGGAAGAGCCCGCTCGAGTCCGGCCGGCAGGAGGCCGACCGGGTAGAGATCCTCTCAGGGGTTTTTGAAGGACGGACGACCGGCGCCCCGATCGCGCTCGTCGTCCGGAACCGGGACGTCCGGTCGGAGGACTACGACGCACTCCGGGACGTATTCCGGCCGGGGCACGCGGACTATACCTGGCAGGCGAAGTACGGGTTCCGCGATCACCGGGGCGGCGGGCGGAGTTCGGGCCGGGAGACCCTTGCCCGGGTCGCCGCCGGAGCGGTGGCGGTCCGCTGCCTTGCACCCTACGGCATCACGGTCCGGGGGAGGGTCGTCGAGGTGCACGCCGCGACGAAGCCGGCAGCGATGGAAGCGGAGATCCGTGCCGCCCGGGATGCGGGAGACTCTGTAGGCGGCATCGTCGAGATGACAGCCTCCGGGTGCCCGCCGGGACTCGGGGACCCGGTATTCGGGAAGCTCGACGCAGCCATCGCCGGGGCGATGATGAGCATCGGTGCGGTGAAGGGCGTCGAGCTCGGCGAGGGGTTCGGCGCCGCGAGGCTCCTCGGGAGCGAGATGAACGATCCCATCGCTGAAGCCGGGTTTTTGAGCAACCACGCCGGCGGCGTCCTCGGCGGGATCAGCACCGGGCAGGATATCGTCGTCCGGCTTGCCGTCAAGCCGACGCCCTCGATACGCAAGCCGCAGCGGACCGTCGATACCGCCGGGAAGGAGCGGGAGATATCGGTCGAAGGGCGGCACGACCCCTGCATCGCACCGCGGATTGTACCGGTCGCGGAGTGCATGATGGCGATGGTTATTCTGGATGCGATGCTCGAGCAGGCGAAGTTTCGGGGGTTTGGCGGGGAGTAGGTGGAGCAGGTTCCAGGATCCCCGGCCTGCAGTCCTTTTAAATTCAGGCGCCCACCGGTCGCGTAAACCTGTATACTACCCGACGCTCCCACCAAACGAACGGGGTCTAACTATTTCGTATCCTGCGCACTCATCCACGGCTTCCCACTAAGTATCGCCATTGGGGGAGGGGGGGCGTGCCCCCCTCCCCTGTCTCTAACTCATACCAGTGCGTGGCGACAGGCGATGCTCCATGGGGACATCGCTGGAGAAGACCGAAGGCCCTGGACTGGCGACTGGCCGAAGGTGCGAGTCAGGAGCGTGAGAACGGCACCAGGGGAGCGTCGAGGACGCCGATTCGTGGTCCTTTCCCCCGGTCCCGTGATCACCGGACCAGGTACGTGGTCACCACCTTCTTCGCCGCGTCGTGGAGCCTGCCGTCACCGGTCACCAGGCAGGTCCCGCACTGGTCCGTAGCGGCAACAAAAAGGGCGTCGTAGATTGTGATCCCGTGGCTGCACGCCAGATCGTATGCCGCGGGCACCAGGTCACGGGCCGGTACCACATGGCAGGTCTCCCGGATGAATGCCTGAGAGTCGGCCAGGCTGGACCTGATGATATCCAGGTCCTGGCCGGAATGACGAACCCGTTTCCAGGCAACGTTTGCCACCTCGACGTATGCGAGATCGACCGTGGTACAATCGTGGCCCTCCACGATCTCGATTGCTCTATCCGTGATTCCCTCCGGGAAGAAGACGGCTGCAATGATGCACGAGTCCAGCACAACGCTATCGGGCATCGCGATCCTCCCGGATCAGGTCCGCGGCAGGGGGCCCTTCGTCCAGGGAGCGATGGGTTTCCCGTGCCCGTGCCAGGAGCTGTGCCTTGCGCCTTCTCCGTACCGACCGCTCGATGAAGGCACGAAGCTCGTCCTGCCATGTGGGATCGTCCAGCTCATCGATCATCTTCCGGACCCGGGAATCGATGCGGATGCTGTAGACAGAAGTTGTAGACATAATGTCATGTATACAGTTCCGGCATATAAACATTGAGAGCCTCCGGGGGAAGAACACGTACAGACCCGGCAGGATCACTCGCAGGGTCCGCCGGATCGCGGGTAAGACGGCTATATGCGTCGAGAGGGTAAAGAATCGCCGGGTCATCGGTGAAGGGGACCATGAGACCCCTCCCCTTCACTTCAGCAGATCCGCAATCTGCCGCATCTCCCGTATATGGTACTGCCCCTCGGCCGTCGGGGTGCCGGCATGGCTGAACGTGAACTCCGACCCGAAGAGGGGCAGGATTGCACGGGCGTAGCGGAACTCGGCGCCCATGATGCTCGTGCAGATGGGTTTCTGGGCCTGGTGGGTGAACATGACGAGTTCGAAGAGGTCCTCCCGGGTCCGGGGCTTCACGACGATCTTCGGTATGTCGCCGTAGGACCTGAGCATCTCCTCGATCCTCCCGAGCTCCGGCAGGCTGGGCATCTCGTTCGTGTGCAGCGACGCGAGGATCTGGACCCCCTGGCTCTTGATGAACGGCGCGTGGTCCCGGTATCGCGCCTCTACGTCCACGATATCGACGTATCGTGCGATCGGCCCGATGATCCTGACCCAGAGGTCCAGATCGCCGACAAACCGCCCTCCCTCCTCTCTGCTCCTGAGCGTGGCAATCAGCGGGATGTCGGTCTTCTCCCGGATAGCACGGACCTGGTCCAGCAGATCCCCCTCCATCCTGTCGAGCCTGATCTCGATGAACGTCGGGCTGTACGCCGCCACCTCATCGATAACGCCGGGGTTCTCCACAGAGACGACGATCTTCATACCTATCGGAGGTATTCCTGCCCTATCACTTAAAAGTCTGCCTGTGGCCTTTGCGGATCGGGAGCGGCTCCTGTTTCCGTCACTTCCCCACCGTACCGTAGCGCTCCAGCATGGCGGCGACCGTTCCGTCGAAGACACCCGGGAGCCGTTCCCGGAGCCTCTGCACCCCGGCCTCCGTGACGCCGCCGCCGGTCGCGACCTCCTCGACCAGGTCGCCGGGTGTCTTGCCGGTCTCCCGGAGGTAGGCGGCCGTTGCCGCAGCCATCTCCGTCGTCAGGACCAGCGCCCGACCCGCTTCAAGGCCGCTCGCACGGGCTGTCGCGCCGGCAAGTTCCTCGATGATGGCGGCGAGCAGCCCCGGCCCGCAACTCGAGAGGAGGGTGGCCGCCGGGAGGTTCACCTCATCGACAAGCGCTACATTCCCGATGGACGAAAAGAGCCCCTCCGCCCGGAGAGCGTCGAGCATGCCCACCTGCCGCCCGTGGCAGACCAGCGTCGTCCCCTGCCCGACCGCGGAGGTGGCCGTGGGAACGACCCGGGTGACCGATCCCGAAAACAGCCCTTCGAGATCCTCGAGGCTGATGCCTGCGGCGAGCGAGACGACATGCTCGTCGCCGTCCATTACGGAGGCAATTTCGTTGAGAACGCCGCGCGTCTCCTGCGGCCTGACGGCGATGATGATGAGCCGGCACTGCCGGGCAAGTTCCCTGTTCGTTCTGGCGATGCCGATTCCCGGCCATGCTGCGGCGCATGCGTCCATGCTCTCCTGACGCTTAGACGCAACCATGATCTCATCGATGCCGAGCACGCCGGATGAGAGAAACCCGTTCACCAGCATGCTGCCCATGTGCCCGTAGCCGATAATTCCCACACGATCCATATCAGGCCTCCTCTTCACATCGCTCTGCTGCCAAAAAAGGATACCCCCCGCCGAGTATATAGGCCGGGGGGTCGAACGGTACGAAGCAGATGCCGCACAATCACCATCAGACATCCGGGCCGCCGGAACTGCTTGCGCCGGCCGGGTCGCCGGAGGCCCTGGCGGCAGCGGTTGCCGCCGGCGCCGATGCCGTCTACCTTGCCGGGCGACGGTTCGGGGCCCGGCACTACGCGGCGAACTTCTCCGACGAGGAACTCCGGTCCGCCGTCGACTACGCGCACCTCCGGGGCGTCAGGGTCTACGTCACCGTGAACACCCTCATCCGGGACGCCGAACTCCCCGACGTGGCCCGCTACCTCCTCTGGCTCTACGAGACCGGGGTCGATGCCGTTCTGGTGCAGGACGCCGGGGTGGCGTCGCTTGCCCGGGAGGCGGTCCCGGACCTCCCTCTCCATGCTTCCACCCAGATGGCGATCCACAACCGCGAAGGCGTGGCCCGGGCGGCACGGGAGGGGTTCTCCCGCGTGGTGCTGGCGCGGGAACTCACCCTTGCGGAGGTCGAGGATATCGCGGGGGTGCAAGGGATCGGCATCGAGGTCTTTGCCCACGGAGCGCTCTGCTACTGCTACTCGGGCCAGTGCCTCCTCTCCTCGGTCATCGGGGGGCGGAGCGGGAACCGAGGGATGTGCGCCCAGCCGTGCAGGAAGCCCTACCGGCTCGTGACCGCTGAAACGGACGATTACGGGCGCCCGAAAGACCTCCGGGCCGTGCCGGGAGAGGACCGCTACCTGCTCTCGACCCGGGACCTCTCGGTGTACCCGCGCCTCGACCTCCTCGCCCGTGCGCCGGTGGCGTCGCTCAAGATCGAGGGCCGGATGCGCTCGGTGGAGTACGTCGCCACGGTGACGAGCATCTACCGGCACGCCCTCGACGCGATCGCCGCCGGGGAAGCCTGGTCGCCCTCGCGGGAGGATATGCGGGACCTCGCGCTTGCATTCAACCGGGAGTTCACGGAGGGCTACATCCTCGGCGCCAGCGATATCATGGCCCGCGACCGGCCCGGGAACCGGGGCATCCTGCTCGGCACGGTCACCGGTTACGACCCGCGGCGGCAGGAGGCGACCGTGCATCTTGCCGGCGATCTCGCGCCCCGGTCCGGCGATGGGCTGGCCTTCTGCACGGACGACCCCGACAGTGACGTGGGGGCGGTTGTCCGCGGCACCCCCGCCGTCCGCCGCGGTATGGTACGGCTCAGCGTCCCCGCGCCGGTCACGTCCGGCGCCAAAGTCTTCCTGACGAGGAGTGCGGACCTCGAGGAGCGGGCAAAGCGAATCATGGAAAAACCCCTGAAGCCGTTGCCGCTCGACGTGGCGGTCGTCTGGGAGGACGGCACGCCCTGCCTGGAGGCGGTCGTCGCACAACACGGCGGCGAATCGCTCCGGGTGCGCTACCGCCCGGATCTCGTGATGGAGCCGGCACGAAACCGGCCGCTTACCGGAGAGCAGATCGCGGAGCAGTTCGGGAAGACCGGGGGGACGCCGTTTACGATCCGGAATCTGGACCTCCGGTACCCCGGCGGGCTCTTTAGCCCGCTCGGGGAGTTGAACCGGGTCCGGCGAGCGTTCCTGGAGAGGGTCGAAGATGCCGTGCTCGCCGCACGGCGCCCGGGGGAGGATGCGATGCGTGCGGCCCGGGATCGGGTCGAAGCGGCGATTGCCGGGATGGAGCGGCCGGCAGGTTCTCACCGGAAATCCCGGCTTCCATCGGTCTCGGTCTACACCGACACCCTCGAGGGGGCGGAGGCCGCCGCGCGGAACGGCGCCCGCACCGTCTATATCGAGGCGGCAGACCCTGGAGTCCTTGAAGAAGCCGCCGCTGTCTGCCGGGAGGGGGGTGCGGACCTGGTCTGGAAGTGGCCGTCGATCACCCGTCGCGACTTCCTCGATGCGGCGGCCCCCCTCCTCCCGTCGCTCTACGATGCCGGCATCCGCGGGGTAATGGTGAGCGGGATGGGCGCCGCGGACGCGGTGCGGAGGACCGAGCCCCGGATGAGGCTCTACGGCGCCGCCGGGCTGAACCTCTGGAACCACCGCACCGCCGCGGAACTCGCGCCGCTCTTCCTGCGGTGCACGGCCTCCCCTGAACTCCCGGCCGCCGACCTTGCCGGGCTCGCGGCGTCGGCCGGGGATACCCCCGAACTCGAGGTGCTGGTGCAGGGCAACATCGAGGCGATGGTGACCGAAGATAGGCTCGCGGCGTCGGCCGGGGGCGGCCGGTTCCTGGGCCTCCAGGACGGGCGCAACCGCGTCTTCCCGCTCCGGTGCGACGGCGAGGGGCGGACCTGCATCGCGAACGCCGTCGAGACTTCTCTCGTCGACCGCCTGCCCCGGATCGCCGGGATGGGCATCGACGCCGTCGCCATTGACGCACGGGGACGGGGGCCGCGTTACGCCGGGGATATGGCCCGCCTCTACCGGGAAGGGATCGGTGCGGTGGGTCGCCGGGAGCCGGGCGTCCTCTCCGGGCTCAAGGACGAGGTGAAACGGCGGGCGCTCGGGGGCATCACCGGCGGGCACTTTGTCCGAGGGCTTCTGGAGTGAGCTTCCGCCAGATCCCTCCTAAATTTTCTTATCCTGCCGATCACGAGACAGAGCAGGGTTCAGGAATACCAGCGTACTTTTGATGACAGAACGTCGTTCCCCAGACCTAGTAAGTAAGGCGTTCCAAAACGCCTCTGAGGTCGCGTCGACCACAGGCTCGATCAATGGAAATGGTGGCGTCGGATGCAGAAGTAGTGCATTCCTTTCAGAACAGTTCTTCTCAGGCTTGCCCGGTACACTGGACCGTGGGGATATCGCCACGCGGGGGAGGGGCTGACGGGGAGGGGGGGCATGCCCCCCCTCCCCTGTCTCCATCCTATAAGGAGACGTGTAACCCCCACTCCACCCGGCCTCCGGCCTCCTCCCCCGCCCCTGGGGGCGGGGGCAGTGCGTGGCGATAGCCGATGTTCCTACGGGACATCGGTGGAGAGGATCGCAGATCTTTGGACTTGCGACGTTCCTCTGGAATGGGGCTCTTGAACCGTAGATACAACTTGCGACTG
>PGYH01000052.1 GCA_002839575.1 Methanomicrobiales archaeon HGW-Methanomicrobiales-6
GCGGGCTTGCGCTCTCGATGGAAGAGGTCGAGAAGGAAGAATCCCTCTCGCTCAACGAGGCGCAGCAGTGCTATGCACGTATGAAGAAACGGTAGCATGGTCCTTTGCCGCTATAAGAAGACGTTTTTGAAGGATCTGGCAAGGGTCCATCCGGACTACCGGGAAAGGATCGAAGCCCTGGTCTTTGAGAAGATCCCGGCGTCGGAGAATCTCTTCACCGAGTTCGATGTCCGAAAGATCCGGAGTTACCAGGACTATTACCGGATTCGCGTGGGGCAATACCGGATCGGCTGCCGGGTACGGGATGGAATTCTCATCTTCTACCGGGTAAAGAGCCGCGAAGAGATCTATGGTGTCTTTCCCTGAGGAGTCAAAGACTCAGGGGTCGATAACTGTCTGCCCGCCGGCCCATTCCCGGGTGAGAGGCGGGGAGTATTGGAAACCCCACGGGCTTTTCGCTATGAATACATGAGACTGCATTGTCCATCTTTTGAATTGCCTTATATGAGTGATTCATTGAAGGAATACAGGACAGTCTCGGGTTGTATCGCAATTCACTGATACCTATATGAAGGTATCAGTGATAGAGTGTCGGGGCACGAGCCGCACCCACCGGAACTTCCACACCGCTTTTTGTCATTGCCCGTGACTGTCCCACAGGGGTTGCCAGGCGACCGAAATACCTGTTCACTCCTTTTTCGCGGCCGCAACGCTGGCAAGGAGCACCCCGAGGACGCAGAAGATCAGGCCGAGCGTCCCGGTGCCGAGCCCCGTCAGCGGCGAGCCGATGAAGGAGCAGGGTGCTGATAGTGCAGGGCGAATGTGACGCTGGGGAGGGAGAGGGGGAGGGGGGCGGTGCCGTTTCGGAAGGGGGGGCGTTATCCGTCTTTTGGATTGTCTGCTGGTTGAGGATAAATTCTTTCGAACGGAATTACAATTGATAATCGTTTTCTTAATGATCCAGAGCAAAACAAGTTTCGAAACGTATATATCCACTTAGTTAATTTCTTTAAATGATTCAAAATGTTAAAGCGTTGCCTGCTTCTTTTTAGCGGAGGTATTGATTCCACCGCCTGTTTGTATTATTATTTGTCAGCAGGCTACGCCGTTACGCCTCTATATGTTGATTTTGGACAGAGCGCACTTGAAAATGAACTGGAAAGTATTTCGGCAATTTCAGATTGGTATCATGTGAGTCCACAGATAGTACATTACTCATGTTCGATCGCTCATGGAGCCGGAGAAATCTGTGGAAGAAATGCCTTCTTGATATTTGCAGCACTAATGGCAAATCAAAACTTTTGTGGATCGCTCGCTATGGGTTTGCATGCCGGAACCCCATATTACGATTGTTCGGAGAGGTTTGCCAGTGACATCCAAAGACTGCTGGATGGTTATAGTAACGGCCAAATTGTTTTCGAAGCGCCATTTCTGAAATGGACCAAAAAAATGGTGTTACAATACGGCCTAGACAATAATGTCCCAATCGATATGACTTACAGTTGTGAAAAGGGTGGGGATGAACCCTGCGGTGTATGTTCGTCCTGTCTCGATAGAAGGTCACTGTTATGTTGACACGAACCCTAGACATTACTTTTGAGGGGTTCATTGCTGCTTCAACTCCGTTGCTAATTCCTTCCTTTTCGAGCCGTGCAGCTATACCCGATGAGATAGATATTGAGATGGCTATCGACATAATGTCGGAGATCATTACCGATGTCTCTCTAATCAGCGCTTACGATATTTATCATTCTAAAGAGCGTTTCCCCAAGATTGAAGCACAAAACCTTCTGTTCATCGATAGCGGTGGATACGAGTGCAGCGTTGACAACAACTTAACTGACATCGGCTTCTACAAGCCCTCTCCTAACAATTGGGATACTCAGAAGCACATTGAGGCGATCGATGCGCTCTCCACGCCGGTTCCATTGGTGCTGATAAGTTATGATCACCCTCGTCAGAGATGTTCCATTGATGAACAAATCCGTTCGGCAAGTGTTCTTTTTGCCGGGAGAGATGTTTTAAAGGAAATATTACTAAAATCATCATCTAATAGCTCCCCTATCGATATCGGGCAAGTATCACAGAACATTGAATTGTTGTATGAATTCGATGTACTGGGTGTAACCGAGAAAGAGCTCGGTGCAACGGTACTCACGCGCATGAAGAACATTGCGCATCTTCGCCTGGAAATGGAAACGAGGGGATTTGAAATCCCCATACATATTTTTGGAAGTCTAGATCCAATTACGACGCCTTTGTACTATCTGTCCGGTGCTGACATTTTTGATGGTCTTTCCTGGCTACGGTATTCATTCGGAAAAGGCGAATTACACTATATTAACAGTAAAGGAGTTGTGGATAAGGGGGTTGAGATGACACAAGCACAGATATGGGTAGCAGTTTGTCGAGATAACTACTATGCTCTTAAAGAATTAGAAGAGAAACTTAAGTCAGTTCACAGTGAGCAGGACATTAGTGCCTTGGATTATCAAAATGGTTTCTTTAAATCGACTTATGAAAAACTAAACAGTGAATTAGGAGGTGTATTGTAATGGGTGGTGGAGGAGGTTATCCTGGCTCGTCAGATAATTATAAAGAGCAACTTAGGCAATCGAAGGACGTCTCGGAGGATGTGTCCTTTGAGTCGGATGTAAACGGGATGATAAGTGATAGGCTGAAATCCTACAATGATAGAGATTCTGATCAGTACAAAACTCATCTGGATGATATCAAGGGTATTATTGAAACCAGATTTGCAGGAGCAGTAAAACTCAGGTTCGGCGGATCGGTTAGTAAGCATACATATGTTGATGGACTGAGCGATGCTGATATCCTGATGCTCATCAACAACTCCGAATTAGCCGATTACCCTCCAGATAAGATCCTCTCTTATGTGAAAAGAGAACTTTCTGGGAGATTACATAACGTCGAGGAAATTAAAACTGGATCCATGGCTGTTACAATCAAGTTCAGAGATGGATGCGAGATACAACTGATTCCTGCAGTTAGTACGCCAACTGGATATAAAGTACCAAAAAAGGATTCTAACGAATGGTCTAAAGTTGTTCATCCCGATAGGTTTGCCCAAAAATTAACTGAAGTGAACCAGTCATGTGGTGGAAAAGTAATCCCTGTAATCAAACTCGCGAAGGGTGTCATTGCAAACCTTCCAGAAGATCAACGACTGACCGGCTACCACGTTGAGTCTCTGGCCATAGAAGTCTTCAAGAGGTATCCAACGGACATGCCCAATACCCCAAGAGTGATGCTCAAGTACTTCTTTGAACAGGCATCAAAGCGAGTTACAACCCCTATTACTGACAGTTCAGGTCAATCGGTACATACAGACGATAGCCTAGGGGCGACTAACTCACCTGACAGATTAAGAGCACAAAAGACACTTCAACGGATTCATACGAGTATGCAAAACGCTGATAACCTAAGGTCGCGTGATGCTTGGGACAAAATCCTCGGTGAGATCCAATGAGACATCCACTATTGACAAAATACCTTTTTGCAAAAACGATCGTTATTGACGAAGGCTACTCTGACGAGATCCGATGGCAAGATAAATTGCATTTCGAGGATGTCGATGAGAGTACATTCCTGAAAGAACTCGGATGGGTCATCCTCACATCGGGTATGAAGACCGAGGTGATCTCGAACAGATTCTACAAAATATCAGACTGCTTTTACAACTGGGTTTCTGCGAGAAAAATCTGGGAAAATTCTACATCATGTCTGGATAGGGCATTGCGACTTTTCCATCATAAACTGAAGATCACGGCAATTATAAGCGCTGCAGAACAAGTTGCTAAAATTGGGTTCGCAAAGTTAAAACAGGCAATCCAAAAGGATCCTATCAACACTCTTCGTATGTTCAAATTCATCGGACCCATCACCGCGTTTCATTTAGCAAAAAATATTGGGATTCCAATTGCGAAACCGGATCGTCACCTTCAGCGGATTGCGCGCCTTGAAGGCTATAATGATGTGCAGGAGTTTTGCCGAGATATCGCAGAGATGAGTGGCGATAAAATCCAGGTTGTGGATGTTGTGCTCTGGCGTTATGCAACGATAGAGCCGAATTATCTGAGAATTTTTTCAATCATTAACTGCAACTGAGAGGGGTTCCAATGGGCGGGAAAACAGTAGAAGACTGCATTAAAGAGGTTAAAAATTTAGAGGACAAGGCCAGTTTATCCAGGGAAATCTGCGCATATAAGTATAGATCATATAAATGGGTTTCAAGGATTCTATCACTCTTTATCCTGCTGTTTTCAGCGCTCATTGCCTTTTTAAGTGTCGCAGATCCTGCGATTTTATTAGCACTGCCTCTTATTCCTCACGATCTGCAGGACATGAGAAACGTGATTGCATTTCTGGGTTTCACAATATTTATAATTTCATTTTCTGACAAAATTCTGGGCTTGACAGAAACGATGAACAAGAGCGAACAGGGAGTAAAACTCCTTACGGATTTTATAAGAGATTGTCATGCATTCAGAGATGTTGGGTCAAACGATTGCGATGAAAAAATGGCTGCCCTGAAACTGGAATCAATAAAAGAACAATATAACCATCTTAACCAGATACTGGCTCTCAACACTGTGTCAAATATGACATTTCTACGAATTAAAAAAGCATATAAGCAGAAGGTGAAGGTTAGCAAAATGCTTGATAAAGATCCAAACATCAACTTAAAAGAGCACTATCTGATGAGTCTAAAGGACTGGTTTTTCTGGAAGCCATCTCGTCAATCTGATTCGTTAACAACTGATGAAAAGAGAGACGAACCAATGACCCATCAGAAGACTCAATAGATCTAGGGATAAACTCACTATATTCCCTAGCGATAAATCTAAAGTTTTGTCTATATAACTAACTTACTAGTAAATCTTGAGTTGTTGGTGGAAAGTTGCTCTAAACTAAATTTCTTCAGACCTTCAAAAAAAATGTCATATAACCTGTCTACAGGTTTCAAACAGGTATTGAACTGACTGATAATATGTTTCAAACATTCTTCGATTCGCGCTTTTCGAAATTTCAATCACAGGTGCTTGCGCATTGTGAACTCCGTGCAGATAGTGAGAGATTAAAGCTCGCCCATTATCTGTTGAAGGATCAGCAAATTGAATTGAATAACAGGGTAGATGAGAGTACGTGTAAACGCTAAAATCCCCCTCGTATTCTGCCTCAGCGAACTCCTCTTTTAATTTTTTGAACACCTCAATGGTATGTTTTATTTTATCTCTCCGATCAGATTCATTTCGGTCATTTTCATATATTACTGCGACATTTGAGTCGGGGTCAAGTATGATAAATTTGAAATTTACGCCCCTCTTTAATTGTTCAATGAAATGCTCTTTAAATTCCATGGGAGATCTGCTATGAAAATAACTTGCTAAGGTCGACAGAGAGATTCCAACTTCGAGATACTCACTCTCAGCTCGCTTGAGATGTTCCACTTTCTGCCCTAACTCTAACCTTCCACCTTCGTAGATAATCGGTAGATTACTTTTCAGAGAATAGTCAGACAATTTCTTATCGAGTACTTCTTTTAAGTCATTTAAAAAAAGTTGTCGCTCAACTCCTTTGGTAATAATGTTATAGATTAAAGAGACAGCAATAACAGCGGAAAAAAATATCCCTACCTCATCCATGAACCTTGATAGTGTGGGATCTGGCACTCTCGATGAGAAAAAAGAAATCATCAAACCAATAACTATCAGCATTACCGCAATGACATAATAGTACTTTCGCGACACGTCCTTTAAAGACCGTTTCCACCCAATCCGATCATTATTTTCCATTTTTTCACCAAGAGTTTTTATATAACAGCCCTATGAACCATGTGAGCCAAATCTATCTTTGTCTATTAAAGAGTGTCTTAAATATCTCTCCATTAATTCAAGAGCCCCATAAATTCTCACTTCAGTATCCCAAATACAAATTCATGAGAATCTATATGATGCGTAATTGTCAGGAGGGCGTGATAACCATTTTGCTTTGGGTCACCTGCAGGAGAACTTCCAAAAACCGGATAGCGGGGGCAAAATCTCCCTGAACTAACTACTTTGTAGAGGTGACATAGATCAGCCATGGGCTTGTGATTAACGACTCTTGGTGCAAATTTCTACTTGCTCACCCACGAAACGACTACACTGAGTACGGCTCACCTGATGGCATCAAGCACCTGCGCACCATCAATACAGGCCAGACGCACGGCCCCACCGTAGTAGCTCCCATATCATTGGGAGCCAGATAGACCAAACAGGACCTGTAAAAAGTACTACTTGGGTTGATTGCATACACAGTTGGAAAGCAAATAATTTTGGAAGGAAGGTTGGCACAAAAGAAGTAAGCCGCTGGGGGGAATCGAACCCCCGACCTGCTGATTACGAATCAGCCGCTATACCGCTAAGCCACAGCGGCAACTGCCCTAGAATATTACACGTCCGGAATTAAAAAGGTATCACCTGCCGGGAACCCGCCGCCCCGCCTCCGTTCAGGAGTACCCGCGGATGGTGACGTTGCTCTCCTGCTGGCCGGAAGCCTCCGGGGTGGTTATCTTGCCGAACTTCTGCTCGTAGTCGGCGACGCTCTTTGAGAGCACCTCGACAAGGTTCTTCGCGTGCCGGGGGCTGATCGAGACGATTGCCTTCCCCCGCGCCTGGTTCATGCCGGGGATCTCGTGCAGGAAGAGGAACGTGAACTCGTCCTCCTTGTAGGCAATCTGGATGCGGTTCGAGTAGACCGGATCGAGGTTGCCGGGGATGTTGACCGATATCTCGCGGTTTGCCATACCCATCATCTGTGACTCCCTCCGGCATAAGAGTTGGTCTTGGTCGGCCGGGGAGCCGGTGCGGAGCGTATTGCGCTAAATACCGGGAGAACATACCTCCCATCAAACGGGACTCGCTATCCATGACCGACTACATCCCGGTATCCGGCGTCGTCGCCTGCCACATCTGCCCCCGCCGCTACTACTTCGAGCGCTCGGAGGAGCACCGGGAGTCGCCCCGCTACACCGTCTGTAAACAGGTCTCCACGCACCTCGGCGAACTCCTCGAAGCAGAGGAGATCTGGCGGGAGGTCCTCTGCGTCCTCCCCGACGCCTCTGAAGAGACCCGGGAACTCCTCGATGAGTGCGTCGCCGCCTGCCGGGAGACCGCCTGGCAGCGGCCCGTCCAGGCCGACCTCGCCGTCGAGTCCGACACCCTCGGCATCCGGGGAAGAGTCGATAAAATCTTCGAGGACGGAACGTTCGCCGTCGCCCGATCGAGCACCGCCCCGAATGCCGGGGTCTACGGCACCGACCGGCTCCGGGTCGCCTGCTACGTTGCCTGCCTGCGCGAGACCCTCGGCCGCCCCATCGCCGGCGGCTACGTCGAGTACGTCGCAAGCGGTGTCTGCCGCTACGTCGAGCCCCAGCCCCGGGACCGGCGGGAGATGATCAAGGCGATACGGGCGGCAAAGCGGGTCGTCGCGGGGGATATCCCGCCGCGGCCCCTCCGGGCCCCCTGCGAGGGCTGCCCGCACCTCGAGCGGTGCACCGCCGGGCCGCGGCGGCTCTCCGACCTCTTCTGACGAGTCCAGACATAGAATTACGGAAATAATGGCACGGCCTCACGCGAAGAGCGCGAAGTGCGACTGCCAGAATGGCAGGAGCATGAGCACCGTTAGGTGTGAAGGAGCGTTACCCTACCTGTCAACCGGTCTTCGCGTCCTTCCCGGCTTCGCGTGAGTGGATTGTGGAGATAACGATACGGCCTCGCGCGAAAGACGCGAAGGGGACTGGAACACTCATCAACTATTCTTCGCGTCTCCGCGTGAGCCGATAATAGGATGCGCAAAAAACGTCAGCGTCCCGAACTCTCGAGCAGTGTCTTCGAGACGATGTACTCGCCCTTCGCCTCGCGGGTCGTGCCGACGATCAGCCACCGCTCGTCGCCGTGCCCCTCCACGACGCCCTTCGCCTCGATGACCTCGCCCACGAGCGCCTGCCCCGAGTAGGTGTGAGTGAAGGAGAGCACCCGGGAGAACTCGTCGTGATCCACCGCGTAGACCGCCGGGCTGTCGAACGACAACAAAGCGTCCGTGACCGTCGCCTCGATCGTCGCCCGGCCGATCACCTCGCCCTTCCCGGCGGGGACCGCGTCCAGGTTCCCGTAGTCCCGGGTGTAGAGGAGGTCGAAGTAGGTCCCCTCGAACTCTCCCCGGTTCCACTTCCGCTGCTCGTGCAGGACGAAGGCGTCGAAGGAGATCTCCGGCACCCGTTTATCGTAGACCTTCCGCCACATCGCAGTGCTCATCCCGGGGATCGCCCCCTTCTCCACCAGGTCGCGGAGCCGGCGCTGTGCGACGAACCAGGCGTCGCCGTAGACCACCAGGTCGATGTCCGATGCATCGTTCTCGAGGCCGCACAGGAGCGAACCCGTGCACCCGAACGAGCCCGCCGGGAGGTCGAAATGGGAGAGCAGCTTTCTCACCCGGACGTTACGCGCCGCCACCCTCCCGATCTCCTCCTCCGGCTTATAGATCCGGACCACGTCGCAGTAGGGCACCCGGTGGACACTATCCAGGTACTCCGGCTTGTGCTCCCGGACCCAGTCGAAAGACTCGGCAAAATCGTATTTATGATACCGCCGGCCGGCGAGGCTCGTCCGCTCCCCGTCCGCGTCGGGGACGTAGCGGAGGATGCACCCGATCCGGTCGGCGTTGTCGTAGTTCGAGACCGCATAGAGGCAGCCGTCCCGATCCTCGATGAAGTCGCGGAGCCGTATCGCACTCATTTCAGGCTCTCCAGGAACGCCTCCACCGCTTCCCATTTCGCACCCTTCCGGAGGATACGCCAGGTGGAGAGGTCCACCACCGTGCTCGGCGTCCCGGAAAGTTCCCCGCCGTCGACCAGGTAGTCGTGGGGGACGGAGACCTCATCGGGCCGCGTCGGCGCTATATCGTCCGACATATTCGCGCTGGTTGCCGTGATCGGGGAGTCGAGCCGGGCGATGATAGCGATAGCGACCGGATGATCGGGCCACCGGATACCGATGAGACCCGTCCCGCCCGTCAGCACCGCCGGCAGGCAGGACTTCGCCGGGAGGAGCACCGTCACCGGGCCGGGCAGGAACCGCTCGATGAAGGCCCTCGCCGCGTCGTCCACCACCGCGACGGCGGCAAGCATCTCCGTATCCGAGACCGCGATCGATATTGGTTTGCCGACCGGCCGGTTCTTGGCTTCATACACACGCATCACGGCATCCTCGGAGAGTGCGTCCGCCCCGAGGCCGTAAACCGTCTCGGTAGGATAGACGACGAGCCCGTCCCGCGAGAGCACCCGAACAGCCATATCGATGGGATCCATATCAGAATTCACGCCCACGCACGCGGTTGATATCGAAGACCGCCTTGCCGCTGACGTGCATCACGGCAAAGACCCCGGCCTGGATGGGGTCGGTCACGACCAGATCGGCGTGCGAAGGAACGCTGCCGGCCATCTTGAGGGCGATCACCGGGATGCCCGCCGCCCGGACACGTTCCACCGCCCGCGAGACCTCGCCGCCCATCAGCGACCCGGCGAGCACCAGGATGGTCGCCCGGGGCAGCCGGGCCACCGCATCCACGGCGAGCGCCAGATCCTGCTCGCCGACGAGAGGAATCGTGTCCACCGATATCCGCTCGCCGCGGATGTTGTGGCGGTCCGCCTCGTTCACGGCGCCGAGCGCCACCTGCGCCACCTGTGCACCGCCGCCGATGATGATCACCCTCGACCCGAATATCCGGGAGAACGGCGGGTAGATGGTGACGTCGACGACAGACGGCACCCGTGCCAGATCGGCGATGAGTTCGCCATGATTTCCGCACTCCTCGAACTCGAAGTAGAGGTAGGCATTCCCGGTGTTCGGGCCGTCGGTGATGATCGACTGCTGGATCATCTGGATGTTTGCCCGGTAATCTGCCATCACCGTGGCCACATCGCGCAGCACGCCGGCCCTATTCTCGGTGATGATCGAGAGAGCATACATATCGGTATCGGTGGTCATGACCCTCCCCGGTCGGAGATCAAAAGGTCCTCCGATCGCTTCACGAACAGGGCATTTTTCGTCATATCCTCGTTAATTGATAGATTTTGGTCTCATAAGAGTTATAGGTTTTCAGTAGGGGTCTCCCGCGCGGCAAGAGCGGCCGCGAGGAGACCGAGGGGAATGTTAAGGAAGTAGAGGATCAGCCGCCAGAGAACGACGAAGAGGCCGAGGAGGTAGGTGGGCACGATCCGACTGTACAGCGTGGCAGCGCCAAGCTCCGCGATCCCTGCCGCGCCGGGGACGAGCGGGACGGTTGCGATCATCTGGAGGACACCCTGGAAGAGGAACGACTCCGGGAGGGACGGCGGCAGCCCGAGTGCGATGAGCAGTGCCGATGCCGTGGAGAAGAGGAAGACCCAGTCGATGATGCTGATCAGGATCGCGCCGCCGACGGCCCGGCGGCCGGCCCTCGCAAACCGGGAAGAACTCGCGGCAAAGGTCTCGGTTTCGCGCTCGATCCGCCGGGTGAGGTGCTCCGCACCCTCCGCGCCTGGACAGAACCGGAGCCAGCGCCGGCTCCGGCCGCACCGATCGAGCACCCGGATGGCAGCGCCGCCGATAACCCGGTTCGCGAGGGACGGGCGGCGAATCAGAACGGTGAGTGCAGCGAGAAGGACAAGGACGAGGAGGAGGAAGGCCGCCACCGGATAGAGGATGGTGGCGGCAAGGTAACTCCAGAGGTGTCGGACGGCGAAAAGGGCTGCAAGAGTGATGGAGACGAAGACGGCGAGGTCGAGGACCCGCTCCGTGACGACAACGGCAACGGCGTCCCCGACGGCGAGCCCGGCTCGCGAGAGCCGGTGAATCCGGACGGGTTCGCCGCCCACCTGGCCGGGGGTGAGCGAGCCGGCGAAGAGCGAGAGGCTCTGGGTGATCGCGAGGCTCGATAACGGCACGGTGTAGCCGAGGCCGCGGCAGATGACCCCGATCCGGACCATGCGGCAGAGGATCGACGCGGCCCGGAGCCCCAGGGCAAGAAGGAGGGCGGCGACGCCGACCTCCCCGAGGTAGGCCCGGGTTGCTGGGGTGAAGGTCGCCGCGAGCAGCCCCGCGAGGGCCGCGCCGCTGAGGAGGAGCGAGAGCGCGATCCAGCGCAAGTTCTTCATGCCGGTCCCCCTCCCCGGCGGCTCCTTATCCAGTGGTGCACCACAAGAGAGGGTAGGTGGCGGGAGGCCGTGATTATGGTTCCCCCGGGGTTTTGGATCCGGCAGCTCCTCCTCCGGGCCGGTAACAGTCGGGGGCGAGAGGAGGACACCTCAGGCCGTCAGAGAGGGTTTATGGGCGATAAACGACAGATTACCATCAATGGACGGCAAACACCGTGCAGCCTACACCGTGATCGTCCTCTTCGGCATCGTAAGCCTCTTTGGGGATGTCATCTACGAAGGGGCACGGAGCGTCTCCGGCCCCTACCTCTACATCCTCGGTGCCGGCGCTCTCGCCGTCGGGGTGGTCGCGGGGCTCGGTGAGTTCCTTGGCTACGCCCTGCGCCTGGCCTCCGGGTACCTGGCCGATACCACGCGGCACTACTGGGCGATCACGTTCATTGGCTACGGGATGCTCGCCGCAGTCCCGCTCCTCGCGCTCGCCGGGTCCTGGGAGGCCGCCGCGCTTCTCCTCATCCTCGAACGGGCGGGGAAGGGCATCCGGGTGCCGGCACGGGACGCCATCCTGGCGAATGCCACGGCGACGGTCGGCCGGGGTTGGGGATTTGCCGTGCACGAGGCCCTCGACCAGATCGGGGCGGTCATTGGGCCCCTGATCTTTACCGCCATCTTCCTTGCGCAGGGAGACTACCGGAGCGGGTTTGCCCTCCTCGCCGTCCCGTTTGTGCTGATGATCCTCGCCCTCCTCTTCGCCCGGCGTCGGGCGCCTGAACCGGTTTCACTTGAGGATAGCGGCTCCGATTCCCGGGGAACCACCCTCCCGGGGTCCCTGCTCCCGTACGCCGTCTTCACCGCGCTCACCATGGCCGGGTTTGCGGCGTTCCCGGTCATCGCCTACCACTTCGCCGTCACCGGCACGGTCTCAGAAGCAGAGATCCCGCTCTTCTACGCCGTCGCCATGGGCGTCGATGCCATAGCGGCTCTCGCGATCGGGCGGGCATACGACCGGTTCGGGCTTGTCACCCTCCTCTCCGTGCCGCTCCTTGCCATCGGCATCCCCTTCCTCGCCTTCGGGACGAGTTACGCCCTCGCGCTTGCCGCTGTTCTGCTCTGGGGCGCGGCGATGGGCGCACAGGAGACGATCCTCCGTGCTGCCGTCGCGGATTATACCCATATCAGCAAGCGCGGGACGGCATACGGGATATTCAACACCATCTATGGGGCGGCCTGGTTTGCCGGGAGCGTCGTCATCGGCTGGGCCTACACGGTCGCCGTGCCGCTCGTCGTCGGGTTCCTGGTGGCGATGCAGGTCGGGGCGCTCGCGGCGTTCGCCTGGATGAGACGCGGGTTTGCCGCACCGGCGGGCTGAAAAAAGGAGGGATCGGGACGATCTGTCCGGCATAATGTTGCTGGGGGATGGCACGCGAACCCTGGCACTACCGGGCGCGGATCTCCCGCGCCACCTTTCGCCCGAGTTCATACGCCCGGGCAAGCTCGTCGCCGTCCGGGCGGTAGTTCACCTGGAACCCACCGTCGATCACCTCAATCCCGGCCGCCTTCAGGGCATCCTCTGCCTGGGCGACCGCACCCCCCATACCGCCGTGCGATCCGAACGCGCACCCGATCTTCTTTGCTCCAAGGCGGCCCGGCCGAAGCCCGCGGAGGTAACTGAGGAACCCGGCCACCGTGGGGAGGACCTCGTCCTGGAGCGTCGGCGACCCGACGAGGACCGCCTTCGAGTCGAGCACCTCCGTAACGATGTCGCTCCTGTGCGTTCCTTCGTAGCGGCCGTCGGCGAGGAGGCAGACCCGGACGTCGGCGCCTTCGGCCATGGCACCCTCGGCGATCGCCTTTGCCATCATCGTGGTCGAGCCGTGCATGGTGTCGTAGACGATCGTGACCTTGTCTTTTGCAACGCCCCGGCTCCAGTCGGTATAGGCCTTGAGGATATCGCCGGCATGCGACCGCCAGATGATGCCGTGGCTTGGCGCGATCATCCTGATCTCGATGCCGAGGCTCCCGACCTCGTCGAGTTTCTTTAAGACCTTCGGCGCGAGCGGTATGATCAGGTTCGCGAAGAACTTCTGTGCGTGGGCCATCGCCGCGTCGCGCCCTAGTTCGTCGTCGAACCGGGCGGCGCTCGCGACGTGCTGCCCGAAGGCGTCGTTCGGGAAGAGGATGGCGTCTTCGGCGAGGTAGGTGAACATCGAGTCGGGCCAGTGGAGCATCGGCGCCTCGAGGAAGACGAGCGTCTTCCCGCCGAGGTCGAGGGTGTCGCCGGATTTAACAACCCGGATGTTCCAGCCCGTGGTGTCGTAGTGGCGGGCAAGCCCGATGCGGGCCCGCTCCGTGCAGTAGATCGGGACACCGGGCATCCGCCGCACGAACGCGGGCAGCGTGCCGGAATGGTCCATCTCGATGTGGTTCACGACGATGTAGTCGATCGCGCCGGGGTCGCAGACGGCCCCGATGCGGTCGAGGACCTCTCCCTCGAAACCGTGGTAGGCGCCGTCGATGAGCGCCGTCTTCTCGCCCCGCACGAGATAGGCGTTGTAGGTCGTTCCCGGGAGGGTGTAGCCGTGATACTCCCTCAGGTTCCAGTCGATAGCCCCGACCCAGTGGACGCCGGGGGCAAGTTCTGTAGCCATCATGGTTGTTCCTCAAACCGTTCGTTACAATACGAACATACCTATATCAGAACATTCCCTATATCCCTTTTTCGATCTTGATCTGAGGAGCGCCAGATGGGCGCCGGGTGGAGAGCAGACCGGAGCCGCGAGATCGACCACTGCTGCCCCGACCAGGCATACGGGTGCATCATGACCCGGCCGGCCGGGCCCGGAAAAGAGAGGTATTTTGAGTGACAGTGAGAGGCGCCACCGATAACCGACACCCTAAGTCTCCGAACGCTCCGGGGACTCAGGTTTTACTATAAGATCATCCGGTCCGTTCTTGCGAATGCAATGGAGGCAGTGTAGCGGGCCCCGGAGAATAGCCCGGACCGGCTCACCATGGTAGTTGCAACGCGCCTCACTGTGTGGCATCGACCTCGATCACGTACGGGTTCGGGAGGTAGTGCCCGCTGACCTCGTAGTTGTTTAAGGTGACGGTGTAGTAGCGGAGGAACTTCTCCTTGACGTCACGCATCACCTGCGGGTTCTCGTTGACCTTCGCGTTCACCCAGAGGGTCCGCTTGTCGGTCGTTGATGACCTGGACCCCTGTCTTGAAGAGGTACCGCACGCTCGAAAAGGCGTTCTCGATCTCGTCGGGCACGTAAGGCTCGTTCGGGTTGAAGTCGTAGACGGCAACATCCGCTTCGAGGCCGGGCACAAGGCTGCCGTACATGTGCGCAAGACCGAGCGACTTTGCCGGCCCTGCCCGGGTCATCTGCGCGATCTCGTAGAGGTCGAGTTCGCGGTCGATGCCGGCGATGTTGGTCGCGTCGATGACCTTGTCCTTGTGCTTGAAGGCGTCGATCTGCTGCTCACGAGCCTCCTGGCTCATGAGCCACTTCATGATCCGCGGGTAGCGGATGAATGGCCCGGCGTTCGGGTGATCAGTAGTCAGGTAAATCCGCATGGAGTCCTTCGCGAGCAGCGCAAGTTCGAGGCCGATGGCCCACTGGATAGCGCAGACCTTGATATCGGGGCTGTAGACGTAGGGCACGACGCCCGAGCCGGTCTCGAGTTCCACGTCGGTGTTCGCCCACTTCAGATGGTTCAGCTCGGTGAGGTGGTGCTCGAACGGCCCGTCGGCGGTCATGGTCGTGGTCTCGTCGAGCGTCACCTGACCCATGTCGATGGTGATGTTGTCGTGCGAGTTCACGTAGTCCATGATCTCTTTTGTGCGGGAGTCGACGTTCGCCCAGGAGTCGCCACCGTAGGAGTGGAACTGGACGTGGGTGTGGTGCATCACCTGGTCGCGGCCGAACTTGCTGTTCGGCTTGATGCCCTCCGAGAGTTTGAACGTATCGAGCGTCGTCGTGTAGTTGCCGGGGTTCCCGAGGTTGTTCGCGTGCATGTGCATCGAGTGCGGGAGACCGAGGTATTCGTTCGCCTCGATGAGGCCCTTGATGATCTGCGCCGGGGTGATGTCGAAGTAGGGGACCGGGTCGTGCACGTTCTCGCAGTTCAGGCCCCATCCCCAGGCTTCCGTGCCGCCGGGGTTGACGACCTTGACCGCGTAGCCCTTCGTGACGCGAAGAAGCCAGGCGATGTAGGCAGCGGTGTTCTCGATCTCGTGGTTCTTGAGGTACTCAAGCACGAACCAATTGTTCCCGAAGACCGGGTAGGCGCCCTGGTCGAGGATTGGGGTGTCTCGTATCTCTTCGTGCACGTGCCGGGCGTAGAGCGGCGGCATGGCCGCCTCCATCACCGTGGTGTAACCCATCCGGGCGTAGTTGTAGCCGGTCCGGATCGTCGTCGGGACCGAGAACCCGCCCTGCATCCGCTCGATACCGTTTTTGGGCTTGTAGGTGAAGAGTTTGTCTTCGGGGCGGAAGTTGCGGCCGATGTTCACCTTCGGGCCGGCAACATGGGCGTGAATGTCGACCCCGCCGGCCATGACGGTCTTCTCCGCCGCATCGATGACCTTCGGGCTGCTGAGAGCCGTCGTCTCGACGATCTTGCCGTCCTTGATGGCGACGTCGGCTTTGTCGCCCTTGATCCCGAGAACCGGGTCGAAGACGAACCCGTTCTTAATGAGATACTCTGCCATCGCTTACACCCCCTGGATCTCCTTGACCCGCGCAAGAACGCGTTTCAGGAACTCTTCATCGGTCATCATGCCCTCCGGGGGCTCGACGACCTTTCTCGTCTCAATCGGCACGTTGTCCATCCGGTATGCGCATCCGCCCACCTCGACGCCGACGAAGGCGACCGGGACGTGGACCTTGCAGACCTCAGTGGTCGGGGTCTCGTGGGGGTCGATCGCGACCGACGGACGGTCGTAGATCTTCTTGACCGAGCTGAACGGGAAGTGCGCGCCGGGGTCACTGCCGAGGACGAAGACGGCGTCCACCTCGTCCCTGCGGAGCAGGTCGTTGGAGGTCGTCTCGCCGGGGTTGTAGCGGGCGTATCCGCGGGAGAGGTCCACCGCGTAGGGGAACCCGAACTGCCAGCCCCAGACCTGGCCGGAGCCGGTGACGTTGTAGTGCCCGCGCATCGGCATGATGGCTGCTTTCGTGTACTCGTT
>PGYH01000053.1 GCA_002839575.1 Methanomicrobiales archaeon HGW-Methanomicrobiales-6
CCGTGATGTTGATGAACGCGGACTTCACGTCGCCGGTCTCCTGCTCGGCCTTATCCCGCATCTTCGCCATCGCCCGGACGCGGTCCTCGAACCGGTTGAACGGGTGGGACGTCAGGTTCTCGTCGTCCTTGACGAAGTCGAACCCGCCCATCCAGGTCTCGTAGCCGACCTCGGCGTGCTCTTCGGCGGTGAAGCCCACCTTCGGTTTCGGGACCGCGCCCGTAAGCGGCCGCCCCCGGACCTTCATCATATCCCGGATCCCCTCCATCCCGAAGTGCGGCCCCTTGAAGTGCCGGAGGTATTCGGCCGGGAGCGAGGCGTCGATCAGCCGGAGGCAGTCGAGCGCCTTCATCCCGAAGACGTTCCCGGCAATCCCGCTTAAGAGCTGGGGTGCGTTCCCCTCCTCCCAGAGGGCCAGGGGGTAGGCGATCTTCACGTAGTTCCCCTCGATCTCGAACGCCTTCGCCTGGAGATCCCGCATCCGGGGCGGCAGGGTAAAGAGCGTCGTCCAGGTTCCGGTCGAGCTCTCCGACGCGATCCTCCCGACCGCCTCCTCTCTGCTGATCCCCTCCGCCGGCTCGAAGTAGTAGAGGGCTACGAGCTCGTCCGGGCCCGGGGTGTGGTTTACGTCAACAAACTCTTCGTACCAGTCAATCGCCATGAAATCACCTCTTGAAGGAAGGGGTTCCCGGGTAGAAAAACCTTCCATTCGGAGCAGGGCACGGGGTCCCGCAGCCATGTTCACCCTGTGGGCGCCGGGTATATCAACCGGCAGGTCGAGGGGAAAGCAGAAGGTGTATGATGGAGCGAACTGCCGAGAACTTACGAGCGCTCTTCGACTACGACGCGGGAGGACCGCCCGTGATCGAGATCGCCGGCGCCGACGTGACGATCCGCGACCTGACCTTCCAGGCCGGCCCGGAACGGTGGGTCCGGGCCTACCTGGTGATCCCGGAGGGGACCGGTCCATGGGCCGGCCTTCTCTTCCTCCACCCGGCGCCCGGTTCCCGCGCCACGTTCCTCGCCGAGGCCGTGGTCCTTGCCGGGATGGGTGCGGTCTCGCTGCTCGTCGACGCCCCCTGGGCCGATGACACAGCGGCGGCCTGGGGCCGGGCGGTTACCGACCCCGAGGAGGCCGTGCGGGAGCACGTGCGGACGGTGATCGACCTTCGCCGGGGGCTTGACATCCTTATCGCGCGGCCGGACGTCGACCCGGACCGGATCGGGTTCGTGGGCCACAGTTTCAGGGCGCTCGTGGGAGCGGTGCTCGCCGGCGCCGAGCGGCGCCTTTCGGCCGCCGTCCTGATGGCGGGCACCGGGAGATTCGCCGACGTCGCCGCCGTGAACCTGCCCGATCTACAGGGCGAGAGGCTCGAGCGATACCGCCGGACGCTCGCGGAGCTCGACCCGGCCGTATGGGTCGGTCGGGCGGCACCCGCCGCGCTCCTCTTCCAGTCCGCTCTTCGCGACGAGGTCTTCACGGAAGAGCAGTCCCGGGAGTTCTTCGAGCGGGCGAGCGAACCGAAGTCGATGAGGTGGTACGACGCGGGCCATTACCTGGACGAAGCAGCCCGCCGCGACCGCATCGCGTGGCTGGGTGAACACCTCTCTTTGAGCAGGCGGGACCCGGACGGTTCCCGGTAGCGCCTCTTCGGTATCGGGAGTTCTAAAATATTATAACTTTTAATATATTTCACAACAGGTAAAATTATTATATATTTAATTCATACTAGTGTATGGCCCGGTATTACCCGCGATGGAGCCCTGCCTGGCCCTCAGCCTCTTCCATCAGGCTCTCTGGTATTACTGCACGTCCATCATACACCCACACAACCCCTTTTTGCCGCCCGCCCCGGGTTCGCGCAATCCCGACCGGCAGTGTTCCCATCACTTCTGTGGAACGTACTACTCCGGGATTTCACTCAGGACTTTCTCGATCCGGTCCATCTTCGTCTCGATCCGCTCCAGCGACTGCCGCAGCATCTGGAGGTCCGCACCGACTACGGTATCTTTTCGGTCCGCCATACCCGCCACCTGCCCTTCGATCCACTCTTTGAGTCTCACGACGATGATGAAGAGCAGTGTCAGGACGGCAAGCTGTATGATAACAAAGAAGGACCCGGCGAACATGGTATTCCAGAACTCCGAACCGCCAATCACGCCGGCGAGAAGGCTGATTACGAGCAATACGATAACGGCGCCCCAAAGCGCTTTCAGAAAGAGTTTCCATCGTTCCTGTTGCATATTATAACCTCTCCAATGACAGAATCACGTTCAGGTCCAGCGCCAGCTCGAACGGCACCGCCCGGTAACATCTCCGGAGATACGGCGGCTCGTCCGACGTCCTGCTGGTTCCCTCCGCGAGCCCGGACTTCTCGAGCTGCCGGAGATAAATGGCGACCAGCGGGCGCGATATACCGAGCTCTTCGGCGATCTCGCGTGCATACTTCTCATCGGTCGCGATAGACCGGAGTATGGCGAGCCGCTGCTCGTTCCCGAGCAGGGAGAGCAGCCGTGTCAGTTCGGGGAGGGTGCTGAAAGATAATGTCAACATATGTTGATAATTTTTTACACATATGAACGTTACGATACTGCATCTGGTGCGCTATCCGAGCAGAAAAGCCCGGAATTCGTCCAGATTCGGAAGAAAAGCCGTTCAGGTACTTCCTCCGACTCACCGGCGGTCACGGCCCGGAGGAATCGGCGGGTCGGAAGGAAGTGGGAAGGGCGCCGGGTCTCTGCTCACGGCATGCTTTCGGCGAGATCCCGGATGTACCAGAGCGCCATCAGCGCGTCCTCGCGTTTCCGATCGACGGCATGCTCCCCGGCAAATGCCGCAAACCGGGCAAGGTCCGCCGGATCCACCTTCCCCTCCGCCGCCTCGGCGACCGCATCGTAGGTCCGGTCGGGGAAGTAGAGCCCCCGGGCGGCCTCGAGGAGCGCCCCGACCGCATCGGCGCCGATCACGTTGCACTCAAGCGCCCTCTGGATGGTCGCCCGGATGTTCACGAGCGGCTCGGAGAGCGGCACGAAAGTCTCGGGGTCGAAGAGGAGCGCCACCTCGTCGTCGGCGACGAATCTTCCCTCCCGGTAGGCGCGGTAGATCTCCCCGACGCCTTCCATCCCGAGGCCGTCGAGCTCCGCGGCCCGGAGTGCTCCCATGCTGGAGGCGCCGACGACCCGCACCCCGGCCCGGAGCGCGGCGAGGATCTCCCGGTGGGCGACGGCGCAGTCCTGGAAGAAGACGCCGTCGATGAGCCCGATGATCCGGGCTCCACCTTCGGCAGCCCTGGCTATGTCGCCTCGTTTTGCCGGGGGACGGTAATCGGCGTCGAGGATCTCCCGGGCGGCCGCATGGTCACAGCTGGGACCGAGGAAGACGACGATTTCGTGCGTCACGGCACCTCCTTCCCATCCGGTCCTGGTCCATCGCGTACATCTCCAGCCCCGGCACGATCACCCGGACGACCGGGATGCCGATCTCCGGCCGGGTGAGGTCGACCACGATGGCCCGGGAGAGACCCGCCGCGCTGAGCCGGCCGGTGACATGATTGATGTCGGTGAGGAAGTCGTCGCTGTCAAACGACGGCATCTCCGGGAACCGGACCGTATCGCTCTCCGCGAACCAGTGCCGGTTCAGCCGTTTCGTCCGTTCGTAGCCGATCTTCTTCCTGACGTCCGCCGTATCGGTATCCTCCCGGGCGCCGTGGATCTGGGTCAGCCTGCTCTGCGCGACCTCCGTGAGAGCCCGGAGGACCGCAATCTGGGCGCTCGTGTGCGATCCCATGCCGATCGTGAGGAGTGTGGGGTCCCTGAGGACCACGTCGTCGGCCACCGCGGCCACCGTGGGGACCCCGATATCGCTCGTGATGTCTTTCAGGGTGACCTCGACGCCGGCGGCCGCGAACTTCGCGAGCAGGTCGGCGGCGAGCCCGTCGGTGACCCCCTCGATCCGGGGGCCGGTGTTCCGGGTCACCTCCACGAGCGACCAGGCGTCGCGCTCGACCACCTCCATCAGGGCGTGGAAGGTCGCCTCCTCAAGAGTGTTACCGGAAGCAAGCCCGTTGGTGTTGGTCCGAAAGAGACGGCCCAAGGTCACCGGCAGGGGATGGAAGACCGCGTGGGCGGGAACGAGCACCTCCTCCTCCTGTACGATGTCGTATCCCCCGACCCAGGGGATCGCTGCATCGGCCGGGACCCGATCAGGGAGGATCAGGTCTGCCGGGTCGATGGCGTTCTCCCGGGCCGAGACCTCGCTGTACCGCCCGACTATCGGCTCCCGGTCGTCCATCTCCCCCGAGTAGCGTTCGATCCCCTCCATCATCGCCGAGACCTCCGCCTCGATCGGGGTGGCGCCTTTCCCGTTGTAGACCGATATCGCCCCCGCCCCGGCGGTCGGCCGGATGCTCGAGAAGACCGGGATCCCGATCCGGTCGAGGTTCGTGATGTCGGCGACCCGGGTTATCCCCGCCGCCGGGAGCCTCGCCCGGGCCCGGGCGAGCGTCTCCTCGGGCGGGACCGTGCGCTGGGTCTCTTTTGCGTAAGCCTTCCGGCACGACTGCAGCCGGATCATGCATCCCCTCCAGAGGACTCTCCCGGCACCCAGCGCTCGCCGCCCTCCCCGATCTCCTTCTTCCAGATCGGCACGCTCTCCTTGATCCGCTCGAGGATGTACTCGCAGGCGTCGAAAGCCTCCTTCCGGTGGCCGGCGCCGACGACGATGAGGAGGATGTTATCCCCGACCCGGAGCCGTCCGATCCGGTGAATGATCTCGACGGCTGCTATAGGGTAGTTTGCAAACGCCCCGTCCCGGATAGCCGCGAGTTCTTTTTCCGCGACCTCTTCGTAGGCTTCCAGTTCCATGACCTCGATTCCGCCATCGGCCCTGACGGTGCCGAGGAAGGTGACGAGAGCCCCCATATCGGGCCTCCTCACCCGGTCGATCACTGCATTCACATCAAAATCGTCTCGCGTTATGCCGATCATTCCGGTCTCCCCCGTCACCCACCCGCCACGGGCGGGAAGAGCGCGACCTCGTCCCCGTCGGCGAGGAGGAGCGTCCCCGCCTCCGCACGCCGCATGCGCCTGCCGTTGTGCATCAGTATCACGTACCCCCGGAGTTCTCCGCTCTCTTCAAAGAGCGCCTCCTTCGCCTCTTCCGAGGTCTCCCCGACCGCCGCAAGCAGCCGACTCATCGTCGCCCCCTCCGGGACCCCCAGCGTGAGGTCGCCCCCGATCGCCTCCCGCAACCGGGCAAACGTCCTGACCCGAACCTGCATTCTTCCCCTCCTCAACACCTGCCGTTTCCGCACGCGCTGCACTTCTCCTGCCGCTCGACCGGCAGCGTCGTCATGGTGGCGGCCCGTCCGTCCCAGACGAGGAGCCGGCCGGCCAGAAGGTCGCCGGTGCCGATGATGTACTTGATCGCCTCGTTTGCCTGGACAAGCCCGATGATCCCCGGCGTGGTGCCGACCACGGGAACAATATCCTCCTCCGGAGGGGCTACCGGGAAAATGCATTCCAGGCAGGCCGTCCGGCCGGGGATGATCGTCGTCGCCTGCCCGTAAAACCCCCGGACCGCCCCGTGGATGAGCGGCACCCGGGCGCCGAGCGCTACCCGGTTGAGGATGTAGCGTACGGGGAAGTTATCGGTGGCGTCGATGATGAGGTCGGCCCCGCCCGCGAGCAGAGCTGCGTTCTCCTCGTCGAGGGTTGCGTGGGTCGCAGCGATTGCGATACCGGGGTTCTGCGCCCGGAGTTTTTCGGCCGCCGACTCGACTTTTGCCCGCCCGACGTCACGGTCTCCGTGGAGCACCTGCCGGTTCAGGTTGGCCCGGTCCACGACGTCGCCGTCGATCAGCCGGATCCCGCCGATACCCACGGCGGCAAGGTAGAGGGCGACCGGACAGCCGAGCCCGCCGGCTCCGACGATGACGATACGGGCGCGTCCGAGCCGTTCCTGCGCCTCTTCTCCGAAGAGCGCTATCTGCCGCCGGTAGCGTTCCAGTTCCCGATCCGTGAGCATCTTCTGTCACTCCACCTCTCGGTGCAGAGGCAACGTTCGCATCCGCAGATGAATACGCAGTTTATGTGGTGTCCCGGGCAATTTGAACGTTGTGATTCCGCGAAGCTGCCCCTGCCCGGGATCTCCCCCGGCAGCCGTGGCGAGGAATCCCGTACCCGGCGAGTACCAATCTTCTCTTGAGAAACGTATATATCCGTGGTGATGGATACTCCGCACGACTCTGCGGGCGCACCGGAGCAGGGAGTGAGAGCATGACGATAGGGCTTATCGATGATAGGGACGCCTGGGATACGTTTGTGGATGAGAGTGCCTCCGGCCGTCTTTTCCATAAATGGGACTTCATGAAGGTCACAGAGAAGCACACCGGCTTTACGTTCCTCCCCTATGGGGTCTTCAAGGGCAACGAGCTGATCGCCATCTTCCCGCTCTTCCAGAAGCAGGTGCACGGGCTCAACCTTCTTCTCTCCCCGCCCCCTCTCCAGTCAGTGGTGCCGTACCTCGGGTTCGTCATGGGCCGCCGTTACGATACCGCCAAACAGAGCAAGAAGGAGTCGATGCTCAAGGTGGTCGGAGACGACCTGGAGAGCGAGTTTGCGGCCCTGGCCCCGAACTACCTCGCCATAACCCAGGTCCCGGGTTTCATCGACGTCCGGCGATTTCTCAGGGAGGGCTACGATTCCCGACTTCATTTCACCTACGTCATCGACCTCGCGCCGCCGCTCTCCGAGATCTGGAACAGTTTCTCCTCCAACCTCCGGACCAAGTTGCGAAAGGCCGAGAAGAACGGTTACCGCATGGATAAGAGCATGGACCTCACGATCTTCTACTCCACGGTCTCAGAGCGGTTCAGCGACCCCGATATGAACATCCCGATGATCAGCCGCGCCTACTTCGAGGACCTCTTCCGGGCATACCCCGACAACCTCGGGCTCTACTACCTCTACGACGACGAAGGCAACATAACGGGCGTGCAGGCAACCCAGGAGTACAAGGCCTTCACCCTCTGGATGGGGGCCCCGAAGATGACCGCGATGCCCGGCAACGAGTTCCTGCAGTGGCTGCTCCTTCAGCAGGCGAAGGACGAGGGATACCGCCATATGGAGAACGTCGGGGCGAACAACGAGAACCTGAACCTCTTCAAGTCCAAGTTCAATCCCTCGCTCACCCTCTTTCTGGAACTGAGCCGGGAGGACCTCTTCGGCAGGGTTGCCCGGTGGGCCTACAGCACCATCGCGAGCAAGGGCCCGGTGAAGCGCAAGGTCCTCTCCTACATCGAGTGACGGGGCGGGTTTCGTCACGCCCCTCTCTCTTGGCCTTCGAATCTGACCAGCGCCGGCGACGGCGGCCTGCCGACGAGTGCCAGGGCGTCGGATACGCGGTCGGTGATCGTCAGGGCATCGCCGATCCTCTCCCGGTACTCCTGGACGAGGTAGGCGGTGTGGTTGCGGTACGTCCGGTCCCGGGTGACGAAGAGCAGGCCGTCCTCGAGGTTTGCAAGCAGCGTCTCCCAGATGAGTTCGTCGCCGATGGTCTCCTTGCCCGTGCTTTTTGGGGGATTGCCGAGAAGTTTGCGGCGGTGGGCCCGTGCGACGAGTCCGTCGGTCCGGTGGAGGATCCGCACGGCAGGGTCGCCGGAGAGGCCGAGGAATGCCCGGGCGACCGGGTCGGCGGCGGGATCTGCGATCATCGCCTCGATATCGCCGTAGAGGGCGCGGACCGCCCGGTTGTACTCCTCCCCCGCGCGCAGGAGGTCGGCGGTCTTCGGGTTCACCCGGATGATGGACGGCAGGCGGACCTCGCCGGTCTCGCGCCTCCGCACATCGTCCGCTATCCGGTCGAGAATCCGGGACCGGTTGCGGAGGAACTCGTCGAGGATGATGTCGGGAAAGACGAGGCATTCGGCAAGCGCCCTGATATCCGCAATGATCTCTTCCGGGTCTTCGTCGGACCCGTAGAGTTCGAGAAAGAGGTTCGTATCAATGCATACGACCGTCATAGGATCGGTGGATGATTAACACCGGGGCGTGAAAATAATTTCCACCACCGGTGCCGGCGGCGGGTGCGACGCCCCCTATATACGCCAGATTCGCCGAAAACAGGCCATATTTCTCCCGTTTTTCAACAAAGCCGGCCAGAATGGCGAATCACAAGGTTTAAGGTTCATATCAACCACCCTTCCATACCTGAGTGGGTGCATGTTCCGTATTCTCGCAGTCGACGACGAACCGATGTTTCTCGAGCTGAGCAAGGTCTATCTAGAGCGATCCGGGGACCTGCGGGTCGAAACGACGTCGTCACCGCTGCAGGCTCTCGATATGCTCTCGAAAGCCGCGTACGACGCCATCGTTGCCGATTACGAGATGCCGGAGATGAACGGGATCGCGTTCTTAAAAGAGGTCCGCAAAAGAGGCATGGAGACACCGTTCATCATCTTTTCCGGTCGGGGCTGCGAGGAGGTCGTCATCGAGGCGCTCAACAACGGGGCGGACTTCTACCTCCAGAAAGACGGCGGCAACCCCTCCGCCCGGTTTGCCGAACTCCAGAACATGATCCTCCAGGCGGTCAGGCGAAGACGGGCCGAGGTGGAGGTGCAGCGGGCCGGAGACCTGTACCGGAGCGTTTTTGAGCATACCGGTTCGGCCACCATCATCATCGAGGGCGATATGACGATTGCCCTCGCAAACAGCGAGGCCGTCCGCCTTTCCGGCTACTCCCGTGAGGAGGTGGAAGGAAAGATGCCCTGGACGGCATTTATCGCTCCAGGAGACCTGGAGCGGATGGCGGACTATCACCGGCAACGGCGGGTAAACCCCGGCTCGGTGCCGCGGACATACGATTTCAGGCTGGTCGACCGGGACGGCAGACAGAAGGATATGCACCTGACGATCGGCGAGATCCCCGGGACGGACCGCTTTGTCGCGTCGATGATCGATATCACCGACCGGAAGCGGTACGAGGAGGAGTTGAATGCAGCGCACGAGCAGATAACCGCGGCGTTTGAGGAGGTGAAGGCGAGCCAGGAGTCGCTCGCGGCGCAGTACCGTGAGATGGAGGATTACCAGGCTACCCTTCAGGGGATCATCGACTTTCTTCCCGACCCGACGTTCGTGCTCGACCACACGTGGACGGTGACCACCTGGAACCGGGCAATCGAGGCGCTGACCGGAGTTCCAAAGGGCCAGGTCATCGGGTCGAGTCCGGAAACTATCTGCAGGGCGATGCCCGGGCTGCATCCCCCGCTGGTAGCGGAGACCGTCCTCTCCCGGGGAGATGGGATGAGCGTCGCCCGGGAGCACCGTATCACTTTGCCCCGCACCGGGGAGGAGGTCTGCCTCTGGGCGAAAGCATCGCTGCTTTACGATGCGCAGGGGCGGCTCTCCGGAGCAATCGAGTCGCTCAGGGACATCACCGAGTTGAAACGGATGGAGGCGCAGATCCAGAGCAGGATCGGCCTCGAACAGGTGGTGAGTTCTACCTCCGCACGGTTCATCGCCCTGGACCCGGCGGACCTCGAAGATGCCCTGGAGGAGACGCTCCAGCTGCTCGGGCCGTTCCTCGATGTCGACCGGAGTTACATCTTCCGCTTCTCCACCGACCTCACCTGCGTGGAGAACACCCACGAGTGGTGCGCGGAGGGGATCGAGCCGCAGAACCTGCCCACCGACGTGGTCTCCTGGGGGATGGCGCAGGTCGAGGCGCACAAGACGATCTGCATCCCCGATGTGGCCGGACTCCCGGCAGAAGCAGCGGCAGAGCGCGACTTTCTCCTGGGGTACGGGGTTATGTCGATCGTCCTGGTGCCGATCGCGACTGCCGATGAGATCTTCGGGGTCATCGGGTTTGAGACCATCCGGCGGACGCGGACCTGGTCGAACGAGGATATCACGCTGCTTGAGGTCGTTGGCAATCTCTTCGCCGATCTCTTCTCGCGGATTCGATCGCAGGAGCGGCTCCGCGAGAGCGAGGAACGGTTCAGGAGCCTCGTGGAGCAGTCGCACGACTGTTACATCCGTGCGGTCCTGGAACCGCTGGCGATCGAGTACATCAGCCCTTCGTGCGAGAGCCTGACCGGCTACACCCCGGAGGAGATCCTCGGCGATCCGCAGTTCATCAGGCGGCTGATCCATCCCGAGGACCGGGAGACGTTCCTTGCCCTGGGGCGGGAGCGGGGCAGATGCGCCGCCCGGCCGTATGTCTTCCGGGTGCGCCAAAAAGACGGGCGCTACATCTGGGTTGAGGCCTGTACGATCCCGGTCTACGGGAGCAACGGGCACCCGGTCGCGATCGATTACGCGATCCACGACATCACCGCCTGGAAACAGACCGAGGCGGCGCTCATCCAGGCCAACAGGAAACTCACCCTGATGAACAGCATCGTGCGGCACGACATCGTAAACCAGGTCACGGTGGTGCTCGGGAACATCGGCCTCCTCCAGGAGCAGCCGCTGGATGCGGACGTCTCCGCCGCCCTCGATAAACTGCAGGCCGCCGTCAAGATCATACAGTCGCAGATCGAGTTCACGCGGGATTACCAGGATCTCGGCGTCCGGACTCCCCGGTGGTCCCCCATCGAGCCCCTGGTCACGGCGGCGGCAAAGACGCTCCGGGTGACCGGTATCCGGGTTACCACCGAACTCAACGGGCTCTCTATCTACGCCGATCCGCTCCTCTCGTCTGTCTTTTACAACCTCCTGGAGAATGCCATGCGGCACGGCGGAACCGTGACCGAGGTCAGGGTCACGGTCGTGCCGGACGGGGGCGGGGCACGGATTGTCTGGGAAGACAACGGGGTCGGCGTCCCTGCCGAGCACAAAGAACAGATATTCGAGCGGGGTTTCGGGAGCCACACGGGACTCGGGCTATTTCTGGTCAAAGAGGTCCTCTCGATCACCGGGATCACCATCAGCGAGAACGGGACGCCGGGCGCCGGGGCGCGGTTCGAGCTGGCGGTCCCGGAGGGCAACGTCCGGTTTGAGTAAGGGAGCGCCGAAAAAAAAAGCAGCCGGGTCCGGCCCTGGTGCATCGTGTCCTCTTATTTTAGGTATCTATGGCATGTGCCGGGACGGGCACCATGGGTGGCGCTATCGGGGAGCAACGCCTCACGCAGTGGAGGGCGAAGGATGCGAAAGGCGGCATAAAAGAGGTATAGAGATAGGCGGCAACAGCCACTACCGCCGCCCGTACTTCTTGAACATATACCAGAGCCCTGCGGCGACTCCGGCCATCACCAGGAGGCCGAGCACCGCGACGTAGGACTGTTCCTTCACGACGATCCGGTACTCGTCTTCCTCTTCGTCCTGGTCGCATTTTGCGAGCGCGACGACCTTGTATTCGCCGGCGACGATATCGGCCGGCGGGACCACCGTCACCTGGACCGTCGCCCGTTCACCGGCCTCAAGGCTCGCGACCGATGCCGGGTCGACGGTCACCCGCCACCCTTCGGGTGCGCTCATGTTGAGCCCGATGTTCGTCAGCGCTCCTCCGACACCGGCATTCGTGACCGTCACATCGAACGTGAGGGTGTCGCCGCGGTTGATCTCGTGGCGGTAACTCTTGGCGTAGGTCCGCATGTCGTAGGAGCCCCGGAGCCGGAGCGTCAGGTTCTCCTCGTACTCCCGGGCGGAGGAGCCGATCACCGCCGTGAGGTTGTACTCGCCGACACCCACCGAGTAGGGCGGGATGAGGTCGAGGTAGAGGGTCTTCTCCTCGCCGGACGGGATGTAGATCTCCGAGACCTCTTCGGTGGCGCTGCTGCTCTCCTTGAACCGGGCATACCACTGTTCGGGGAGGCCCTGGATGGAGAGGGTGTAGGTGTCGTCGTTTCTGCCGGCGTTCTTCAGGGCCATCTCGTACTGCGGGTTCGAGCCGATCGCCGCTACCCGGGACGGGGACTTCACCCGGATATCGGCGAAGAAGTTCTCTTTCTCGAGCGGCACGATCCCGAGGTCGGCCGTTCGGCCGATCCGGATCTCGACGCCTTTCTTCTCCCACGGCCGGTAGCCGGGCCGGGTGACCTTTACGGTGTAGGTGCCCATCGGGGCGCCGACGGAGACCTTGCCTTCAGCGGTCGCGAGCATTCCCTCGATCCGGGTGTCGCGGTCATAGAGGCCGACGTCGGCGCCCTTGACCACGTTGCCCTCCTTGTCCACCACGGTGGCTTCGAGCGTCCCCATCTCACCGCTGTGGGTCTTCGTGACCTTGACGTAGACCCAGATCGTGCCTTCGCCGATGCCCACCCGGATGGGGTATTCCCCCACCGCGGCATGGCCGGAGGTCTCGGCCACCAGCCGGACGGTCTTCGTCTCACCGGCCGGGATCAGCATCCGGTAGACCTCGCGGTCGGCGGCCTCGAACCGGATCTTCCAGTTGTCGGTGCCGCGGAACGTCCAGTAGTTGAGGAGGCATGTCCCGGTATCCCCACGGTTCGTGACCGCGAGGTCGAAGACGGCGGTGTCGCCCGCCTCGATCATCTCGCCGGGGAAGTCGCACCGGAGCTCTGTGGCCATCGTCCCGCCCCCGGCTGCTCCCGGGACGGCCAGCGCCGCGATGAGGAGGATGAGGAGTATTCTGTTTCCGATCATCGTCTCACCTGATGTCCATGCGCATGAACTTCACGTAGGTCGCGGCGAAGAAGGCCGACGGGAAGACGATGAGCGCGGCGATGTTCATCCAGACCTTGCCGAGAGCACCGGCAAGCCCGGCCGGCTCTTCCGTCGCCGTGTCGTACGGCGACGCGATCATCGAGGAAAGCTGCGGATTCGTCACGGCTATCGCGACGGTGTAGTAGTTCATCTGCGGCGAGAGGAGGTTCGAGATATCGCTGATCAACCTCCGTTTCTCGATGTAGGTTTGCATCTCCTCTTCGTACTCTCTCCACGCGGGGTCCTGGGTCCCGCCGTATACCACCTCCTGTGAGGAGGTGCTGACGAAGGACCCACCGCTGGCGGTAGCGGTGACCGATCTCCCCACGGGGGTCGGCATGGGAGGTATCTCGGGCGCTTCGGGCGGGTCGCCCGCGAAAGCGTCTGCAGTCATCGCGCCGAACATGGGAAGGAGCGAGGAGACGGCGAAGAAGATTACCAGGGTGTAGATCAGCGCGTTCCCGCTCTCTTTTGCGGCCGTCGACATCGTGAGCGCGACGGCGAAGTAGGCGAGCAGGAACCCGAGCGAGACCGCCCCGAAGACCAGGATGGCGGCAAACTCCTCCGCCGTCGGGACGATCGAGAAGATGAGGAGCATCGCGATGGCGATGGCGAGCGCGAGCGCCATGGCGAACCCGAGCGCGCCGATACCCCCGAGCGCCTTGCCGTTGATGATCTCGTCGCGGTAGACGGGGTGGGAGAGGAGCGACTTCAGCGACCGGGTCTCTTTCTCCTTTGAGACCAGGTCGAACCCGATGGCGATGGCAAGGATGCCGCCGAGCATCGTCATGTAACTCATCATGGAGATGAAGACGTACATGATCGAGGGTTTCTGGGGCATCCAGCTCGTATACGGGTCGTCGAACTCCTCCATATACCGGAGTTGCTCGGTATACGCCTCCAGGCTGTTGTTGTAGTTCTCGATGCCGTCGTAGATGCTGATCGTCGAGATCACCAGGAGCAGGCCGAGGATGATGATGAACCGCCTGCTGGTGATGTGGTCGGAGAACTCCTTTCGTGCTACGTTGAACAATCGATCGAGTGCCATTCTGTTACCTCCGGTAGGCCGCCATGAAGACGTCCTCGATCTCGGGCTCTTCAAGGCGCATCTCCCGGACGTGGAGCCCCTGCTCAAAGAGGGATGCGGCAAGCCGGTCCCGGATATCGTCCTTCGCCCGGACGACCGCACGGTTGCCGTTCCTCTCGATATCGATGATCGCGGGGTCCTCGATCGCCGGCAGGTGTTCCCGGGTCTCGACGACGATCCGGACGGCATCGCCGTCTGCGGGTGCGAGCGCCCGGGCGACCTCTTCGAGCGTCCCCTGCGCGGCAAGTTTCCCTTTCGCGAGGAGCCCGACGGTCCGGCAGACCTCCCTGACCTCCGAGAGGATGTGGGAGGAGACGAAGATCGTCTTTCCTTCGCCGGCGAGGTGCATGACGAGTTCCCGGTACTCCCTGACGCCCTCGGGGTCGAGGTTTGCCGTCGGTTCGTCGAGGAAGAGCACCTTCGGATCGTTGATCA
>PGYH01000054.1 GCA_002839575.1 Methanomicrobiales archaeon HGW-Methanomicrobiales-6
CCCTTGCCCCCCCGCCGGCGTGAACTTCACCGCGTTCGACAGCAAATTCACGAGCATCTGCTTGAGCCGTCGCTCGTCCGCCACCACCACCGGACACCGCGGGTTGATCCTCATCCACGACCCGATCCGCTTGCGCAAGGCGAGCGGCCGGATCATCCGCAAGGACACCTGGCAGACCTCGCTCACGCTGATCGGACGAAGGTCCAGCTCGAGTCGCCCGGCCTCGATCTTGGAAAGGTCCAGGATGTCGTTGATGAGATCGAGCAGGTGATGGCCGCTGTCCCGCATCGTCTCCAGAATCTGCTGCTGCTGGTCGTCGACCTCCCCGAACACACCCTCGAGCAGCGCGTCCGCGAGACCCAGCACCGAGTTGAGCGGCGTGCGAAGCTCGTGGCTCATGTTCGCGAGGAACTCGTCCTTCATCTTCCCCGCACGCTCGAGCTTGCCGTACGCCTCCTCCAGCAGCGCCGTACGCGCCGCCACCTTTTCCTCCAGCATGTCGTTGAGTGCGCGCAGCTTCTCCTGCGCCTCCAGCCGCGCCTCGACGTTGCGCGCCAGCACCTGCCACAGCTGCGGCGCCAGCGACGTCCCGTGCAGCTCCGTCGACACCGTCCGCTCCCCCGTGCTTCGGAACTTCACGAGCGACCGGTATACCGCCCCGTCCCGCCGCATCATCGACAGCGCCTCGGTCAACGCCGAGACCTCGACCTCCTCCGCCAACTCGGTGACGTCGCGGCTCATGAGCTGCTCGCGCGCCACGCCCGTGAGCGCCGTAGCCGCAGGGTTCGCGTCGACCACACGGCGCTTCGCGTCCACCACGAAGATGGCGTCGGGGTTGTTGCGGAACGCCGCACGGTAGCGCTCCTCACTCTCGCGAAGCGCCATCGCAGCCTCGCGCTCCGCTACCGTGTCGCGCATCACCGCCACCGTCCCCGTCGGCTTGCCGTTGCGGTCCCGCACGGGCGCCACGCTCAGTCGCACCGGAATACGGAACCCGTCGTTGCGAACCACGTCCTTGTCGTACTCCGACGACAGCCCCGAAGACATGACGCGCTGCACGACCATGCGCTCGAGCTCGCGGAACTCCGGCGACGACACCACCTGGTACGACTGCCCGACGGTCTCCTCGCGTTTGCGGCCGACGAGGCGCAGGAAGGCGTCGTTGCACAACAGGATCTGGCCCTCGGCGGTGGCGTAGTAGATGCCGTAGGTAGCGCAGTCGAAGACGGCGCGGAGCAGCTCGCGTTGGGTGGCGAGCGCCCGCTCGGCGGCGATGCGGTCGGCGTTGGTGGACAGGGATCGACCGAGCTCGACGAGCATGGCGACCGCATCACGGTCGAAGGCGTTGGGGTCGGAGGAGGCAGCGCACAGCACGCCGAAGACGCCGGAGACACCGGCGTCTCCCTCGACGGGGACGTACAGGGCGCAAGGGCAAGCGAGGCGATCGAGGACCGGGTCGCGGCGCTCGGGGGGATCGTCGGCGCGCACGAGGGCGGCCTGGTGGTTGGCGGCGGACTGGACCCAGGCTTGATCGGTGGGCGTGGGAAGCAAGGCTTCGGGCGGGGGCTCTTTGAGGTTGCCTGCGACGACGAGGACTTGGAGGGTGCCATCGTCGCGGAAGCGACCGGCCCAGGCACCGCGGAAGGCGTTGCTCTTGACGAGGGCCTGGCAGGCGCGGCCGAACATGTCGGTGACGGACTTGGACTCTGCGACGGAGGTATGGACGGCGGCGAGGGCGGCGTAGATGGCGCCGAGTCGAGCGTTGCGTGTTTCGGCGCGAGCGAGGGCGGCGGCTCGCGTGCTGAGCTTGCCTGGGCCGCGATGTCGCCGTTCGACGGGCATGAAGGGGAGCTTAGAGCAGATCGGGGCGGGACAGTACCGGTGCGAGGATGAGGTTGGGTGAGGGCTCGGAGAAAGTCGAAACTCGACCTTGACAGGTTTGCGTTCCGGAGTAGATTGCCTGCCACTTCAACGGCGCGCGGTGGAGCAGTCTGGTAGCTCGTCGGGCTCATAACCCGAAGGTCGTAGGTTCAAATCCTGCCCGCGCAACCATCGTTTCCTACAACGTCCCGTGAAGCCTCGGACACCTTCTGGTTCCGGGGCTTTCGTGATTTGGGGAGCCGCAGCGGGAAGATGACCGACTCGGCCCGGTAGCTGCCGTCTGCCTCGGGGTGCATCACGATCTTGCCGTCGAGAAGCATCCGACGGATGGCTTCGCGGGCTGTCGTGGGGTCGTCGGTAATGCGTGCTTCGACATCCAAGACCCGTTCGAGGATCTCGTCCACGGTGGGCAGGCGGGGAGGGGACTTGGCGGTCCACGAGGAACAGCACTCTCTTGGCGACCCCGGACTTCATCAGCCGGTAGATCTGGTTGACCAGGGTGAAGGTCTTGCCGCAGCCCGTCGCCATCGCCAGGAGCAGGTGCCTCTTCCTTTCCGCGATGGCTTGATCGACAGCGGCGTTGGCTTCCTTCTGATAGGGCCTGAGTTTGTTGTGATCGTGGGGTAGGCCCACGAGCTTCTCGCACGCGGCGTCGAAGTCCTTGTCCAGAAGCTCTTTCAAGGCCGACGACGAGTGGAACCCCGACACTTCTCGGGATCGGTTCAAGGGGTGCTAAACGTCGTGGAACCAGATGACCTCGCCGTTGGTGGAGTAGAGGAAGGGGCACCGCAGGCCGCCGTAGTCGTACGGGCTCGAATGCAAGCCCTTTGCGTACCTCTCCGCTTGCTTGAGCACGCCCTGGGGGCCGATGGTGAGCTTCTTGGCCTCGATGACGCCAACGACATGGTTGTCGAGCCACAGGGCGTAGTCGGCCGGGCCGTTGCTGGTTTCCTCCTCCTCCGTCCGGTGCGCGGTGTGAATTGGCGTCGTGCCCTTCTTGGGGAGGGGCCACCCGGCAGCGTCGAGCTTCGGGTCAATCCGTTTCTTGCGGGTGAGCCACTCGGACTCGTCATGCGGGGGCGTCATCGAGCCGCCCTCCGCTTCGCGATCTTGGTCGCACGCTTTGTGGGAGCGGGCTTCTTCTGGGCAGCCTTCTGCGCGTCGATCCACTTGTCGATGTCGACGAGCTTGAAGCGCTACTGCTGGCCCACTTTGAAGCCTGGTAACCGGCCATCTTGGGCGAAGGTGTACGCCGTCTTCACCCCGACCTTGAGCAAGTCGGCAACCTCCTGCAACGTCAAGATCTCGTCTCGCGCCACGGATAGTCCTCCGGCATTAGCCAACGGATGCCAACGTACATCCTGGAAGGCCGAGGCGGCAACCACGGGATCGGTTGCGCGAGGGTTGCCCAACCCGCCGACGGCGAACGTGCCCCCCTCTACATGACGCCGTGCGGGGTGTAATGTGAGACAAGATGCCGCCGATGTTCGCCACCCGACAGATGGAGCTGCGACTTGCCACGGGGCAGTCTATCGAACTGAGCCTTGCGGTCGCGAGTCCGGAACCGACGCAAGACGACTTCGAGTGCGAATGCCGTCTAGTTGACGGCAGCGGTCAGACCAGGGCCTGGAAGGGATACGGCGTCGATGGGATTCAGGCAATGCTACATGCCCTGATGATCGCCAGCGCGGAGTTGGATTTGATCGCACGACAATCGGGTGGCACCGTGTTCTGGTTGGAGGGAAATGGGCACGGTCTTCCGCCCCCCGGCGCGTTTCCAACTGCGCCAGGAGTTCCGGCTAGCGTGCCAACAACTTGAAGACCGTCGAGGCACCGCCATGAACCCCACCATCCGCGCCAACATCAAGCCCGGCCTCCGCGTTCTCGTCGTCGAGAAGGCACCGGCTCCGGCTAGGATCTCCCCCGCATGTGCTTGATGGTCTGGATAGGCACGCAGCATCCCTTGGCGGAATTTCGCGCTGAGGTCGAGCCCGATCCCGAAACCGGCTACCACAGGATCGAACGAGCGAAGGAAGGCGATCCTGTACTGGGCCGGTTCACGAGCCCCTTCGTTTGCAGGTTCGGCTCCCATGAGGGGTGCGGGTGCGGCTTCAATTCCGGTACCATGACCTGGGAGGGGATGACCTCCATTGCAGAGGTGGTGAGCCTGCTCGGTGCGCTCACGGACGACGAACGTCTGGAGTTCGTCGACGAGCCCCCGCTCGAAAAGCGCCCAGATCAGGGTCCCGCCCCCTTCGACCATCAGGCGCCGGATCCCCTGCTGGTGCAGTTCTTCGAGCAGGAGCGAGAGGTCGACGGTCTCGTCGCCGGCGGCGATGACGGCGGCATGCTCCCGGAGCCTTTCCACCGCTTCGGGGGAAGCTCTCTGCGAAACGGCCACAATACGCTTGCCGGTTCCCTTGTGGAGGATATCCGCATCCAGAGGAGTCTTCCCCGCGCTGTCCACCACGACGCGGATCGGGTTCTCATCTTTTCCAACCGCTCTCCGTTTGGCCTGGAGTTCCGGGGACTTGACGGTGAGCGAGGGGTTGTCGGCGAGCACGGTCCCGATGCCGACCATAATGGCATCACTCTCCGCTTTGATCCGGTCGACTCGTGAGTAGTCCTCACTTCCTGAGATCCTCACCTGCCGCCGCTCTCGCGTCGAGATCTTCCCGTCAGCGCTCATGGCGACGTTGACGAAGACAAACGGGCGCATATTCTAGGGTTATACGACGATCTTCATATATGCTCGCCTTCTGAGCGGTACGGGACCTGCCGTGTCTCTTTCGCCCGCACCGTCAGAAACCCGGCGAAATATTTGTTATTGGTCCAGAAATGCCAGGAATAATCCTTCATTTTTTGAAATATTATTTTTATCTCGCCACCGGATATCGAATTGCATATATACTCATTCTGGAATAATCTCTGTATCTCCCATGCCTCCAAGCCGCTGCCCCTTCAGCCGTTTGCGCCAAGACCTCTTTACCGAGACGGATATTGTCAAGATGGTCGTGGTAGTGACATTTTCGACAGTATCACTTATGCTGACGGCTGTTGCACAGGACTACAGGGCTTACCTCGTCTGCCCCCTGATCTACTGTATTCCCATACTCCTTGTCGCGTTCTGGTTCCCCAGACAGGGGCTCCGGGTGACTGCGTTCCTGGTCGGCGGGTTTGTACTCATCCAGGCATACCTGTTGGTCCTCGGCTTCGCCATAGACCCGGTTATGACGGGATTGCACACGATGATCTTCCTCTGGGTCTTCGGGGCCACGACACTCTTCTCCCAGAACAGTCATCTGGCTGCTTTACGGTGCCGGCAGATCGCCGAGGATACCCGCGACGCAAAATTCCTCTGCGATCCCGAAACGCTCAGGCTGGTCTGCGTCAGCAAACGGTGTGCCGACATACTCGGTTACATCCCGCAGGAACTCATCGGCATCCCGGCCGAAAGGTTCTGGGCAGATGAGGCTGACAAAGCCTGGTTTGTTGAGGAGATGAAGCGGGAGGGCTACATCGGAAATGCGGAAACGACCTTCTGCACGCAAAACGGTGATGCACGGGTGGTCCTCCTCTCCTGCCGTGTCCTATTTCCCGAGAACCTCTTTGAGTGCACGGTTGTGGATACCGGCAGGCTCCGGGACGAGCACGAAGACCTCGTTCAGTCGAACGGACGCCTGATGGAATTAATCCACCAGTCAAACGATATCTTCTTCATGCAGGATGTAACGGGGCGCATCCTGCACTTCTCCTGGCTGCGCGCCTCAGATTATGGCATCTCTCCCGACGAGATCGTCGGACGGGGTGTGGATACCCTCCTGCCCGGAGACCTTGCCGCACAGCACATGAAGCAGGTTCGTAAGGTGATTCAGGAACGAAAGAATGCCTATTACAATCTCGACATGATGGTGGCTGGTGCCCGGCACACTCTCTCCGTCACAATCGCTCCCTATACCGGTGCTGACGGTGCACTTATCGGCGTCGTAGGATCCGCGCGCGACACCACTGAGATGCGGCGGCAGAGGCTTGCCTGCAGGCAGATGTCCTGGGAGGTTGACCAGTGGAAAGGGCTTGTCACCACCCTCTCTCACGAACTGCGCACGCCATTGCAGCCGCTCGTCGGCTATCTCCGGATGATCGTCGAAGATCCCGGGCATTACGGCCTCACAAAGGAGACAGGGGAGATCCTCAAGACCTGCCTCGAGTGTGCCGGTCAGGAACAGGCGGTGGTGGAGAGGGTGGTCGAGCTGAGTCTGCTGACGATGGACTGCGTCGACCTGACCGTTCAGGATATACATCTCCGTCAACTCGTTGACTCTGTCGTTTCCAGCGGCGGATATGATAGAAAGGCCCAGATATATAACGAAATACCTGATACTGTTTGCATCTGTGGAGATCTCGATCGGCTTTACCTGTTGATGGAGTGTCTGGTATCGAATGCGATTAAGTATAATGAACCACCAGAGAAAGTATGGATCCGCTATGCGGGATCAAATGAAAATCATTATATTATGGTGTGCGATAATGGCATCGGTATCCCCGCAGAAACCATCGGATCGATCTTCAGGCCGTTCTATATCGGGAATGCCGAGAAACAAAACAGTAAAGGCGGCAGAACAGGCCTGGGCCTCTCGATCGCGAACAAGTATGCCCTGCTGCACGGAGGAGAGATAACGGTGACGAGTGCGGTGGGCGAGGGGAGCACCTTCACCATCCGGATACCAAGGGAGGTATGAATTTTGGGAAACAAGATTATGGTCGTTGACGATGACCTGCCGACGCTGGAAGTAATGGAGCTGTTGCTCAGAAAGATCGATCGTGAACCGCTTCTGGTGCATAACGGGTGGGACGCCCTGCGTGCAATCAAGAAAGAGAAACCTGCACTTATCATCCTTGATGTGATGATGTCTCCGATAGACGGGTGGCAGTTCCTGGAGGAACTGAAGCGGAACGACGAGTTCAAGGACATCCCGGTTCTGCTCTTTACCGCAAAACACGTCTGGCCCGAAGAGTATTCGAGGTATGCGGATGACATCGTCGGTGTCCTTGAAAAGCCCATTTCGCTTGCCGAGTTGAAGGCTGCGCTGGAGAGGGCCCTCCCCCCGGGCGCCTCTTCTCATGCAGATGATGACATTCACCGTACCCCGGAGATCCGGAGCGGATAGTACCTCCTGGAGTATGCTCCGACCGGGACAGCCTGCCCTCCACCGAAAGGCATTTTATCGGCCAGCTGCGTAATACCGGATAGTGTTGCTCTCATGATCGTTACGGATCTTCCCGGGTATCCCTCTCTCAAGGAATACCAACGTATCGTGGGCAGAAAGCAATTTTCGGCGATAGAAGAACTTGCCGGACGCCTCTCCGGCGTCAAGATCCAGGAGATAAACTCGACCCGCTACGGAGGCGGTGTCGCAGAAATCCTGATGTCATACGTCCCGTTCCTCAACGCACTCGGTCTTGAGACGACCTGGAGCGTCATGGAAGCCGGACCGGAATTTTTCGATGTCACGAAGACGCTCCATAACTTCCTCCAGGGCCGGGAAGGGTTCTCGCCGTCGATGGTCGAGACCTACTGGGAGGCACAGCGGCAGAATGAAGGGCTGATCGAGGACGATGCCGACGTTGTGACCATCCACGATCCCCAGCCGCTCGGTCTCGTCGAGTTCCTGACGGCCCGGGAACTCGAACGAAAGAGGCTGCTCTGGCGGTGCCACGTCCAGCTGGAGACGGTCCCCACGCAGACTGTGGGCAGTATCGGCAACACCTTACGAAGGCTGGTCGAGAAGTATCACGCCAGCATCTTCTCAAGTTTTCAATATCTTCCCCTCTGGAACGTGCCAAGTTTCATCATCCCGCCGTTCATCGACCCCTTATCCGAGAAAAACCGCGAGATCCCACAGAATGAGATTAATGCCACCCTCACGAAGTACGGTATCGACCCCGAAAAGCCGATCGTCACCCAGGTCTCCCGGTACGACGTCTTCAAGGATCCGGTGGGGGTCATCCAGTCGTTTAAGAAGGTCCGGCAGAAGACCCCCTGCCAACTCGTCCTTGTCGGGGGACGGGCGTGCGACGATCCGGAGTGTTTCCTCGTCCTGCGTGAGGTCCGCGAGACGGCCGAGGACGATCCCGATATCCATGTCCTCGACCTCCCGCCGGACAGTCACCGCGAGATCAACGCGCTCCAGCGGGCGTCGGACGTGATCGTCCAGAAGTCCATCAAAGAGGGGTTCGGGTTGACGGTGACCGAAGGGCTCTGGAAGGGGAAACCTGTGGTCGCCGGGAACGTCGGCGGCATACCGCTCCAGATCCGGGACGGCTGGAACGGCTACCTGGTCTCGACGATCCAGGAGACCGCCGACCGGATCCTCCACCTCCTCCGCAACCCGGAAAAGGCCGCGGAGATGGGAGCGCGGGGCAGGGAGTTCGTGCGGGAGTATTACCTCCTTCCCCGGGGCGTGCAGGACCATCTCACCGTCATCGACCAGATGCAGAACGGCAGGATCACCGCCCGGGACAGCGTCATCTGCTACCACCCACAGGTGGTGACGACCCGGATGGCCGGGTGTGCGGCCTGGCAGTGACCGGTGCTCGCCCCATGCCCCGGCTCAGCATGCGGCGGGATCCTATCACCCGTTATTCGATGGGGATCTCCTTCCCGCCGGGCCCGGGAGGTATCCGCACTTTCTTTAAGCGCAGTTCGAGGACGCCGTTTTTGAACCTGGTTGCGGCGCTCTCTCCCGTTACACTTGCGGGCAGGCGTATCAGCCGGCTCAGGATGCCGTCCCCGCGCTCGTGGATGTAGTAGGCTCCCGGTGCCTCTTCGGCCGGCACGGCACGCCGTGCCGTTATCCGCAGGGTGTGCGGGTTGAGCAGGCTGACCCGGATCGCGTCCTCCTCCGCACCGGGTAGTTCCGCAACAACGATCACCTCATCGCCGTGGTCGAGGATATCGACCCGGAAGTCCGCGGATAGGCCGGGGAAGTCGCGGCTGCCCCCGCGGGAGATCTCCGGCAGCCTCTCCACATCCCTGTTCGGGATGGTTCTGTCAAACCCTGAATCCCTGTTGCCTGTTCCCTCATCCCCGTCCCGGCGTCCGGTGCCGGGGGAATCGTCTTCTCTTCCTGTCATGCTCTTTGCCTCCTGCAGTCTGGTAGCCATCAGATGGCCGGCCGCCACCCGGCGATCTCTCTTGAGCCGGCATACTTAACCCTTCGTACCGGGGGTCCCGGGCGCGCCCGCGGCCGGTCTGTGTCTGCATCCGCACCTGGGTGGTGTATACCTTGCGGTACCATGGTGATACCGGGGCGCAGCCGTATGGATAATTCGCCCGGTGGCGTCGGTACTACTGTCGGAGCATCCCCAAAGAGCGTTTTTTGCGGCCCTTTCTCCCGGCCGTTAGGTTTTTGTGGCATGACCCGTATGGTGGGGAACCCCCGGATTTTCCAGGGTGCAGGGGTGACCGCACGACTCACCGCCTGTACCGCTGTACTGCCGGAGATACCCGTGCCGATGGATTCGGCGGGGGTTATGGAGGAAGATAAGATGGCCCAATTCAGACCATTTGAGATGGAGGGCATGCCCATCGAGGAGCAGCCCATGAACTGGAAGGATATGGTCCCGATGCCGTACGACAAGAAGGCGGTCGATGCCTACACCCGGACCCGGATCATCCTCATGAACGGTATCGAGAACAACGCCGTCCTCACTTCGCACGCGATCGAGCGGATGCACCCGGACCCCGAGGTGAAGAAGTCGATGGCCCTGATGCGGCGGATCGACTCCCAGCAGCAGGAGCTGGTCAACTGGCTCAACCCGGCGGACCAGTCGATCATCGAGACCACCCTCGGCTACGAGCAGGTGGCGGTCGACCTCACCGCGAACCTGGCGCAGAACGAGCCGGACCCCTACGTGAAGCAGACACTGGACTTTGCGCTGCTCGAGGATTTCGACCACCTCTACCGCTACAGTTGCCTTTACGACTACATCGAGGGCGGCGACCCCGAAGTGATCGTCCAGGGCAAGACCGAGGTCAAGCCGGGCAGGCCGACGAGTATCGAGCACCGCCACCCCTTTGACTCGATGCGCAAGCACTATGACAGGGATACGGCCGACATCAAGACGAAGATGAACTACATCACGATCACCGCAGCCGAGCAGCAGACGATGCTCTACTACCGGTCGCACGGGTTCATGTATCCCGACGATATCGCGCGACAGCTCTACGCCGAGATTGCGGAGATCGAGGAGCAGCACGTGACCCAGTACGGGCTGCTCGGCGACCCGAACGAGACGATGCTCGAGAAGATGGCGATGATGGAACTCAACGAGGCTTACCTCTACCACTCGTGCGCAGAGACCGAGAGCGACCCGAGGATCAAGGGCATCTGGGAGATGTTTGCGAAGATGGAGGTCGCGCACTTCAACGAGTGTACGCGGCTCATCAAGAAGATCGAGGGCCGTGACATCCAGGATCTCGTAAAGGCGGACGTCATCGAGCCCCTGGTCGTCTTCGAGCAGAACAAGGACTACGTCAACAGCGTCATCGATGCTCAACTTGATCTCGCGCCGAACAACATGGAGTTCGTGCGGATGCGCGACCTCCCGGACGACTGGGCGAGTTTCGGCTACCTGCGCGTCATGAACGCAAAGGGTGTTCCGAGCGAGGAGATCGTCTCCAAGGCGGGTCCGAACCTTGCAGAGCGCGACCAGGCGGAGAATATCCGGAGAGTCAAGCAGGAGATGGCCCGCCGGGTCGAAAGGGGTATGGCGGCGGTGCCGGCCCGGTGAATTCTCTTTTTTTATGTGTGCCGTGCGGGTGCCGGGGGGCGTTTACCCCCGGCACGGCGAGATCCGGACATTCGTCTTATCCGGCGCCTCGCGCTTCGCGGGCAAACGTAAGCGTTCTTTCCGGGTTGCGGGCGTCGTCTTTCTTGACGCCGGTATGTACGTCGACCGCGTAGGGGTGGACTTTCCGTATCGCCTCCGCCACATTCTCCGGCGTGAGTCCTCCTGCGAGTATGACGGGGATCTCCGAGCGCGCCACGATCTCCGCGCTGATATTCCAGTCGTGCGGGATCCCTGTCCCCCCGAGCCTTTCTGCGGTTCTGGTGTCGAGGATGAGCGCGTCGGTGTAAGGCTCGTAGCGTTTCGCCGTCGCGATGGCTGATCTGTCCATGACGTGCACGGCTTTGATGATCGTTACATACGGGAGGGCGTCGCGGACGTCGTCCAGTTCGGCCGGCTCGACGGTATCCTGGACCTGCAGCGTCGTGCAGTGCGACTCCTTCACGAGCCTGATGAGGCCTTCCGTCTCCTGGAGGTGGGTGACCGCGACCGGTTCGATGAACGGCGGGAGGCAGCGGATCATCCTGGCCGCTTCCGCGGGGGTTACGGCGTCGCTCGTCAGATGGGTCACGCCCATGATGAACCCCACGGCGTCGCAACCGGCGGCGACTGCGCACCGCATGTCGGCAAGGCTCGCGGTTCCGCAGAATTTGATATGCATCAGATCAACTCTGTCGTCCGGGGAGAATAGGGTATTCCCGGGGATGGCCGCCAAAAGACCCGCACGTATGTTCGGGTCGTGCCATTGCGGGGTCCCATCCTCTGCCGTGACAGGCATGTCACGGGAGCAGGAAGGCGTGTGGGTCTGCCCGGGATGCGGCGAGACGGAGTTGAGGCATGATAGGGCGCATGGACCCCTCCCGCATTTCTTCGAGGGCTTCGACAAACGTGAAGAAGGCCTTTCTCCTGATGAATGATATGCCCGGAGACATGAGTGAACTGATCGTCATCAAGAGCAACCGGCAATCCATCTTGTTTCCGGGATACCCACGGGAAAGAGCGACCCGTGCCAAAAAAATGGGTGGGATCAGTCGACGCCCTCAAGGCTGATGCCGAAACACCCCATGCAGAAGAGATCGATGTCGTGGTCTGCCGTATCGGAGACGATCGCCGGGGACTGCCGGACACACCTGAAGATGGCGGCGTCGTCGGGCAGGACCGGGTCCATCGGGGCGTCGATGTTCTTCTGGATGACGAGGCGTGCGGAGTCGAGGTTTGCCGCGTAGTAGTCCTTGAACGCCGTCCGCTTCTCCTCGGGGATGGCGACCCAGTCGGCTGCCTCGGCAACGGTCACGTCGTTCGGGACCCAGCCGTAGCCGGGGAGGTAGTACTCCGACCAGAAGTGGCCGCCGGGCGTCTCGGCCATGATCATCTGGTAGCCGCCGAGGGTGCGGGCCGGGATCCCGAGCGACCGGCAGAATGCAGAGAAGAGCGTGCTCTGGGTGCCGCAGTCGCCGTGGTCGGTCTCGAACATGTAGGTGGACTCGGCCACTTTGGGCTCCCGGGCATCGATCGAGCCGTGCGGGACGTGGCTGTAGGGGTAGGTCTCGATGATGTGGTAGTAGATCATCTGCGCCTGGAGGTGCGGGTTCGTCTCGTTCCCGACGATCTCCCGTGCCTTCGCCCGGACGGCGTCCGTGAGTTCGATGTTTCGCTCGGACTTCGTGTAGAGCAGGTACTCAGGATCGCTCGTGTTGTACTCCCCGACCATCGCCGGGTCGATATCCTCGAATATTTGCTCGTAGGAGGTGAACGCGATATCCGCCGTGATGACGAGGTCGCCGTTGATCGCCCCGGCCGGGACTTCATAGTAGACGTAGCCGATAGCCCCCGTGGTGAACGGGCCGGTGACGATGTAGTCGGGAGCCGAGAGGTTCGTGACGGTGACGTTCCTCTGCGCGTCCGTCTCGACCGGGAGCGGGAGCCAGATCTTCAGGATTCCCGTCGACGGGAGTGCCTCGTGCGGGATCTCGAGCCGTTCGACGCCCACGTAGCGGACCGGGTTCACGTACGGCCCGATCCCTTCGGGCTGATCTTCCGACCAGGCGAACCGGCCGATATAGTCGAAGTCTATACCTCTCTCGTTCTGCTTCTGCATGTCGTCGGGGTGCGCGTAGAGGTAGTTCCCGGCGACGTCGTAGAAGTAGAGCGTCTCGTTCTCCGAGACGATCGTCTGGGCCCGGGTGTCCAGCCATTCGGCTATCGCCGTATCGGTGATCCAGGGAACCCGCTCCCGCATCGCCGCCTCTGCAGCGTTACGGTCGAACGGGTACTCCATATACGTCCGGTTCGCCCGGAAGATGGCGTTCCGGGATTTCAGCGCCTTATCCGTATCGCCAGCATCGGTGTAGAGGGTGTAGGCCTCGGTAAACCGTTCTTCGGCGACCCGGTAGTCGGCGGCTCCGTATGCGGCGAGCCCCCGGGCGTAGGCCTCGTCGGCCGGTGTACCAGGATCGTTCTTCTCGTCTGTTGTGGTGGTGCATCCGGCTGCAGCGATGAGGAGCAGGACGGATGTAACCAGGAGAGCGGTGAGTGCTCGATGAGTCATATGTGAGAATGCATACGGATCGAAAAAAAGTCTTTCTCTTTGTTCGGGCTTTTCTCTACATGGTACCGGAGATTTCTCGCATTCTGCCGTTACGCCGGATGCCGCCCCGGTTGTACCATGAGCAGAGCAGAAGGCACCGAAACGATGTTCTATGGGGGCGCAGTCTCCTCACCCGTGGGTGGTGGCGCCGAGCAGCGGAGGTTATGATCCCATTACGAAATACGAAATGGGAATATTTTAAGTATCTAGGGCAGAAAATTTGTCGACCTATGTTCCGGATGGGCGTTATGATCCCATTGCGGTACGTCTATGATCTATTCCTCGCTACGTACGTCAACGAGTGGCGCACACCCGGCCCGGTTGTTCCCTCTTTGCGAAGCGGGCCAAAGAGCGAGCATGTATGCCTTCCCGCGCCTGCTCGCCATCAACGAGGGGAACCGGTTGTGAATACCGGAGTATCCGCAAACCATGCCCGGGGGTTATGGGTCACCCATGACCCACAACGATCGGACCCGGCCGGCCACAGGCGGGCAGTAGTTCGTGCGCGGGGCGCTGGTCGAGGGCACCGCTCCTCCAGCCGGTGATAGGTTGCGCAGCCATCCCGGGCGCGATAAAACGCCCTGCCGGTCCCGGCTGGTGCCGTGAACGGAGGTCAGGGCCGAGGCATAAACGTGTCTGTTGAAGGATTTAAACCTAAAGAAAGAGTGCCCCCGCCCGGATTTGAACCGGGGACAACCAGATCTTCAGTCTGGCGCTCTCCCAGTCTGAGCTACAGGGGCTTCGAAAAGAAGCCGGATAACCGGGGGACGAACCTTATGCAGGCGCTCTCCGGGAGGACACAGGCCGTCGTGCACCTCACGCATAACGACCTCGATGCCGTCGGGAGCGACGCCATTCACCGGAGAACCTACGGTGAGGTCTTCACCGTCTGGTCTTCGGTCGGTAAGTTCCTCTCCCTCTTCGACGCGGTGGCCGGCTCCCCCGGGCGGGGCGATCTCCTCAGCATATCCGATATCGGCTATCAGCAGGGCGTCGAGCAGAGGCTGGCGAAGGCGCGCTCCAACGGCTGGCGGATCGAGTGGCGCGACCACCACCGCTGGAAGGACGAGGAGGTCCGGGCCGTCGAGAAGAAGACGAGCCTCCTCCACATCGATGTCTCCACCTGCGCGACCGGTATCGTCGCACGCGACCTCGCCCCCGGTGATGCGGTGGCCGAAGAGATCGCGCGGGTGGTCTGCGACTACGACCTCTGGAAGCACCAGGACCCCCGGTCGAAGATGCTCGGCCAGGTGGTGATGCGGAAGGGCTGGCGGGAGTACGTCCGCGACAACCTCGTCCGCGGCACGATCATCGATGCGAAGGTCGAGAGCGAGTACGCCGGGATCGTCCGCGAGATGGAGCGCGACATCAAAAAGAGCCTTCGGCACACCACGATCATCGCCGACGGCCGTTACCGGATCGCATTCGCTCCCCTCTACGGCTACCCGAGCGAGACCGCCCACACCATCCGCGAGGAACTCGGCACCGATATCGAGGTGGTCGTCTCCTCAAACGGCCGCATCTCCATCAGGTCCGTCCCCCCTGTCAGCCACATCATCGCCCGGGAGTTCTCCGGCGGAGGGCATCCCCACGCAGCCGGAGGCACGTTCTCGTTCACCCTCCTCGACCGGCTCCTCTTCTGGCTCGTGAAACGGAACCGGCATTACCGCCGCCTGGCGGAGAAGGCGGAGTCTATCGAGGAATGAACGCCCGCTCGACCAGGCTCTTCCAGTAGTCCGGGCAGTCGTCCTCGCAGTAGCCGCCGACCTCGAGCATATCCGGGTCGGCGAGTTCGGCCGCCGCTGCGAGATTATTTTCCTCCGCATCGAGCAAGATCAGTTTTTTGACGCGGAACTGTTCCATCAGGTCCGCTGCCCGGCCGAGGCCGTGGGCCGGGAGGATGAGGTCGCCCTGGTACTCGAGCAGCAGCTCGAGGTCAAAGGTCTCCGGGTTTTTGGGGAAGAAGACGATCTTTCTTGACGCGAGCACCTCCAGTTCGATCTGGTCCGCCCGGTCCGCGACCAGAACATGCCCCCGCACGCCTGCATCCCGCATCTCCCGTGCAAGGCGGGCGTAAGCGGTCGCGATCGTCTCAGAGAACTCTTCCTCATCGCCGATATAGCCGTCCCGGAACCCGAGCATGTGCGGGGCCGGAAGGGAGAACCTGGCGTCCTTTCGCCTTGTGCAGACAAGGTGCGCATCCGCCGCCACGACGGACGGGTCGATGCCCGGCTCGTCGACGAGCACCCCGTCCGCCATACCCTGGAAGGCCGCGCTCAACCGCTCGCCGTAGAAGAGGCCGCCGGCTGCGGGCACCGCCACCCCTTCCTGGGCATCGAGCGAGCGCTCGAGCCGGTAGGTCGTGAGGTCCGCCTCCTTCCCCCGTTTTCCTTTCAGCCACTCCGCGAGTTCCGGAACTTCGGGCACCCCAACCTCGGAGCCGAAGGACCGGACCGGTATCGTGATCCGTCGTGCCATGCGCTGGTGTCTTTATTAGCATCGCAACCAGAGTAGATAAGGATGAGTGGTAAGCCGTTACTGGTAACGTGCGGGCTCCCGTACACGAACGGTCCCTGCCATATCGGGCATCTGCGGACCTACGTGCCGGCGGATTTTTACGTGCGGTATATGCGCCGGGCCGGGGAGGAGGTCGTCTTTGTATGCGGTTCCGACAACCACGGAACCCCGATCGTGATCAGCGCCGAGCAGGAGGGCTCGACCCCCCGCGCCCTCTCGGAGCGCTATCATCAGCACTTCTACGATACGTTCCGGCGGATGGACGTCGTCTTCGACCGGTTCGGCATGACCGACGATACCATGAACCGCGAGACCACGCAGTCGATCGTCGAGCGGCTTATCGAGAACGGCTACGTCTACGCAGAGACCGTCAGCCAGAGTTACTGCCCGGACTGCGAGCGGTTCCTTCCCGACCGCTACGTGGAGGGGATCTGCCCCCACTGCGGGGCAATCGCCCGGGGCGACGAGTGCGACCAGGGGTGCGGGCAGCACCTCGAGCCCGGCGAGATCAAGGATGCGATCTGCAAGGTCTGCGGTGGGAAGGCGGAATATCGCGAGCAGGAGCACTACTTCTTCAAACTCTCGGCGTTCCGGGAGTTCCTCCTCGACTACCTCCCGGCCCTCCGGGGCACGTCCACCGCCCGGAACTACGCCCTCGGGTGGGTGAAGGAACTCCTGCACGACTGGTGCATCACCCGGACGCTCGACTGGGGCGTCAAATTCCCCGGGCGCGACGACCTCGTCGTCTACGTCTGGGTCGACGCGCCTATCGGCTATATCTCGTTCACGAAGGAATGGGCGGAGGCTGCCGGCGCCGACTGGAAGGACTACTGGTGCGGCGACGATACCCGCGTCACCCACTTCATCGGCGGGGACATCATCTACCACCACTGCATCTTCTGGCCGGCGCTCCTCAAGGGCGCAGGATACGGCCTCCCCTACGCGGTGGTCGCGAGCGGCATGGTCACAATTGAAGGGAAGAAGTTCTCGAAGTCACGGGGCTACGTCGTCTGGACGAATGACGACTACCTTGATGTGGGTCTCCCGGCTGACTACCTCCGCTACTACCTCCTCTCCTACACGAACCACACCAAAGAGCTCGACTTCTCCTGGAAGGTCTATGCCGAGCGGGTGAACAACGAGATCGTCGGGACGCTCGGGAACTTCATCTACCGGACGATGTACTTCGCCGAGAAGGAGT
>PGYH01000055.1 GCA_002839575.1 Methanomicrobiales archaeon HGW-Methanomicrobiales-6
CAGGGTGTAGGCGAGGCGGGTGAGCGCCCGCGTAAGAAGTGCGCGGTCATTGAAGGTGTAGCCGATCCGCTCCTCGATCGCGCCCGGGTCCCGGCAGCCGGTGCTGTTGCGGTTCATAAAAAAGGGGTTACTCCAGGACTTCGGCCTTCTCGATCCGGACGGGGACCTTCGGCTTATCGGCGGAGTTCGTCTTCACCTTCCCGATCTTATCGACGACGTCCATCCCTTCCACCACTTCGCCAAAGACCGGGTGAGCGCTCGGCGTCCTGGGGTTGTCCCAGTCGAGGAAGTCGTTGTTCACCAGGTTGATGAAGAACTGGCTGCCGCCGGTGTTCGGGCGTCCGGTGTTCGCCATAGCGATCGTGCCCCGCTGGTTCGAGTGGCCTTTCACGAACTCGTCGGTGATGGTGTAGCCCGGTCCGCCCGTCCCGGTGCCGGTGGGGTCGCCGCCCTGGATCATGAAGTTGGCGATGACCCGGTGAAAGATCGTGCCGTCGTAGAACCCGGACCGGACCAGTTTCTCGAAGTTCCCGGCGGTCACCGGCATGTCGTCGTAGAGGCGGATCGTGATGTCTCCCATGGTCGTGTGGAGCACGACGTTCTTCTCTGTCATAATCATTAACTCCGTTATGGTATTGTCCGTCGTTGCTACTTATACTGATGGAGGGCGGCATGCCAGGAGGCCCGGCAGCCTCGGCCCCGGTTCACCCGGTCAACTGAATACCCTAAACAAACCCAATAAGTAAAAATGATTTATATGATTAGCCCGGAAGTATATGCATGTACTCCGGAGCGAACATTCCCCGTCCGGCCTCCGGCGGCGGAGGGGTCCCCGGATGAACCACCAGACACCGGTCTTCATCATCACCGGCGGGCAGGGCCAGTGCAAGACGACGTTCCTGCACCTGGTCCTCGGGCTCATCGTCGGGCTGAACGTGCGTGTCCGCGGGGTCATCGCACCCGGACACGTGCGGGACGGCCGCAGGTCCGGGTTCACCCTCGTCGACCTCGCCACCGGCGAGCACGAAGAACTCTGTTCGATCGACCCCGATCCCCGGTGCGAGGCCCACGGCCGGTTCTACTTCCAGCCTGTTGGGCTCGCGTTCGGCCGTCGGGCACTCGCGCCGCCGGATCCGCGGGGGACCGATCTTATGGTCATCGACGAAGTGGGGAGGTTCGAGCTTCAGGGCGTGGTCTGGGCGGATCAGCTCGACCGATTGACCGCGCACCCGCATCCGCCGATGATCTGGACGGTCCGGCGCAGGCTCCTTGATACGGTCGTCGAACGGTGGAATATCACGAACCCTGTCGTGGTGGACGTCGGGACCGCGAGCGCCATGGCGACGGCGGACGCCGTGATGGACGCCGTCTGGGCGTGGCGCGAGGCGCAGCCGTTCTCCCCGATCACGGCGGCGCCGGTTCCGGGGGATCGCGTCGCCCCTCCAGCGCTCTTTGCGGATGCAGCCGCCGGAGCGCCACGGAGCACCCCGGTCATCCTCCGGCGCTGTTACGGCCCGGAGGGGTGACGCGCCCGGCCGCGCCTCACTCCATCTCGAGCGCTTTTGCGGCGGCCCGCCCGATCAGTTCCGGCGGGATCGCCTCGTACTCCTCGCCGTTGTAGCGGAGCGTCCGGCACTCCGCCTCCTCCTCCCCGCAGGTCTCGCAGGATTCACATGATGCGCAGGCACAGGCCGTCGCGGTCACCTCGACCCCTTCGAGGAGCTTCTCGACCGGGATCCCGTTGAAGAGGAGGCACTCCGACTCTGCGGCGGCATCGTCGGGGAGGACCGTCTCGATCACCCGGACGCCGACCCCCTCCATCTCGAGGAGCATGCGGATCTCCGCGAGGACCGCCGCAAGCGTCATCCCGGTCTCCTCAAACGCTTCAGGGGGTTTTTCGACGTTCCTTTCGGCGTGTTTCCATTCGATGACGAGTTCCTTCTTCATGGTGCACCTCCACTATTGGCACCGACCCGACATCTTCCTGTCGCTGCACCGATCACAGCCTCCGCGGCATGCTCCGCCTGTGCAGGCGCATCGCGGCGGCGGTGAAGACCAGGGCAAAGAGGGCGAGCGCCGCGATGTCGACCATCACCGGGAAGTAGTGTACGCCGGAAAAAGCGTAGCGGACGACGTCCGTGAAGTAGGTGAGCGGCGAGCAGGCCGCAAGCGTAAGCCCCCACGCCGGCATCTGCTCCAGGGGGACGAAGATGCCGGATATGAAGACGAGCGGGAACTTCAGGAGGGTGGAGAGCATCATGATATTCGAGGGCAGGTTCGTGGGAGGGACTGCAAGGAGCATGCCGAGGCCTGAGAAACAGCATGCGGCAATGAGGATTCCAAAACCAAGCACGATGCCGTGCAGGAGGGGAAGGCCGAGTCCGAGGCCAATGAGGAGGGTGATTGCCGTGACCCCGATCCCGAAGAGGGTGGAAGCAATCATGTCCCCGAGGACGATCGCCTCGACGGTGACCGGGCAGGCTGCAAGTCGTTCGAGCGTCCTTGCCTGACCCTCCCAGGGGAAGATTGCCGGCGAAACGGCGGTCGAAGTGAAGAAGAGGGTCATCCCCACAAGCCCGGAGACGAGAAACGCGAGAGGAAGCTGCCGGCCGCCCAGGAAGAATGCCAGGAACAGGAAGACCGGCATGAAGATCCCGAAGATGAGCACCGGGCCCTTAAGGTAGTAGACGCGGATGTCTTTCCTCGCGATCACCCACGCCCGCCGCACCTGCTCTCCGTACGCCGCCGGGTTCACGGTCGCTCCTCCCCTGTCAGCCGCAGGAAGGCCCTGTCAAGCGACGGGGCAAGGGTGTTTAGGGTGAGGATCGTCACACCGCGATCTCCGCTGAAGGCCACCAGGGACCTGATGGTTAGGTCCGGATTTCCTGTGGTGATCTGCCACACATCTCCCGTCCGGCTTGCCCCGGCCACGCCGTCGAGCCCTGCAATGGCTTCTGCAGGCACCGGCCGGTCGAAGCTCACCTCGACCTGGTGCTCGCGGTCGATTGCGGTCTTCAACCTCTCGGGGGCATCGATCGCGACCATCTTCCCGCTCCGGATGATGCCCACCCGGTCGCAGAGCCGGTTCGCCTCCTCCATGTTATGGGTGGTGAGAAAGATGGTGGTTCCGTCCGCGTTGAGATCACGCAGCAGGCCGAGGATCATCTGCGTGCTCTGCACGTCAAGCCCGCTCGTCGGCTCGTCGAGGAAGAGGAGCTCGGGCTCGTGGAGGAGCGCCATGGCGAGGATGAGCCGCTGTTTCATGCCCTTCGAGTAGCCCTTTACTTTCTGGTCCCTTCTCCCGGAGAGGCCGAGGATCTCGAGGAGGTCGCTTGAGCGCCGTTCTGCCCGGGGACGGCCGAGCCCGTAGAGGTCCCCCACCAGCATGAGGTTCTGCCACGCGGTAAGGTCGACGTAGGCGTTCGAGGTCTCGGGCACGACGCCGAACCGCTGTTTCGCCAGAACCGGCTCCTTCTGGATATCATGACCGAAGATCCTCACACTCCCACCGTCAATCGGGACGACGCCGGTCAGCATCCGCGTGGTCGTGGTCTTCCCGGCGCCGTTCGGCCCGAGGAACCCGAAGATCTCGCCCCGGCGAACCTCGAACGAGATGCCGTCCACGGCGGTTATGGCGCCGAAGGTCTTTATGAGGCTTTCGACCTCGATCACGTTCGGCATGCCATCTCCTCCCGACCAGCCCGGCCGCCGGCGAAAGACGCGGACGTCTGTGCGCAGCTCAGTATTTCGTTAACGATCTCCCCAGTCACGGCGGGACCCAACCTGGAGAATACTCTAGAGTTGAAATATAAAAACACACGTTATCAGGCGAATACGGGCCGTAGGTGATGCCATGGAACTGTCAGGGTATTCCGGCCCACTGAGGCCGCCAGCGTTCGCACGGTCTTCCGCTCAAAGACTGCGGAGAGGAGGGATGTGCCCTCGACCCCGCACTACCCGTCTACTCCTCTTTCGGCTCGGATACTTCCGTCTTCGGGACGATCCATGTTCCGCAACCGCAGCCGGAAGAAAAGAGTTTCTTTACTCCTGAGCCGGTGCATCCTTCGTCTTTTTTCTCGCTCCCGCCTGTCACGCGACCAGCATTGCCACGAGAAGATAGGCCCCGATCCCGATGAAGAGCACCCCGACGATCCGCCGCGTCCAGTATTCGAACTTCTCCGCCGCCTTCATCGCATTCCCCACCTTCGCGATCCCGGTCACCATGATCAGCGAGAACGCGATCACCGGCAGAGCGGTCGCGACGGCAAAGACCGCCGGCACCCCGAGTGGGTCGGAGGTCCGGAGCGCCAGCGGGATCAGCATCGCAAAGAAGAGAACCGCCGAGAACGGGCAGAAGGTCAGTGCGAAGAGCACGCCGAGGATGAAACTCCCTGCGAGGCCCTTATCGGCGATCCGCTCCTTGAACTCGGCAAACCGCCTGCTGCCGCCGCCCCATGAGGGGAGCGGGACGAGATCGAGCATCACGACCCCGATGGCGATCAGCAGCGGGCCGACCAGCATCTCCCCCCAGGACTGGAGGAAGAGCGAGATCCCCTGGACGGAGAGGCCGAAGATGACGATCAACGCCGCGAGCCCGACGTAGACGACCATCCTCCCCGCGCTGTAGAGCGAACCGGCGAGGAGGGTCTGCCCCGGGCTCCCTATCCGGCGGGAGAGATAACCGATCGCGGCAATGTTCGTCGCGAGCGGGCAGGGCGAGAGAGCCATCATCAGCCCGATGAAGAACGCGGCGACGAGAGGAACGTTGCTCGTCCCCATCGTCTCCATGAACCCCATCAGGCTCATTGCGAGAAGTCCCCTGCAAGGCGCATCTCGATCAGCGCATTGAGGTACTGCATGAATCCGGGTTTATCGTTGAGTTTGTACCAGACCCGCGTATCCTCTTCTTTGTAAAATCCGCCCTGGTCGTCGTAGGTGCCGAGCCAGAGCGACGAGCCGGTCGCACCATAGCGCTCGACGATCTCCTTCTTTTCCGGGTCGCCGATATCGATGTGGTCGAAGATCACCTTCCCGGAGCCGAGTTCTTCGGGGAAGTGTGTTTTCACGGTCTCTTCGGCGTAGTCACCGAGCACCACGCAGGAGTAGCACTGGTTCGGCGCGGTGAAGTGGATGACCTCGACTTTCGTGACGGTGCCGTTGATCGGCGGGACGGTGGCGGCATCCGCTCCGCCGGGTGCTGTCGTGCATCCTGCAGAGAGGGCGTTCAACGCCAGGAGGACCGACAGCGCAACGATCGGCAGGATCTTCCGGGCGGGGGCGCTGCAGGGGAACTGTTCCTGTGTGCGCCCGGGTTCGGAGTTACTCACGTGTGTTCGTCTCATCAGGGACACCCCTGGTGCCGGGATATCATTACAAGATATCTTGAAATTGCGCTGACCTGTTGTTCAACCGGATATATATTTCATTCGGGGGAGCACCGGGAGAAGTGATCGCCGCCGGTGGGAAAGCAGCCTGCCCGAGCTGGCATGGAGAGCAAAAGAGCCGGCCAGACTCCTGCCAGCAAAAGAGGTCTGGAGCCGGCATTCATCCCCTGATCGCGTCCATAACGGCGGCCGAGAGGCGCTCGATCTCGTCGAACCGGGGTTCGGCCATCCCGTTCTTTGCGATGCCGCAGTCGGTCGCGATAAGGTGCAGGTGCGGCTCGACCCCGAGCGCCCGGAGTTTCTTCCTCCCGCAGCAGTCGCCGCACCCGTCCAGCACCAAGATCCGCTCCGCGTGCCGGACCGCGACCTCCAGCACCGCCGTCGGCCGGGTGGCCGCGATACACGCCTCGACCATCCTGCAGGAGCAGCGGAGGAGCATCGCACCGGTCTGGGCCGTCAGTTTCCCGGTATTCGAGACCCCGGAACAGGTGATGACGGTGAACGCCATTCAGACCGCCCCGAACGTCGCGTCAATCCGGATGGTGACCTCGTCCCGGATCCGCCGGACGTCGGCCATGATCTCATCATCGGTGCCGGCGAGGTTCAACGGATCGGGAAACTCCCGCTGGATCTCCCCATTCGCCCGGGGGAAGAAGGGGCGGATCCCGCCCTCCACCACCTGTGGGCGTGCAGAACGATGGGTGCAGACGAAGACAGTCCTCTTCTTCACAGTATCACTCCAGCCCAAGCGCCTTCAGCACCGCCCGGGCGATCAGTTCGGGCGGGATCGACTCGTAACGCTCGCCGCCGTAATCGACCGCACGGCACTCGACATCATCCTGCCCGGTGATACAGGCACAGGAGGAGCAGGGCGTGCTGGTAACTTCCATGCCTTCGATGAGATCCTCGAGTGGTACGCCGTTGAAGAGGATGATGTTTGAGTCTGCTATCGCATCGTGTGGAAGGACGTTCTCGACAAATTTGACCGTGATGCCCGCATCTTCAAGGGCTGCGCGAATCTGATCGACTGTTTCCCTCACCGCCTTCCCGGTTTCGCTGCACCGTTCGCAGGTGTTCTCGATGTCTCTTCCGATATGCCGCCATTCGATGACGAGGGTGTCCGTCGATCCTTCGCATCCACAACCGCAGCCGCACCCACCGGACGGCCTGCGCTCCTTCTCCTCCTCCGTTCTCCCTTTGCCCTCCCAGGCGGCGGAGACAACCGTCTCGACGTCCTCTTCGGGGAGGTCGAGGCTCCCGCCCTTCCCGATCCCGAAGTCCGTGACCAAGATCTCCTGGTCGGGCGTGATGCCGGCCTTCTCAGCGATCTGGCGGGCGCAGCCGACCGGGCAGCCGTCGATGACGACCACCTCGTCCGCCGCCTCGACCTTCTTCTTGATCGAGGGCATCCCGACGGCGAGGGAGGCCGTGCAGGCGGTATTCCCGTATCCTTCCTTCGTTAACCGGACGGCAGCCTCGTTTGTGAGCTGTCCTGCCTTCGATGCGCCGGCACAGGCGAAGATGATCCGTTTCGGTCCGCCTGCCGGCTCTATCCCGGATTCACAGGCGCACCGGGGTGTGTTCTGTTCCGTCATCTCACTTCTCTCCAAGCAGTATCTGTTTGATATCCTCGACGCAGGGGACGTGGCCGACGACCTTGGCCTCGCCGTCGACGTAGAGCGCCGGCGTCAGCATCACGCCCCGCTCGATCATCGCATCGAGGCTCTCGATCATGCGGATCTCCGCATCGATCTCGAGCTCCCCGACCGCGATCTCGACGTTCCTGTTCATCCGCTTGCACCTGGCGCAGCCGGTTCCGAAGATTTCAACCAGCACCATCTCTCAGACTCCACTGCAGGGGAAAAAGGGGTCTCACCCCTGCAGGATCTCCTTGATCTCTTTGACGTCCGCCACCCGGCCGGAGACTTTGAGTTCGCCGTCGACGGCGAGGGCGGGGGTCAGCATCACGCCGCGGTCCATGATCTCGGTGATGTCGTCGACCTTGACAAGTTCGGCCTCGATGCCGAGGTCTTTGATCGCCGCTTCAACGTTCTTTGCAAGCCGCTTGCACTTGGCGCAGCCGGTTCCGAGCACTTCAACCTTCATTGTTTCTTCACCTCGTTCTGGTAATCTAAAAGGAGCGCCGCCCGGTAGAGCGGTTCCGCTTCCTTCGGGATGTAGTTGTAGATCTTTACCTGTTTGATGAGTTCGTCGCCGATAGCGGTCTCGGCCGTGATACCGCTATCGATAACGTCGGCCAGGATGTCGTCGAGCATCGCGAGCCCGACGACGACCCCGCCGACCTCGATCCGGCGGACGCGCCGGAGGGCCTCTGCGGCGCAGCAGGGTTTCTCTCTCTTCTTCGTCTCCATACGATCACTCCTATATGAGCAGCATCCCGTTCCCGTACACGAACCCCGCAACGGTCGCGAAGACCACCACAAGCCCCACGTAGGCCGCCGTCTTCTTCGCCCCGACGATCCGGGAGATGACGAGGACGGAGGGGAGGCTGATCGTCGGCCCGGCCAGCAGGAGGGCGAGCGCCGGTCCCGGGGCCATGAGGCCTGCCGAGTAGCCGAAGGTCGTGCCGATGATCGGGACCTCAAGCAGCGTCGGCATGTAGAGGATCATCCCGACAACGGCCGCGAGGAAGTTCGCGCCGAGCGAGTTGTTCCCGAAGAAGGGCTGGAAGGTCTCGGGCGGGAGGAAGAAGGCGATGATCCCGACGAGGAAGGTTCCCCCGATCAGGATCGGAAAGATCTTCTTCGTCAGGTCCCACGTCTCCAGCCCCCAGTCGGTCACCTCGTCGCGATCGAAGTAGTAGATGAGCAGGACGGCGATCGCGAGCGTGAGGATGTAGACGATGCCGAGCCGGAGCGCCCACTCGAGCTGCGACGCCCCGAAGACCAGTATCCCTGTCAGGAGGGCGAAGAACGCCGGCGTGACCCAGCGCGGCTTCTCCTCCTCGCACGCCCCGGCGACGGTCGGCGCCATCGCCTGCTGTCTCCGGGTCTCAACGTCGGTCGACCGGAAGATCAGCGCCATGAAAAGCCCGATGACGATGGCGAGCACGACCGCAAAGACCGCCCGGGCTATCCCGAGGTCGAACCCGAGGACCCGGGCGGTATAGATGATCGCGAGGATGTTGATGGCCGGCCCGGCAAAGAGAAACGTCGTCGCGGGGCCGATGCCGCTCCCTTTCTTGAGGATCCCGGCGAATATCGGGAGGATGGTGCAGCTGCAGACGGCAAGGACCGTCCCCGAGACCGATGCCAGCCCGTAGGAGATGTATTTTGGAGTGTCCGGGCTGAAGTACTTCAGGATCGCGTCCTTCTTGACGAACGCGGCGATGGCCCCGGCGATGAAGAACGCCGGGACCAGGCAGGTGAGGACGTGCGCCGAGAGGTAGTCGAGCACTGCCGCGAGCCCCGACGCAAGAGCGGCGATGAGTATGTCGATCATGGTCTATTCCTTTCTTCGTTCTTGTATGCTCAATCCGTGATTCAGATGACGGCAAGGGCCTGGAAGGCCACGCCGGCAAGGACGGCGGCCCCCAGGATGGCCGCCACGAAGGCAGCGAGAAGGCGCCGCTCGAAGATCGCCGCAAGCAGCGTCACTTCCGGGATGCTCGCTCCCGCGCCGCCGATGATCAGCGCCATCACGGCGCCGATCCCCATTCCCTTCTCGAGGAGGACGGCGCTCACGGGGATGAGCGTTTCCGCCCGGATGTACATCGGGATGCCGATGACCGCCGCGACCGGGATGGCGAGAGGGTTGTCCGGCCCCGCGAGAGAGACGATCAGGTCTCCGGGGATGAACCCGTAGATGAACGCCCCGATCCCCGCGCCGAGCAGGAGGTAGGGGAAGACCTGCCGGAAGAGACTGACCGCGAATGAGAACGCAGCGTGAATCCGCGTCCCGTGGCTGCTGTTGCAGCCGCACGGCTCCGGCCGGCCTTCGACCATGACGTCCTTCACGTAGCGGGCGTAGCCGAGCCGCCCGAGGAGCGCCCCGAGCACGACTGCGGCCGTGAAGGTAAGGGCGGCGTAGACGGCAGTCGGGACGATCCCGACGAGCGCGACGAGGAGGGCGAGGATCACCGGGTTCAAGAGCGGGGATGCGAGCAGGAACGACATGCAGATGCCGAACGGGACCCCGATGTCGAGGAGGCCGAGCAGGATCGGGATCGTCGAGCAGGAGCAGAACGGGGTGAGGGCGCCGAACCCGGCCCCGATAACGTTCCCGACACCCTGCCGCCTCCCGGCGAGCACGCTCCGGATCCGTTCTTCGGGAATGTAGGCCTGGAGGAGCCCGACCAGGAAGGTGATCCCCACAAAGAGCAGAACCAGTTCCCCGGCGATGACGACGAAAAACTCTCCGGCGGTGATCAGGTTCGAAGCGGCATCCATGGTCGCTCACTCACCTGCCCCGTTCCCTCTCCTGAGGGCCGTACGCCGCCCGGGCACGGAACTCCTCACCCATACGCCTGCCATGCTCCGCTTCCGGTCACTCCTTCTTCTCGTCCGTCTTCTTCGGCACAATCTTTACGTTGCCGCAGCAGCCGCCGCCGCAGCCGCAGTCGCTCTCCGGTGCAAAAAGGTTCTTGATCCGTCCGGCGATGCCCTCCTTCCGGTTTTTGCTGGTGTCGTCCGTCATGGTGCTACGCTCCATCGTTTCAACATTATTTGAAATAGTGTGGTGACGCCACCCGATAAATGTTCTGGTTTCAAAAAGAGTTGACGCGGGGGTCATTCAGCGAGCTTGCGGTAGAGTCCGGTCAGGATGAGCCGTGCTGCTCTGCCACCGCTGATAACACCGACGTTTTTCCTCTGCGGTCTTACAACCGGTTCGTATCCGTATGGTAGCGTCGAAAAGTTATAGGCATCTCCATTTCATGTTACCCTGAAATAATGAGTGTGACACCCCGATGACAGAAGACGAAATATACCGGGGCGCATCCCTGTCCCTTCCTCCCGACGTCGAGGAGTCGCTCTGCCAGTGCGGCGGGATCGCGGGGCTGGTGGAGCAGTTGCCGGAGGAGGGCATCCTGGAACGGGAGAGCGCCCTCTTTCGAGCACTCGCCGACCCGTTCCGCCTCAAGATCCTTGCGATGCTTGCCGTGCAGCCGCTCTGTGTCTGTGTCATCAAGGTAGTGCTCGGGATAGCGGATTCAAAGTTATCTTACCATCTCTCGGTCCTGAAGACAGCCGGGCTGATCGTCGGCGAGGCGCAGGGGAACTGGATCATCTACCGGCTGACCGGTGAAGGCAGCGCCTGGGCGCAGCAGATAGCAGGCAACGCCCGGAGTTGAAAACAGGCACATCCGGGGATCTATACAACACCCGGTACAGGCCCTGCCACCGAGCCCCGGTTGGAACGCGAACGCGGTGTGCAGGCCTCTCCGGACCGCCACTATCCTCCGTCCGGGATGAGGGCAGGGTTCGCAACCGGGAACCGTCCACCTGGCCGGAGATAAGCTCCCCCATCGTAACTGCGAGGGGATGGCACCGAGGTCCGGATCTCGCGCTAAAATATTGCAACCCCGAAATACGCCAGTATAAACTTCACCGAGACGTACAAAAAGTAGACGCCGAAGATCAGTTTCAACGTTGCCGGGTGGAATTTCTTGATGACGGCAGCACCGAGCTGTGCACCCACGATCGTTCCGGCGGCCAGGATCAGTGCAGCGCCGATTGCAACGTATCCCTCCGCGAGCTTGATGCCCCCGCCGACGACGGCCAGGGGGATCATCGTTGCCAGTGACGTTCCCATTGTGACGTACACCGGCGCGTTAAACAGGTAGATCAGACCGGGAACAAGGGCATATCCTCCACCCAGTCCGACAAGCCCCGTCAGAATACCGACGACAAACCCGAACAGCCCTTTTCTCCCCTCTGAACCGGGGATGACGTTTCCTTCCGGCTGGCTTTTCTTTCGATGCGCAACCCCTTCGAGAATCATGCGAACCGCAGGCAGAAGGAACGCTATACCGAGTATCAGTCCCAGAAGGGCCGTCTGATCCGAGAGCAGGTTGAAGGCATACGAACCGGCAATCACGCCGATTATGCCAAACCCACCAAGCCATAGGGTAGTTTTTACATCCAGGTTTTTCCGTATCAGATGACCGTACCCTCCGGATATCGCTGTAAAGATGACAGCGAACAGCGTGGTACCTATGGCGATGGGCACCGGATACCCCAGGTAAAAATGGAGGATCGGCAGCATGACGCTGCAGCCGCCGGTCCCGATGATTCCGCCAAGCATTCCCGCGGCCAGTCCGACAACGATGAGCAGGATTACCGCCGTCAACGTGATAGCGGGCGCCCCTTCTTTTGCTGCCATGCCGGTCGAAAACGACCATACGGTCAGGCCGACGATGACGGCTAACAGAACGATTGTCGGCGCGTGCTTTTTCAATACACTGGCGATATCAACGCTCTCGGTTACTCTTTCAGTCATTCGATCGCACCCGAAGGGTATTTTAAATTTGTTTGAATCTTAGGTTAGCAGCATGCCGAGATTATGGTGAAGGTTTCTGCAATGTTTGAAATAGGTCCGGCCGGGGATGGAAAAAAGGGGAATTAGCCGGTGGGGCAGCGCAGGCTTTCCCGGCGGATCGGTGTCTATATATCGGCTGCCATTTCATAATTGCTTGAAACATGGGGTCTGAGTCCGGGTTGGAAAAGAACACTACGCGCAGGCAGGAATCGATGGCCCTCCCGGAAGGGATCGAGGAGGCGCTCTGCCGGTGCGGCGGCATCGCGGGACTGATGGAGCGGCTGCCGGGGGACGAGGCCCTGGAAAGGGAGAGCGCCCTCTTTCGCGCACTCGCCGACCCCCTCCGCTTAAAGATCCTCGCGATGCTCGCCGTCCAGCCCCTCTGTGTCTGCGTCGTCAAGGCGGTGCTCGGCATTGCAGACTCGAAACTCTCCTACCACCTTGGTGTCCTGAAGAAAGCGAACCTGATCGCCGGTGAGGCACAGGGGAACTGGATCATCTACCGCCTGACGGCCGAAGGTGAGGCGTGGGCGCAACTGATCGTAGATGACGACGGAAGTTGAAAGATAGGTGGATGATCCGGGGCCCTTATACCCCGATCCCCTCAAGAAACATCCGGTGCAGGCGGAGATCCCCGCCGAGTTCCGGGTGGAAGGCGAACGCCATGTGCCGGCCGCTCCTGACGGCAACAATCCCCTCCGTGATGCGGGCGAGCACCTCGACGTCGGGGCCGACGTCCGTCGCCACCGGCGCCCGGATGAAGATTGCCCGGAAGGGTTCGGCAAGCCCCGCAACCTCGAGCATCGCCTCGCGGGAGTCGACCTGCCGCCCGAAGGCGTTGCGCGCCACGTGCATCGGGATGCGGGAGAGGGGCCGGATCCGGGGGTCGTCCACCCGGTCCGAGACGAGGACCATCCCCGCGCAGGTGGCAAAGACCCCGCCCCCAAACTCCGCGAGCGGCTCGTAAAGCCCGTTCTTCTCGATCAGCCGGGAGATGGTGGTGGACTCCCCGCCCGGTATCGCGAGCGCGTCCAGGTCCGTGAGGTCTTCCGCGCGCCGGACCGCCGCGACCGATGAACCCGGCCTCTCCGCGAGAGCCTCGCGGAACGCCGCGATATGCTCGGCGACGTCGCCCTGGAGCGCGAGAACGCCGACCTTAACGCCCACGGGTCTGCAACACCTCGTCTTCCCGGAGGAGATGGACGTCGAGACCCTTCATCGCCTCTCCAAGGCCCTTGCTCACCTCGGCGATGACTTTTGCATCTTCATAGTGGTTGACCGCCTCCACGATCGCCCGGGCGGTCGCCTCGGGGTTCGTGGACTTGAAGATGCCCGATCCGACAAAGACACCGTCGGCACCGAGCTGCATCATCAGCGCCGCGTCTGCGGGGGTCGCGATGCCGCCGGCGGAGAAGTTCACGACGGGAAGACGGCCGAGGTTTGCGCACTCGATGACGAGCTCGACCGGCGCCTCGATCTCGCGGGCCCGGTCGACGAGTTCCTGGCTGGAGAGGCCGGCGAGCGCCCGGATCCCGCCCATTATCGCCCGCATGTGGCGGACCGCCTCTACGACGTTGCCGGTGCCGGCCTCGCCCTTTGTCCGGATCATCGCCGCGCCCTCGTTGATACGGCGCAACGCCTCCCCGAGGTTCCGGGCGCCGCAGACGAACGGGACACCAAACCCGGTCTTATCGATATGAAACTGCTCGTCGGCGGGGGTCAGGACCTCGCTCTCGTCGACCATATCCACGCCGAGCGCTTCCAGTATCTGGGCCTCGACGAAGTGGCCGATCCGGGCCTTCCCCATCACCGGGATGGATACCGCATCGATGATCTCGACGATCTTCTGCGGGTCGGCCATGCGGGCCACGCCCCCGGCCGCTCTGATATCGGCAGGGACTCTCTCAAGCGCCATGACGGCGACGGCACCGGCCTCTTCGGCGAGCTGCGCCTGCTCTGCGTTGACGACGTCCATGATGACGCCGCCCTTCTGCATCGACGCAAAGCCGCGCTTGATCAGCTCGGTGCCAAATCTCAGTTCCTCGA
>PGYH01000056.1 GCA_002839575.1 Methanomicrobiales archaeon HGW-Methanomicrobiales-6
GAGGGAGCGGCGTTCCGGTTCACCCTCTTCCGGTCCAACCGGGCGCGGGAACCGCCGGCCCCATCTGCACCGGCGGCGCCCGACCGGTTGATTATTGCCAGACCTTGACCGGATCGATGGCGGCGTCGATGATGAGATCGAAGTCGAAGGTATCGAGCCAGCCCATCTTCTCAAACATCTGCATGAAACAGATGCCGACGACCTTCGCCCCGGGATGAGCGGCGACGGCCGCCTGCACCGCTTCTTTCTCGACCGGGACGCCCGGCATCGAGAGCCCGCCCATCAGGACGACCACCTTCGGGTCGACGCTGACCGCATCATCGGAGACCTGCATCCCGACACCCTTGACCGGGCGGATCGCCTTTGCCGCCGCCTCGTCCGCGTAGGGGACATAGACCTGCTCGAGGGGCAGATCACGGATGGCGAACCCCAGGAGTTCGATGAAGGGGGTGCAGGTGCCGGGACAGCCGTAATAGACGACCTGGTCACCCTCGTTGAGTCCTGCCTCGCGGAGGTACGCCTTGAACGGCCGGAGCATCCCGGGAACGCCGGTAAGTTGCTCTTTTAATTCCATGAAGGTCTGGTCGTCGCCGAAACATATACCGTTTCCGGATGCGGCCAGTCGCTAGAGCAGCCCGCACCCGGAGAGGTGGTAGAGCCGCTCGACCCTCTCGGCCGCCGCCTCCGATACCGCCTGTCGGATACGGACGAGAACGGTCTCGATATCCTCCTCGGGCATGCACCCGAGGTCCTCCCGGCCGGCGAGGATCTGGTCGGTGAGATAGCCCCATTCCTCGTCCGAGAGGCGGCTGACCCGTTCTGCAAAGTCTTCCTCGTCCTTCGCGATATGGTTGGAGACCGGGGGGAGGATCGAGTGGAACTCGTGCCCTGAGCCCGGACAGAGGACACCGCTGTATTCAGGAGCCAGTTTTCGCAGGATGGCAAAGTCCTTCTCGTCAAATTCGCGTGCCATGATGCCATTCACTCACGGGGTTTGAGGCTCCTTCCGGCTAAAAAAATGTTCGCTCGCTACGGGACTACTGCTCCGAGAGGAGTTTTCCCGCCCGTGCGATGCTCTCGGTCGTAAGTTCCTCAAAGAAGATGGTGACCACCTGTGGGTCAACGCCGAACGTCTTCGTGACCGCGGCGGTGATCTCGTCTGCGAGTATCCGTTTCTGTTCAAGCGTCCGTCCCTCTGCCATACGAATGGTTATTACCGGCATGGTTTCTCAATAGATTGTGGGACGAAGCGGTAGTTCACCGTTGCGGAAGCTCGCCGGAGCAGGCGGCCTGAAGCAGGGTCCCGTCGTCTGGCGTGCCGCCCCTGATCGTGAGCCCCACGATATCCCTGACCACCCGCCCGAGGGGTTCCCACGCCTCCGCCGGCACCCGCTGCCGGCCCAGGTCCGCAATCCGGACGGCCGCACCGTCTATCTCCCGCTCGAGCAGACGCTGGAGCGTCTGCCCCGTGCCGTTGTCTCCCGGATGAACGCACCGGAGGAGGAGCGCCTCAGACCCGGGACGGGCGTCCCCATACCCCACCGCCGGTGCGTACAGGTCCGCGATGTCGTCGGCGATCTGCATCGCCTTCCCGGCAGAGAGGCCGAAGCCCGCGAACGCGGTGACGACCGCCTTCTCTTCTCCCGCCGCCATGGCGCCCCAGGCCGCCGCGAGTGAGAAGAGGCATCCCGTCTTTCTGGCGACGATCGCGTCATAGAGTTCGGCTGCCGGGAGTTCCGGTCCCCCAAGCATCTCCCAGGCCACGCCCCGGGCCATACGCTGCTGGGCCGACGCGAGCATCGTCACGTATCCGGCACCGTAGGGGGCGGCGAGTATGTAGGGCAGCGCAAGGACACCGACGGCGTCGAGGACCGCACGCCCCTCTCCCCGGGTGAGATGGAGGGTCGGAGCCCCCCGCCGGACCGTGTCCCCGTCCAGCATATCGTCGAGGATGAGGCTTGCGGCGTGGGCGAGCTCGACGGCACAGGCGAGGTCAAGCGCCTGCCGGGTGGGCACCGCCTCGCGCGTCAGGCCGGCGTGGATGCAGAGAAGGAGCCCCGCCCGCATCCGCTTCCCCCTGGCGAGGAGCGGGAGGACGGCGGGATCAATCGCATCCTCGCTGCTCGCCACCTCCTCGATCCGGCGGTTGACGGCGGGCCCGATCCTCTCAAGATATTCACGGAACGGTATCATGGCTCGTCACTCCCGGGATGCACCGGCACCCCGTTAAGATGTCCTGGCGGTAAAAAAGGTGTGGGTCGTCCGGTGCCGGGGGTATCTTCATTGCCCTGCAGAACCCCAGGGCCTGCAGGTGGCACAGCGGTTGATCGTCGAGAAGAAGGTAGGGCGCCTGGAGGGCGGCGACGCGTTCGGGGACTGGCTCGCGAGCGTCCTCGCCGACCGATTGGCCGGGTGGCGCGGTAAGATCCGGGTCTACCGGGTAGAGCCTGCATCGCACGTCGTCTGCCGGTACGAGTTTGCCGGCACCGGGCTCAGCGTGATCGGCAAATTCTTCGGTGCGCCGACGGGTGTGAAGACCCGTTACAACGCGGATGCAGCGATGAGGAACGAGTTTCGCCGGCTTCGCCACGTATCCGGCTGGATCCGGGTTCCCCATGCCATCGCCACAAACAGCCGGTTCAACTCCGTCCTCGTGACCGAGTATGTCCCGGGGAGGACGCTCCGCGAGCTCCTTGCGGCGGGAGTATCCCTTTACGACCCCCTTACCGGCGTCGCGCACCTCCTCCGCCGGCTCCACGACGGCACGCAGACATCCTGCAAACAGGAGCGGGATTTCGCCTACTTCCATGCGGTGCTCGACCAGAATGCTCTGCCGGGCCACCAGAGGAAGCGGTTCGACCGCCTGCTCGGGGCGTGGTGGCACGGCACGCGGCTTGACCCCGATGCCGGCTGCATGGTCCACGGCGACGCCACGCTCAGCAACTACCTCTTCGACGGCGAGACCTGCGCAATCGACTTCGAGGGGGCACGGAACCATACCCACCCGGTCCGCGACCTCGGCATCCTCGCTTCGGAACTCAAGACATCGGGCAGAAGCACCTCGAGGGCAGAAGACTACATCGGCCACCTGCTCTGGCACTACAGCCGGAGCGAGGAAGAGTTCCGGCGCAATACCGCCGTTCTCCCCTTCTTTATGGCGCTCGGATACCTCAGGATAGCAAGGCTGCCCTGGCGGGCGGCGGAACGTGACTGGCTTTTAGCGGAGGCGGAGGCGTGTCTCGCGGCGATCCACCGGTAACAGGGGTCCTCTTCGACTGCTACGGGACGCTCATCGATGTCCTGACCGATGAGCAGGATTTCGAGACCTACCGGTGCCTCTCGCGGTGGCTCATCTACCAGGGCGTCCGGATCATGCCTGAAGTCCTGCAGGACCTCTACGCCGCCCGGGTCAGGGAAGCGGCCGACCGGACCGGGGAGCGCCACCCTGAGGTGCGGGTCGAAGAGATCTTTGCCGGTATCTGTGCCGAACACGCCGTCTGGGAGATTGATGCAGAGCAACTCGGCATCGAGGCTGCCCGGGCGTTCCGGGCCGCGTCGCTCCGGCGCCTCGGCGTCATCGAAAAGAGCCGAAGATTGCTTGATCTCTTCTCCACGAAGAAGACAGGGGTCGTCTCGAACGGGCAGCGGGTCTTCTCAGAGCGCGAGATGCGGGCGCTCGGGCTTTACGGCCGTCTCGGTTTCGTCATCTTCTCTTCGGACCTTGGCTACAAGAAGCCGGACCCGCGGATATACGCGACGGCTCTCCAGCGGATGGAGCTATCCGCTCCCGGCGTCCTCTTCATCGGGGATAACACCGAGAACGATGTCGATGCGCCCCAAAGACTCGGGATGCAAGCGCTGCACGTCGAGGAGGCGTGGAAGCGCTACGGGGTGTGAGCGCGGCGAGGCCACCCACCCGGGGCAGCGGGTTTCATGGGATCCGGGATGCATAAGCCCCAGCAATGGACGAACGACGGTGGCTGGTCACCTTCGGTGCGGGGCTTATCACCCTCTCGGTCGTGCTCTACGCTCTGCATTTCCTGATCTTTCAGGACCTCTTCCACATCAGCATCTACACGCTCGGCGATATTGCGTTCCTCCCGCTCGAGGTCCTCCTGGTGACGCTCGTCTTCCACCAGGTGCTCGCGTCCCGCGACCGGCGGCAGAGGCTGGAAAAACTGAACATGGTCATCGGAGCGTTCTTCTCGGCCCTCGGGACACAGCTCCTGACCTACATCTCCGATAACGATCCCGACCGTGATGCGGTCCGGCCGCTACTGCTGGTCGACGATACCTGGACCGACGAGACGTTTTTGGAGGTTGTAAAACGGCTGAGGCGGCATCCCTGCCGTGTCGGGGTGGAAAACGTCGACCTCGCCGCCGTCAAGCGGTTCCTCGGGTCGCGCGAAGACTTCCTCTTGCGGTTGCTGGAGAACCCCGTGCTCCTTGAGCATGAGAAGTTCACCGAACTCCTCCGGGCGATATTCCATTTCAATGAAGAACTGCAGCGCCGACCGGACGTCTCCGATCTGCCAGAGACCGACGCGGCCCATCTCGCGGGCGACCTCGAACGGATCTACGGCCTCCTCATCCGCGAGTGGCTGGACTACATGCGCTACCTGCAGAAGAACTACCCGTACCTCTTCTCGCTTGCGATGCGGACAAACCCCTTCGATGAGACGGCGTCGACGATTGTGGGATAGAGGAACCGAGGCACAACCTGCAACTGTCAGTGCCCATCGATAATTAGAAGGGCATACTGTCCTTTCAGGACTATCTTCAGGGAGAAATTACGGAGTTACTTTTGTGACCCATACCATTCGACAGAGTTGGCAGGGATCTCGACAGGATGGATTTACTTCGGGAAAAGAGAGAGGTAAAGAATCTCCCTTTCACTCCAGCGACGTGACGTCGTCGGCCCAGGTTTCGACGGTGTTTTTGATCGCGTCGTCATGGTAGGATGAGATCCGGACGGTCTTCCTGGTGGAGGTGACGTCATAGTCGTCGCCGGAGGGGTTGTGGCACTTGAGCCGGGCGTAGTAGGTCTCGCCGGGGCCGTCGCGGACAGCAGCGGTTGCGCCCATCGCGGTTGCCAGCGCCGTGTTGCCGAGGACCTCTGCGGCGTTCGCGTTGAACGCGGCGATCGTCGGGGAGAGGAGCGAGACACTCCCAACGCGCTTGCCCTCGCCGCTGAGGTAGAACACCTTCGCTGTGTAGTGCTCGCGACTCCGGACGACCGCATCAACGGTCTGGCCGTCGCGGTCGGTATACCCGACGCACCCGAAGGGGTTGTCGTTGATGACGGCCAGGATGAGGATGTTAAACGACTCTACATCGGTGATCGGGACGGCGAGGTCCCGGACCGCCGTCTTGTTGACGGTGGTCTGCACGAAGTCTGCCATGGTTGGCTCTCCTTGCTTGCCAGGCCTCCCGGGAATGTGACAGACACTTATAGGGTGGACGCGGGAGGGGATTAGTCCGACTTAATCGGAGAACACTGGAAGACCGCCCCTGTCGTGAAGGCTGCCCTGAAGGCCGCAATTCTAGCGATGCAATCATCTGGGGGCAAATTTATATCTTCACCTTCCGATAAGACTGATTGAACAGCCGTGTCCGTCACACAGGATCTGATCCGGAAGAAACGTTCCAGGATTCTCGCAATAGCTAGGCGGCACGGCGCCACGAACCTGCGGATCTTCGGATCGGTCGCCCGCGGCGAGGCCGGGCCGGAGAGTGACCTGGATCTCCTGGTCGACCTGGAGCCGGGCAGGAGCCTCCTCGACCACATCGCGCTCATCCAGGACCTGGAGGAGGCTCTCGGGTGCCGGGTGGACGTGGTGACGGAGACAGCACTCAAGGAACGATACAGAAAGCGGATTCTCGGAGAGGCAGTGCCGCTATGAGGGACGGGAACGAGCGGCTCCTCGATATGCTGGAAGCGATCGAAGAGATTGAGCGGTATGCGATCCGGGGGAGAGATGCGTTTTTGCAGGATGAACTGGTGCAGGTCTGGATGGTTCACCACCTCCAGATCATCGGGGAAGCCGCTGCACGCCTACCTTCGCGCCTGCGAAGCGCTTCTCCCGGCGTTCCGTGGAAACAGGTGATAGGCCTTCGGAACATTCTGGTTCACGCATACTTCCGCGTGGACCCTGACGAGATCTGGGTGGTCGTGGACCGCGATATCCCCGCACTCAGGGAGGAGGTTGTTGCGCTCCTCTCCGCATTCACCGATACAGAAGACGCCGGGTAACCGCTCCCCCTACCCCATCTGCGCCCGGATGTGCTGCACCGTCTCGGGGTACTGCTTCTCGAGCCTGCTCTTTCTGAGGTTCTCCCGCACAATCCACCGGATATCCTGGTCGTCGAGGGTCGCAAGCTGCCGCAGGTACTCAAAGCCGATAGCAGGCAGAGCGGCGACGACCAGGCCAAGCGTGTAGCCGAGCGCCTTCCGAAGCGCGCGGAAGGCCTCGGACTGCCTCTCCCCCGCGGTATAGACCCGGATCAGGGTCTTTCGATGGAGCCTGAACGCCATCTCTGCGAGGTCCGGCTCCGCGAGGAGGTCCGGCTCGGCAACCCCTGCGACCGCGGCCCGCATGGTGAGCCAGGAGCCGCCTTCCACCCAGTCTTCCAGCTCCGGAACAGTCGTGTCACGCTGCCGGGAGAGAAGGTCCTGAAGCCCCATCGTCACCGCTTCCCGGACCCGCCACCGCGGATCGACAGAGGCCTCCGCGAGTTGACTGAGCGCCGCCTCAACGCACGCCGGCGATACGGATCCGATCGCCCCGATACCCCGAACACCGCAGAATGAGAGGAACTCATGCGGGTCTCCCGTCGGCGCATCGTCCGAGGAGACGCAGGCAAGCTCGACGCAAAGGCCCCACAGGACCCGGTGGTCATTGGTATCGGCAACCGCGAACTCCCGCACGGTCTCGGCAAACGCTCCCGCGAGTTCCAGGTTTACCCGGGGCCCGGGGAGATTGCTTCCCGCGACCAGGTAGGCGAGAAGATCCCCGGCGTTTCCGCTCGAAAGAAAACTCGTGAGCAGCCGGGCGATCTCCCTGATATAGGTCTCATTGCGGGTCATTGTGTGCAGAAGAAAACGACCTTCAGGAAGTAAAAATGATCGCTACCGGGCGGCCAGGGTTGCCACAAAGGCATCGAGTGCCGCATGGACATTCTCGCCGTTCCGCGCAGAGATGGGGTGCACAATCTCCCCGGGGAGATCCCGGCAGACAGCCTCGGGCACCGCACCCGGACTATCGCACTTGTTCGCCATGAACGCGAGCGGCACCTTGAGGTCCTTTAATTGGCCGTAGAGGTGCCGGGTCATCGCGTCCACCCCCGTGGTGGCGTCCACAACGATGATCGCGCCGTCCATCCCCCGCGAGAGGATCTGCCGGACAAACTCGAACCGCTCCTGCCCCGGCGTCCCGAAAAGATAGACCGCCTGGTCCCTCACCGTCAGCCGGCCGAAGTCGAATGCAACGGTCGTGGGACCCTCTTTCGAGGTTGCTTCGATGTGGCGGCTGCGGGGGTCGAGTGCCTGGATAAAACTGGATTTTCCTGCATTGAAGGAGCCGAATACGACAATCTTGAGCCTGCCTTCTGCCATCAGCGTTGTATTGGCACCAGAATGTTTTAGGGTTTCGCTATGCTGACGCCATGGCGAGGATGGAGACGTGTCCGGGCACGTTCGAGAAATGATTTTTCCGGCATCGTGATGGGAGGCAGGATTGGTTCCCTGGCCGGCAGGGAAAAACTTCGCCAACTATATACCGACGGATTCAAAGTACGGGTATGGGGCTGGAAGAGGTGAATCTGGTCGCGCAGGAGATCATGATGACCCTGGATAATCTCCTCCTTGCGGAGAAGCAGGCAAGGCTCCAGGTATTTGCGCTCGAGGAGCAGCAGTATCCCCTGGCCGCGACGTTTGAGATGGTCCGGGATATGGAGGCCGACAGCGCCATCGAGGAGGCTCTCATCAGGTTTGGCTTCGAACATCACACCATCGACAGCGATGCCGAACTCTGGATCTCGGACGAGTATGGTCTGATGGTCTTCCTCTCCTTCACCGCGCCGGACGGGCGGTACTACACCTACAGGATCGTCGCGTTCGACGTTCTCGGCGAAGAAGAAGAGGAGATTGCGTAGCCGTACCAGATGCTATATACCGTAAACGACATCTGGTGTGCAGCAGAACCTGAAGGGATGGAGATGGAACGCTCGGTAAAACGCCTTATGGAAGATAAAGAGAAGCGGCGCGAGGAGTACATCGGCAAGTACATCGAGCAGCTCTCGGACGAGAGCACCCCCTACCGACTGCGGGCGGCCGAGGCGCTCGGGGGGTGCGCCGATCCGCGGGCGGTCGAACCGTTGATCGCCGCTCTCGCCGACCGCGAGAACGAGGTCCGCTGGGTCGCCGCTCAGGCGCTTGGGAAACTCCGCGACGCGCGGGCAATCGAACCGCTGCTGCCTCTCCTCGCCGACCGCGACCGGTGGGTGCGGCGCGGTGCCGCCTGGTCGCTCGGAGAGCTCGGCGATCAGCGTGCGGTCGAACCGCTCCTCCCTCTTCTTGCGGACAAAAAGAAGGACGTCAGGGCGGCCGCCGCCGATGCGCTCGGGAAACTGCACGACCCGCGGGCGGCCGGCGCCCTCTCTACCACACTCGAGGAAGAAGACGAGCCCGAGGTCCGGACGGCAATCCGCCGTGCGCTGCGCGAGATAACCGGCGAGGCGGAATTTTGACGGGAGAAGGAGAGCAGAAGAGGCTCTTTCGCTACTACCCGGAGGACTTCGGGGCGCTCCCGGTGCAGGTCGTCCACATGGACCTCACCTTCGATGTCTATGACGGCCACACCCGGGTCGTCTCCGCCCTCACCGCCGAGACGCTTGACGCGCCGTTTGCGTCCCTCGCCCTGAACGCCCGGGATCTCGACATCCTCCGCGTCGCGTGTGCCGGATACGCCGTCACCCATACCTACGACCGCGATGCCGCGATCCTCACCGTCGCCTTCGACCCGCCCGTCCCGCCCCGGACCCGGTTCACCCTCGATACCGAGACGATCTGCCGGCCGAGCACCCACCTCCTCGAAGGGCTCTACTACGACGGTCTCTGCCCCGGCGGGCCGCCTGCCCAGATCACCCAGTGCCAGCAGTGGGGGTTCCAGCGGCTGGTCCCGTGCCTGGACGACATGACCGCCAAGTGCACCTACACGACGGCAATCATCGCTGATGCCGGGTATACAAATACCATATCAAACGGCGATCCCGCGGGACCGCGTCTTCCCTGTGCTCCCGGCCGCTCCATCCAGAGGTACGAGAACACCACGACCCCGATGGCTCCCTATCTCTTCTTCCTCGGGGTGGGGTGCTACGACACCTACCGGCGGGAGTTCGAGTACCCCGACGGTCGGACGTTCACCCTTGAACTCCTCGTAAAACCCGGCTCCGACCCGGGGGGCGCGGAGCGTGCGCTCGCAATCCTCGCGGATGGGGTGATGTGGGTCCACCTCTTCACCGGCCCCGAGCAGTACCGCGACCGGGAGACCCGGCGGGAGATCTGGCGACTCACGCGGGTGCGGGACGAGGCGAAACGCTCCAGGGACTTCTCGAACCTTGAAGGGTACAGAAGAACGCTTAAGGAACTTATTGCGACCATAACCCCGGGCTACGCCTACACCGGTGCGGTCTACCGGGAGATCGCCATGCAGAACTCCGACTTCGGCGGGATGGAGAACGTCGGAAACACGACGATCGCCGCAAACCGGATCATGCCCGGGCCCGACACGACCGACCCGGCCTTCGAGTACCTGATCCGGGTCAAGGTCCACGAGTACTACCACAACGAGAACGGCTCCGAGGTGACGGGGAGGAGCCCGTTCGAGATCTGGCTCAACGAAGCGGTGACGGTCCACGTCGAGAACCAGCACCACGCCTTCCTCTTCGGCGAGGCCTACTCCCGCATCAAGACCGTGCTCGACCTTCTCGACCCGGCGGCCGGGACGCTCACGCTCGATCGGGGCGCAGGCTCGATGCCGATCGAGCCGGACGGCTTCAACGACCCGAACGACCTCATCACGGGCGTCACCTACGTCAAAGCCCCCGAGTTCGTCAGGATGATCGAGACGCTGATGGGGAAAGAGGCGTTTGCCCGGGGTCTCGCCCGCTACCACGACCGGTTCCGGCACGCGAACGCCTCGCGGACGGACTGGCTGCGCTGCATGGAGGAAGCCGCCGGGCAGGACTTCACAACGATGGCTGCGGTCTGGCTGAAGGAGAAGGAGTACCCCGTCCTCACCGTGGCTCCCGCATACGACCCGGGCGAGCGGCGGTTCACCCTCACCTACCGGCAGAGCCGAACGCCTGCCGGCCGTCTCTGGGAGTTCCCGTTCCGGTTCGCGCTCGTGGATGCCGATGGCCGGGATATCGCAGATATGACCGTCCGGATCGCAGACGAGGCCGGAGAGATCGCCCTCGAAGGTGTCGACCGGCCCGCGTTCCTCTCCCTCAACCGCGGCTACTCCTTCTACGGGAAGACGGCATACCAACCGCCGGAGGACGAACTCCACCTCCAGGTCATGAAGGACTCCGATATCGTCGGCCGGTTCACCGCGCTCCTCGCGCTTGCCGACCGCGAGATGCTTCGCCTGCTTGAGGACCCGGGCGCAGCCGTCTCCGACCGGTTTGCCGACCTCTGCATCGCCCTCCTCGCTGACGACCACCTCATGGAGGAGGCGGGCGGGCAGTTCCTGACCATCTTCCCCTCAGTCGAAGACGTTCGGTTCGCCCACCACTACCGGGCGCTCTACGATGCGCGACAGGCAATTTATGCCGCCATCGCCAGACGGAACCGCGACACTCTCCTCTCGCTCTACCGGCGGGCGTCGGCTGGCGCCCCCACCGGGCCGGGCTCCCTGGAGGAGGAGGCTGCGGCGATCCGGCGGCGGCAGAGGAAGAACGTCTGTCTTTCGATCCTCGCCACCCTCGACACCCCGGAGATCCACGAGCTGCTTCTTCGCCAGTTCCGGGAGGCGACGGCTGCAACCGACCGCCTCGCCGCGTTTTCGCTGATCCTCGAGAGCAGCGCCTCTGAGCGGCTGGAGATCCTTGCAGAGTTCTCCGCCGCGTCGGCAAAAAGCCCCGTCGCGTGGGAATCCTTCCTCGCCACGGTCGCCGGGAGCGACTCCGACGACCTCGTCCCCATCCTGCAGCGGATCGAGTCCTTGCCGGCTTTTGCAGTCGAGCAGGCCGACCAGCAGCGGGCGCTTTATGGGCGGTTCGCACTGAACAGGAAGCGGTCGCTCGAGACCGAAGAGGGGCGGGCCTACCTCGCGGAGGTGCTCCGGCGGCTCGCCCCGGTCAACGAGTACAGCACCGTCCGGGCTCTCGACGCGTTCGCGTTCATCGACGGGATGGGGGGCCGCCACCGGGTTCCGACCGTCGCGGTGCTCGCGGACCTCCTCGCCTCCCTTGATGCGGATGCGTACCCGGCCGTCTACAACAACGCCCGCCGCTTCCTCCTCGGCGCCCCGGAGGCCGTCCGCGCCTACGAGGAGGAGCACGGCGCGATCCCGGCCCTCCGGGAACACGCCCCCTGATCTACCCGTACTCGAGGGTGAGCCCGACGCCCGTCTCCCGGACGTCCGCTACTTTTGCAAGAGCAATCTTTGCCGCAAGGTCGGTGCAGTGGCAGGGGTGGAGCGCCGCCGGCCGCACCTCTGCAAAGTAATCGAGGATCCCCTGTATCTGCTCCTGCGGCGCATCGAGCAGGTGGAACCCGCCGATGACGTCGGCGACCCGGTCTTCTTCACAGACCTCGCATGCCTGCTCGATGATCGAGCAGATGCCGGAGTGAGAACAGCCCGTTATGATGACAAGCCCCTCCGCGGTCTTACAGGCGAGCGCGGTGTCGTCGGCAACGGTGTCGTCCCGGATACCGTCGGGGGTGTAGATGTAGCCACATGGAGGCGTCTTCTCGAACTCGAACCGCCGCTCGATCTCGCCGAGGAAGACCAGGTTCTCTGTCAGCCAGAGGGGGGCCGCGGTGAGGAGGACTTTCCCGTGCCGGAAGAGCTCCTCGACCGAGAGGTGGCACCCGATCTCCCCGACTCCGTCGCAGCTCCTGGTAAGGAACGCATCAGGATGGGCGATGAACGTGGGCTCGATCCGCTCCCGGCCCTCGATAATCGCCTCGGTATGGAGCCGGACGAGGGCATCGAGACCCCAGGTGTGGTCGAGGTGGCCGTGGGAGATGACAATCTCTTCGACACGGAGGAGGTCGATCCCCATCTTCCGGGCGTTGGCGACGAGGATGCCCGAGTAGCCGGCGTCGAAGAGGACGCGGGTCCCTCCGTCCTCAAGGTAGATCGAGAGCCCGGGTTCCGCAAGGAAGTAGCGATCGGTGAGGGTGGCGTTATCCACGAGAACCGTCAGTCTCATATGCGGCGTTCACCCCGGGAAATGAGGGGGCGGGAGGCGGCCGGCACAACGGCGCCGGAGACCTCGTCCCGGCAGCGGATCGGGGCCGTGAACGGATCCATGCAGATACTGGGAATGTCCGGGTTAAGAAGGTTTCCCGAGGGCGCTCCGCTCAACCCGCTCCCTGAGTGCACGGTTCATGAGCAGGAACCCAAGATGGGTCGCCCGGAAGGTGCCGGTGAGGTCGACGGCGGGCACCAGCAGCCCGGTGAAGATTTCGGCCTGGACGAACCGGGAACCGTCGCCCTCGGGGGTGATGGTGAACCGGTGTTCGCCGTCGAAAACCCCTGCAATCAGGACGCGGCCGATCCACCGGAGCTCGTGGTCTTTTGCGACCCGCAGCACCCTCGGCCGAAACCGCATGGTCTTTCTTCCCGGAGGCCGGATCTCGACCGAGAGGCATGTCCCCACCCAGGGCTTCCCCTCGATCGAGAGGATGAACGGGTTCCACTCAGGATAGGTGGCGAAGTCGGTCAGCACCTGCCAGACGACCGCGGGCGGGGCGGCGATGACAGTCTCGGCCCGGACCTCCCGGACCAGGGCCCCGGAGAGTGCCGGCAGGGGAGCGGTCATGTTCTTGTCACGATCGCACTGAATAGGCCGGAAGGGTGAAAAGGTTTTCTTCCTCCCGGTTTTGCGGGAGGAGGAGGGGTGATCCGGGGAGCGGTTGCCCCCAGGGCAGCCGGAGAAAAGAAATCGTTTCTCGCGAAACCATTCTTCCGGAGTGGTACCATGATGGAAACAGGATACGAGACCTACTCCCCCGGAGAGCCAGAAGAACTCGAACCGACCGGCCTCGCAGTCGGCGTGCGGCTCGGGCTTGACCGCTTGAAGGACCTACAGGCACGCCTTGAATTAGAGGTCATCCTCTACTTCGACGAAGACCTCGCCCGGAACTCGACGCTCGATGCCGATTTCGCGGACTTCCGGATCGTTCCGGTGCAGGCCCGGCCGTTCATGCCTCTCGCGGTCTTCCTGCAGGCGATGGCAGAGCACGATCCGGGGTTTGCAGACCGCATGCGCCGGGAGCCTCCGGCGGTCGAGGTCCTGGAGACCGGGACGATCGACCGTTACTCCGGGTGTGTTCTCTGCACAAAGCCGTACGTGAAGGGGCTGCTGCTGTAGCCCGCCGACTTAGCGGCGGG
>PGYH01000057.1 GCA_002839575.1 Methanomicrobiales archaeon HGW-Methanomicrobiales-6
ATCCGACCAAAACACGGCCTGCCTCGGAGGCTCTTGTCCGAAGGATCCTGGCCGGGAAGATGCTCCCGGCGATCAACACTGCGGTGGATGCCTATAACCTGGCCTCAGTCCGGACAGGCATACCCATTGCCGCGTTCGATGCCGATACCCTGGGCGGGGATCTCTCCATGCGGTTTGCAGAAGAGGGCGAGGAGTTCCTCGGCATCGGGATGGCGGCACCCGTCATGCTCCATAAGAACCAGGTCATCCTGACGGATGAGGATGCGGTCGTCGCCGTCTACCCGTACCGCGACTCGGATGCAACAAAGATCACCCTCGCCACAACGACGGTGCACATCGTGGCATGCGGCGTGCCGGGGATTGAGCGGGAGAAGGTCTATTCGGCATACGAACTGGCCGTCGCATACCTGCGGGAATACGCTTCCGGCATCCGGTGATGAGGAATGGAAGCGGGCCTGCGCACTCTCTTTCCCGGCTGTTGTATTGCGAGTTATCAATCCGTCTCCTGTACAGCTCCGTTGAAGCGTGCATCGGATCGACCGGTTGCCGAAACAGGCATATAGTTCTCCGGATATGGACGACCATGAAGATCATACTGACCAAGGTGTTTGTCGATGACCCGGAGAGGGCTCTGAAATTCTACACCGAAACACTGGGCTTTGTGAAGAAGAACGACGTCTCTGCCGAAGGCTACCGGTGGCTTACCGTCGTCTCCCCGGACGACCGGAACGGAACCGAGCTGCTGCTTGAACTGAACGACAATCCGGTAGCACAGGCATACCAGAAAGGGATATTCGAACAGGGCATCCCCGCCGCCTCCTTTGGTGTCGAAGACGTCCGTGCGGAGTATGAGAGGCTGAAAGCGCAGGGCGTGGAGTTCATGGTGGAGCCGACCGATCTTCTCGACCAGGTGACCATAGCGGTCTTCGACGACACCTGCGGCAACCTCATCCAGATCCAGACACTGCAAAAGTGAACTATTCTACTGGAGGCGGCCCGCTCCTGAACCGGCGGGATCTCTAATTGTTACCCGCACCATGAGCCGCCCCCCCCCGGATCTCCTTAACATAACAAAATTGTTATATAACACATCTGTTATACATCACACTCATTGGGTGCAGCATGTTGCCTGTAGGAAGTCCCTCACCGGGTAGCACCGCCGCCTGCCGCCACTCCCCCGGGGCGCTGGATGACGAGACGCTCCGCTACCTCCTCGTCGGCCGGGAGAACCTCCTTGGGGAGATGCTGGAAGAACTGGACCAGGCATCCCGGAGCGGAACGCCGCGGTTCTTCCTCCTGACCGGCTCCCACGGCGCCGGAAAGTCCCACCTGCTGAGCCTGCTCTACCATCGGGTGCAGGGCGAGCTCTCCGGGCAGGTTATCCCCGTGAGACTCGCGGAGGAGGAGTACTCGATATTCAGGGCGTCCGACTTCTTCCTCCGGGTGCTCGAGGAGATGGGGATCGATACTTCAACGATCGCCGCGCTCGACGACGACCCCCTGGTCCGCGACGCCGCGGTCGATACGCTCGCTGAAGCGGCCGGAGGAAGACGGATCGCGGTGTTCGCCGATAACCTGCACGAACTCTTCAACCAGATGGACAGGAACGAGATCCGGGCGCTGCGGTCGATATTCCAGCGGACGGATCTCTTCTCGGTGGTCGCGTCGGCACCGTCGCTCTTCCCCGGGGTTGCGGACCACGACGAGCCGTTCTACAACTTCTTCCGGGTCTTTCACCTCCGGGGACTCGAACACGCCGAAGCGAAGGAACTCATGAAGAGGGTCGCACGGCTGGACGGCAACACCGCGTTCATCGAGAACTTCCCCGATTACGAGCCCGGCATCGAGGGGCTGCTGCACCTCGCCGGCGGCAGTCCGCGGCTGGCCGTCCAGGCGTACGAGGCCGTCTCCCGATGCGGGACCGATGATATGGCGGCGGTCTTCTTCAGGATGATGGACGAGCAGACGCCCTACTACCGGGAAGTGTTCGGGAGGCTTCCCGGGCAGCGGAGGCTCATCTTCGATACCATCCTCAGCGCGGATACCCCCCTTACGCCGAAGGATATCGCGGAGCGTGCCCGGCTGAACCCGGCGACGGTGACCGCGCAGCTCCGGAGGCTGGAGGCGGACGGCTACGTCGTCTCCCGCCCGATGAGGAAGAGGACGTCGTACGAGGTCCGGGATCGCCTCTTCTGGCTCTGGCGGGCGATGCGCAGACCGGCCGGCCGGGACCGCGTGAGTGCTCTCATCGAGTTCCTGGAGGCCTGGCACGAACGGGGGGCTTCGCATGCCGCCGGGACGCGAGCGCAAATGGCGCGGCTTTCGCTCGATCGCGCTCGGGAGGAACTCCTGGACGGAAACGAGGCGAACGGCCTCTCCCTGATAGGTGAGGCATACGTGCACGCGGAAGACCTGGACCCGGGCACGGTGCGGCGGATCACGGCGGGTTTCCTGAAAGGGATCGTCGGTGAGGGGCGGGTCGGCGTGATCAAAAGCGCCGTTCGCGGGATCGTCGCGTCCGGGGGCGCCGGGTTTGAGGGGTTCTTAAAGCCGGTCGCGGACGCCGTGGCAATCGTCGAGGCGAACAACACACGGCTGTATTACACGAGACTGCAGCCGGAAGAGCGGGCGGTCGTCGCCGGGATTGTTCAAAAAATTACGAAGTGCGGTGAATTGTTACCCGGACTCTGACAATTTGATTCCGGGATGGCTCACCAATACCCTGATGAGGCATTCGCACCCATGCTCTCCAGGATGTGCCGGGATGGATCTTGCGACGTTCTTTGGAGATGAGGGAGTCGACATCTTCTCCCGGGTTGCCATCGAGGATCTCCCCGATGCCGACAGGGCATCGGTGCTGGAGTTTCTCCCGCCCGCCCGGTCCGTGATTGTCTTCGGGAAGGAAGTCCCGGTCCCGGTGTACCGGATGCCGCCAAGAGAGAAGACCCAACAGATGCTCCGGATTGCAGAGAGCCTGGACGACGCTGCCGGGCGGCTCGCCGGCCGCCTGGAGAGAGAAGGCATCCCGGCCCTCCCGGTTCCGCTTTTCCTGCCCGTGCGGGTCGTCGACGGGAGGGTTCAGGGCGTCGTCCGGCTGAAACATATCGCAGCAGCCGGGGGGCTCGGGGAGATCGGAAAGAATACCCTCCTCCTCAATCCCCGCTTCGGCCCGCGGCTGCTCCTTGCCGGTGTCGTGGCCGGCTCCCCGGTTCAGGAAGCCGGGTACAGAAATACCGGTGCGCCGCTCTGCACCGGGTGCGGAGCCTGCATCCGGGCATGCCCGGAAGGGGCGATCGGGCCGGACGGCGTCGATGCGTTCCGGTGCCGGACGATACGGGCATGGGTCCCGCCCCCGGTCGTCCCGGCCGTGAAGTGGCTGCTCCGGCGGCAGTTGCTGCTCAGGGGTATGGCCCCGCTTGCGCCGCTCGTCGCCTGGACGGCAACGATCCGGTGCAGCCTCTGCGTCACCGGGTGCCCGGCGTTTCCCGGGGAAGAGGAGGAATGAGGCACGGATCCGGTTAAGTCGCTTCCGTGTCCAGTATGAGCATGAGCATCTTCGATTCAGTCTACCAGGGCACGCCGCCCTGGGACCTCGGCCGGCCGCAGAAGGCGTTCGTCGACCTCGCCCGGGCCGGGGAGGTTACCGGCTCCGTCCTGGACGTCGGGTGCGGGACCGGGGAGCACGTCCTCTTCTTTGCCGGGGAAGGCCACGAGGCGCTCGGGGTCGATACCGTCGCCCTTGCGATCCGGAAGGCTGAAGAGAAGGCCGCGGCGCGGGGGCTCCCGGCGCCGTTCCTCGTCTGGAACGCGCTGGACCTCGCCGGTCTCAACAGGACGTTCGACACCGTCATCGACTCCGGCTTCTTCCATGTCCTCTCCGACGAAGACCGGCCGGTCTTCGTAAAGAGCCTCGCTGCCGTTCTTGCGCCCGGCGGGAAATATCTCATGCTCTGTTTCAGCGACCAGAACCCCGGCGACTACCCGCTCCCGAGGCGGATCAGAGAGCGGGAGATACGGGAGACCTTCCGCGACGGGTGGCAGATCAATTACATCAGGCCGGCGATCTTCGAGAACGCCATCCAGCCCGAAGGGCACCATGCCTGGCTCGCGTCGATATCGAGAGCCGGGCGAGGGTGACGGCGAAATCCTCCGTAACGCCACAGATAGCCGGGAAGATTTACGAGCGTTTAAGTATCCTCTTCTGCAATAAAATGCAGAAAGAGGAGTATCTGGAATGGACGTCAAGAATATCCTGATCGTCGCGATTGTTGCGGTGATCGTCGTTGCCGCAGGGGTCATGATTGCATTTGCCCCCGGCGAGACCGAACCGACCCCCGCCCCCGACACGACCGTGCCGGGGCAGAAGGTGCTCACGCTGGACGAGGCGAAAGCCTTCGCGGCGGAGATTGCAGGGCAGATCGACGGCGATGCGCTTGCCGCGCTCAAGCCCGGAGACGAGAACACGTCGGCGTACATCGCCATCCACGACCGGCTCAATGCGTTCCGGTCAGAAAACCCCGATATTGTCTATATCTCTACGATGCGCAAGGTGGAAAACGGCACCGAGTACATCGTTGATGCAGACTACGGCAGCTCTGGTGCATACGCGATCGGCGGCGGGTACCGCGCTGTGAAACCCGGAAACCCGTATCCCACCGGCTTTGAGGAACCTTTTGCTGATGTTTTCTCCATCGTCTACGGGTATGCCCCGGTGAGGAACGCCGCCGGCGCCAGCGTCGGGCTGGTCTGCCTCGTGCCGGACGGCCCGATCGGGCAGGAGCAGCTCGAAGCCCTTGCGGTGGAGATTGCAGGGCAGATCGACGGCGACGCGTTTGCCGCGCTCAAGCCCGGCGACGAGAAGACCCCGGCATTCACCGCCATCCGCGACCAGCTCGCGGCCTTCCGGACCGCGAACCCTGAGATCTTCTACATCTACACGATGCGCAAGACCGAGAACGCCACCGAGTACGTCGTGGATGCAGATTACGGCAGCGATGACAGCGCCCTCGTGCTGGGCGACGGCTACGACCTGACGGACCTCGACGCTGTCCTCCTTGCTGGCTTTGAGGAGCCCACAGCCGAGATCTACAGCTTCGTCTGCGGGTATGCGCCCGTGAAGAACGCCGCCGGCGCCAGCGTCGGGATGACAGCCATCGAGGCATGGATCCCGGTCACCGGGGAGCGGCTGAAAGCCCTCGCGGTGGAGGTTGCTAGCGAGATCGACGGCGACGCTATGGCGGCGCTCAAGCCCGGCGATGAGAAGACCCCGGCGTTCACCGCCATCCGCGATGAACTCAACGCCTTCCGTGATGCCAACCCCGGGGTCATCTACGTCTACACTATGCGCAAGACCGAGAACGCCACCGAGTACGTCGTTGACGCAGACTACGGCAACGGCTACGCGCCCGAGATAGGCTATGTCTACGTGCCCATGGAAGAGGACGTCGCGTTCCTCGCCGGGTTTGAGGGACCCACAGCTGAGCCCGGGTTCTACTTCGACGAATGGGGCAACGAGACCACCACCCTTCTCTCCGGGTACGCCCCGGTCCGGGACGCGACCGGTGCCGTCGTCGGGCTCGTCGGCGTCGATGTGGGGTTCGTTCACAGTTCGTAGAAGAAGCGAACTGCCGGGATGAACGCACCCCCCGTCCCGGCCGCACAATCTTTTTTTTCTGCCCGCCCGTTCCGGAAAGGATAACTCTTCCGGCGGCAAGGACGTATCATGGACCGCACAACTTCCCGGGCGGACCGGTGCGACATGGGGTCGCCAGCGCCGAAAAGGGACAGGATGGCCCTCCTCGCGGAGATCGCCGCGTTTGTCCGCGAACACGCTGACATCCTCGCCCGGTACCACCTTCATACCATGGACGACCTCAACCGCATCGAGCAGGAGTGCTGGAGGCTGCACGACGAGGCGTGCAACAGGGGCGCCTGCGGGACTGCCGGCGAACTCGTGGAACTGGAGTACCTCATCGGCCGGGCGAAGGAGATGAGGGCGCGGATGGGAGAGGGGGAGCGGTCCCCGACTTGATCGGGGGAACGGCGGCAGAGGCCGGCAGGCTGGATCTCCTCTTCAACAACGCAGGTGTCGGGGGAACCATCCCGTTCGAGATGGCCACCCTCGAAGACTGGAAGGCGATCATCGACACCAACATCTGGAGCGTCGTCTACGGAGTCCATGCCGCCGTGCCGATCATGCTCAAACAGGGGTTCGGGCATGTCGTGAACACCAGTTCGATAGCGGGCATCGTTCCGCCTCCGTTCCAGGCGCTCTACTCCCTGACGAAGTACGGCGTCACCGGCCTTACCGAGAGCCTGAAGTACGAGTATGCGGATAAAGGGCTCTACTTCTCGACGATCTGCCCGGCGAACATCGCGACCCCGATCTTCAACAAGGGTATCGACGGGCAGGCCCGCGGCGACCTGAGGATCCCCGACGATGCGTATCCCGCCGATAAAGCGGCGGCGCTCATCCTCGACCGGGTCGCTGAACATAAGGGGATCATCGTCGTGCCCGAAGACCCCTACACCGACCTCTGGAAGGGATATATCCTCGGCATCCCGGAGGCGGAGGAGCGGCTCGCGCAGATGGCACGCGAGCGACGGGAAGCGTTCGAGAAGGGCGGGACGTACTTCTGATATTCTCTTTTTGCCCCGGGCCCGTCAGGTAACAATCTTATCTGGTTGCCTGCACGGGTTCGGGTAATGAACAGATCTCCACGCTGTCCCGCATAACACGGGGCGGCGTTACTCTTCGCGGTCATGCTCCTGCGGCAGTTCCAGAGTGTGCTGAACTTCCTGGCGTTCGTCACGAGCATCCCCTGCTATAGGGCGGTGCCGGGTTCTGCTCCGGCCGGAAAGATTGATGTTACCCTATGGTGTATTATGGTGTATGGCAGTGGAGGCAACGATCAAGGTGACCCCGGAAGTGAAGGGGAGGCTGGATAAACTGAAAAACTACCCCCGGGAGACATACAACGACGTGATCGACCGTCTCACCCGGGATGCCCTGGAGGAAGCTGCCGAGGAACTGACGGATGAAGATATTCGTGATATCGAAGAGGCAATTGCGGATATTAAGGCCGGGAGGGTATACACAACGGAAGAGTTGAAGCTGGAGCTGGGGATCGATTGAATGGCCTATACGGTGATCTGGACCGAAAAAGCCCTTAAAAACCTGAAACAACTTCCCCGCGAAACTGCTGCGAGGATCGTTGCAGCCGTCGAGAGAACCCGTGCCAACCCCCTGGATCACCTGCACCCGCTGCGAGGGTCCCCCTACTTCAAGCTGCGGGTGGGGAATTACCGCGTCATTCTGGACTTACGAAAGAAGACCATGATTGTGTACGTGATCAAGGTCGGGAAGCGGGAGAATGTGTACGACAGGATCTGAGAGTCTCCCCTGAATATGCTATGGATGACTTTTAAGTGCTGCCGCTCGATCCATCACCCTTGAGGTGGGATCATCGATCAGAATATCCCCGGAGCGATCGCTCCGGAACGAGTGGGCCTTGAGGCGGTCGCCGCGGGATTCACCATGCCCGTCGCGCTTGCATCTCCCGATGACGGGACCGGGCGGCTCTTCGTCGTGGACCTTCCGGGCGTCATCCGGATCATTGACGCCGACGGCTGTCTCCAGGATGAGCCGTTCCTCGATATCGCCGACCGGGTCGTCGACCTCCGCACCGGCTACGACGAGCGCGGACTGCTCGGCCTCGCGTTTCACCCACGGTTCGCGGAGAACGGCAGGTTCTTCGTCTACTACAGCGCCCCGCTCCGGGACGGTGCGCCGGCGGGCCGGGACCACACGAGCCGGGTATCGGAGTTTACCGTCTCCACCCCCGACCGGGCGGACTCCAATTCGGAGCGGGTGATCCTGGAGGTCGAAGAGCCGCAGGCGAACCACAACGGCGGCTCGATCACCTTCGGCCCCGACGGCTGTCTCTACATCCCGCTCGGCGACGGCGGCGGCGCGAACGACGTCGGGAGAGGCCACCCGCCCGGAGGAAACGGGCAGGATACCACCACGCTGCTTGGGAAGATTCTCCGGATCGACGTCGACGGCCCCGAGCCCTACGGGATCCCGGGAGACAACCCCTTCGTCGGAAGAGAAGGGCGGGACGAGATCTACGCCTATGGCCTCCGCAACCCGTGGAGGATGACGTTCGACGCCGGAGGGGAGCACCGGCTCTTTGCCGCCGATGCCGGGCAGTATCTCTGGGAGTCGGTGAAGATCATCGTTGCAGGCGGCAACCACGGCTGGAACCTGAGAGAGGGCAACCATGCCTTCGACCCCGAGAACCCCCGCGAGTCGCCACAGGACGTGCCCCGGACCGGCCGGCGCGGCGAGCCCCTGGTCGACGCGATCATCGAGTACCCGAACGCCAAGCAGCCCGGCGGCATCGGGCAGGTCGTGATCGGCGGATACGTCTACCGGGGGAGGGCAATCCCCGGGCTCGCCGGGCGCTACATCTTCGGGGAGTGGAACCGGGCCGGGGCCGAGGGCGAGGGGATCATCTTTGCCGCGACGCCGCCACAAGACCCCAACAGGATGTGGGAGTTTACCGAGATCGAGGTGGCCGGGAGCCGGACAATCGGAGCTTACGTCCTCGCGTTCGGGGAGGACGCGGAGCACGAACTCTACGTCCTGACCTCGAAGAGCCGGGGGCCGGCCGGGGAGACGGGCCGGGTCTACCGGATCGTGCCGGCGCCGGACGATAGGCACGGGAAAGACGCTAACCCTGCATAATGGTGCGGAAGAGAGCACGTATACCGTTTGCGAGCAACTCCGGATCTTCCATGGCGCCGAAGTGGCCGCCGCGTGGGGCGTCAAAAACACGCTCGACGAGGATTTCCGACCGGATCTGCTCTGCTTCTTCCATAGATTGCTCACCCTGCGAGCCCTATGACGGCCGGGTGGTTATTAACCCATCGGCGATGCTCCGGGTGAGGTGGCGCAGGTATCCTGCCCGGAGGCCCGCGGCAACACCCTGCACGAAAACCGTTCGGGGCCGGGGCCGGCTGCTCCGCACCTATCGTGCCGACGCAGCCTGTTTCAGCGACTGCAAAAGTCCGGCAAGGCGCTCCAGGGGCCCGGTCATCTCTTCTTCCATCCCCGACTGGAGCATCCCGTCGCGGTCCTCGACCGACTGGAAGACCAGGTGATCCGTCAGCTTTGTTCTGCCGCCGCCAAGGTCTTCGAGCGTCTCCGTCTCGAATGTGACATGGCCCGGCATGGTCTCGTACTCGATGGTGTCGACGATCTGCTCGGGCGTAACCTCGTGGAATACGCCGTGGAACGCGAACTCGTTCCCCTCGGCATCGCGCTGGACGACGCGCCAGGTGCCGCCCGGCTTCGCGTCCATCCTCTCGACCGTGGTCGTGATGCCCTCCGGCGCCCACCACTGCGATATCAGCTCCGGGTCGGTGCACGCCTTGAACACGAGGTCTCGCGGCGCGTCGAACTCCCGCGAAATGATAATCTCCTGCTTTCCCGGTTCAGCGATGAGACTTGTTTCTGCCATTGCATCGTCCCCCGATTTTCCCGGGCTTCATCGCTTCTCCATGAAAAATCTTCCTGTCACGGGTACGCCGGTGAAGACAACCACGAATGCAGCAAAACCGGGAAATGCCTCCTGAGATGCGGCACTTCCGCGGTATGCCCCGGGTGCGGGCAGAGGCTCCCGTCCGGATACGTGCCTCCTTTCTCTCACCAGAACCAGGCCAGCAGGAAGATCGCCGCCAGCAGAAGGCCGTCCTGCAGAGCGACCGAGAGGAGCATGATCTCGGTGCCCCGCCTCGGCCCGAAGATCGCGATGTAGAACGACCCGAGCCACCGCAGGTAGGTGACGACGCTGGTGAGCAGGTTCGCCACGAGCAGCGTGATGACGATATCCCTGCCGGTCATATCGCCTGCCGCGAGCAGACCGGACGCAAGGCTTGCCGCAGCGACGTACGACCCGAACTTCGCGGCGATGATCGCGAGCCCCCCGGGCGGGATGGGGAAGAGCCGGCTCGCGCCCTCCAGGTACGCGGCAACGGCGTCGAAGACGCCCATCTCGATCAGAAACGCCACAATGACGATCGTCGGGATCATGATCCCGAGGATGCGGCGGAGGGTCTTTGCGGCCGGTCCGGCTGCGGCAGAGAGCGCCTCCCGAAGGGACAACCTCTTCCCTGAGGGCTTCTCCGGCGGCCCGGACGCCGGAACCCCGGGAAGGAGCGCCCTCCCGGCCACCATGACGATCCCGGTCTTGAGAAACCCGATACCCATCAGGATAGCGAAGTAGATCAGGCCGAAGACCCCGAGCAGCGGCACATAGACCGGGATGAGGTAGCGCCAGTGCATCACGACGGACGGAAAGGAGTTGATGAGCGCCGCGACGACGAGTTCGCCCCTCCCGATCATCCCTTTGTGGTGATAATCGACGAGCATCGCGTCGGCCGCCTGCGGCGAGACGAACGCCAGAAGGAAACTCGCCCCGCATTCCCCGGGGAGGTGGGAGAACGTCGTGACCGGGTAGGCGACGCTCGCGATTTTGTCGGTGATCCGGAGAGCAATCAGGACTTCGGCGATCAAAACGCCGGCGACGACGATCAGGACCGTCCGAACCAGGAGTTCGAACGAGAGGCCCAGTGCCGCCGAAACGATCTCCGCCGTGCCGTCCATGGTTCACCCCGCCTTGCGGCTTTTGACCCGCCCCGAAACAACATCCGGTACGCCGTCCGTGCATATCACCGTTCTGGATGCCCGGGAGCGCGCTCGGCCACCATTGCCGGGGCCCGTACCGAAATCGGGGCTTCAGGATTGGAGAAATCCGGCAGTGGTGCGATCTCCCTCCGCCTGAGGTGCCAGAAAATCGGATGGTTTAAATACAATGGATCTAGATGGTGTTTAGGTACTCGATGATTGGCAACGATTTAGAGTCCTATTGCACGCCAGTGCAGAACTGCGTCTTTGCGCAGAACGCATTCTTCTTTAGATAGGGAACCGGCCCTTCTGCTGAGTTCCCGTGTAACGTAACGGTTTTTCCGTTACCGCCAGGTGGTTTGTTATGTTCGGCATTACTGATCCCGCGATCTGGGTTGGGTATCTGCTTGCGCTCGTCTTTACGCTCGCATGCTTAGTGTACGGCCTGTTGAACTGGAACAACGGCGTGGAGGAGCAACGGGATGGCAGTTGATACCGGCATCTTCGTCGGAATGACGCTGGTATACCTCGTCCTCATCATCGGCCTCGGCTACCTCGGATACCGCCGGACGAAAGAGAGCGACGACTACATGGTTGCCGGCAGGAAGATCCATCCCGTGGTTCTCGCCCTCTCCTACGGCGCGACCTTCATCAGCACCTCCGCCATCGTTGGGTTCGGCGGGGTTGCAGCGCAGCTCGGCATGGGGATGATCTGGCTGACCGTCCTCAATATCGGGCTCGGGATCTTCATCGCGTTCGTCTTCTTCGGAAAACGGACCCGCCGGATCGGGAGCAAACTCCGTGCCGTGACCTTCCCCGACCTGATGGGGAAGTGCTACGGGTCGCCGTTCATGCAGTATGCCGCAGGACTCGTCATCGTCCTCGGCATGCCGCTGTACACGGCGGCGATCCTGATCGGCGGCGCCCAGTTCATCACGAGCACGCTGCAGATCCCCTACACCACCGCGCTCATCGCCTTCGCCGCGATCGTCGCCCTCTACGTGGTGCTCGGCGGACTCATCGCCGTCATGTACACCGACGCGCTGCAGGGCGGGATCATGCTCGTCGGGATGACCATCCTCCTCGCGCTCACCTACGTCCAGCTCGGCGGGGTTGTCGAGGCGCATACCGCCCTTGCCGCGATGTCCGACCTCGTCCCGGAAGCGCTCGCCGCCGGGGGGCTGACCGGGTGGGCGTCCATGCCGGCGTTCGGGTCGTCCATCTGGCTCACGCTGGTGACGACGCTCGTTCTCGGGGTCGGCATCGGGGTGCTGGCACAGCCCCAGCTGGTCGTCCGGTTCATGACCGTCAAGGACAGCCGGGCGCTGAACCGTGCGGTTCTCGTCGGCGGGCCATTCATCCTGATGATGACGGGGGTCGCCTTCACGGTCGGGGCGCTCACGAACGTCTACTTCTACCAGAATCAGGGCGTGATCGCTCTCGCGGCGGCAACCGACGGCAACGTCGACACGATCATCCCGAACTTCATCAACACGTCGATGCCGGACCTCTTCGTCGTCGTCTTCATGCTGGCGCTCCTTGCCGCCGCGATGTCCACGCTCAGTTCCCTCTTTCATACCATGGGAACGTCGCTCGGGTTCGACGTCATACGGCGCACCGGAACGGAGAGGGCGACGATGCGGCCGATCCGGATTGCGACCGTCGCCATGATCGTCGTGAGCGTCGTTCTCGCCTTTGTCATGCCCGGCAGCATCATCGCCCGGGCAACGGCGATGTTCATGGGTCTCTGTGCATCGGCGTTCCTGCCGGCCTACGCCCACGCCATGTACAGCAGCAGGCCGTCGCTAAAGGCGGCAAAGATGAGTCTCGTCACCGGAGCGGTCGCCTGGTTCGCGTGGACGGCCTTCGTCCACGTCAAGGAGTCGGCGGCGCTCGGGCTCTCCAACCTCCTCTTCGGGGTTCCGGCGGTTCTCTCCGCCCCGTGGCAGGACGTGGACCCGCTCGTCATCGCCCTCCCCCTCTCGACGACCGCGCTGCTGGTCGGGTGGGCGCTCGACCGCCACGAGGTAGCTCTGGAGGGGCCGGTCGAGGCTGCCTGATGGTGGCCCTATCTTTTTTTAAAAGAGTCCGCCGGGCCTTTCAGGGAAACGAGCCTGCGCTTTTAGTGGTCGGTGAACCGGAGAACAGAATCGATGCACAGATGTTCCGCGGCCACTCCGACTTCCTGGAGGATCGACAACCGGCAACGAAAACAAATGTCTTGCCGGACCTTTCCCCCGTACGGGTATCGTCCGGGAAGATATATCAGGACGCCCGCCACCTCCCCGTAAGATAACCATGAAAGCATGGAATGCAGCAATCCTCGGAACGGTGATCATCTGGGCGGGAGTTATCATCGCTACGGCGCTCGTGCTTGCGGGAACGGGTTATTTCGGCCAGCTCATCCCCATCTTCGGCGGCGGGGCGGCGGGGAACCTCATCGTTCTCGCGGGAGCGAGAAACATGCGAGAGTGAGACGTAGGGCCATCCCTGCCAGTCAGAGGTTACAAAAAAGAGTGAAGGTTAGTTCTTTCTCCCGGTAACCAGCACCAGCCCGGCGATCAGCAGGGCGGCGCCGGCAAGGGCCGGCGAGAGGGGCGCCTGCTGCGTGGGGGGCGCGGTGCTCAGGTCCGCGTAGAGATCGACGGTCTCCCCTGCGGCGGGATACTGGTTGATGGCCGCCGTGTAGGGCAGGTAGCCCTCTTTGGTCACGGGGTAGGTCTGGTAGGGTGTCCCGGTCACGTAGACCTGCACGGAGAGGACACCCTGGCTGGTGGTGCCCTTGACCTCGTTGTCGAACTGGACCGTTGCGCCGTCAACGTTGACGTGGACGGTGTACCAGCCGACATCGCCGCCGATCGGGGCGGGGGGCGCGGCGGGGTTCAGGGTTGCGTAGAGGTCGAAGACCTCTCCCTTTCCGGGGGTAGCCGTCTTTCTCGACACGGAACGTCTGGTAGGGTGCACCGGTGGTGTAGACCGGGACGTACAGCACGCTGTCCTCGATCGTGCCCTTGAATTCGTCGTCGAAGTAGACGTCGGCTCCATTCACGTTACAGTTGACTGCGTACCATCCGTTGTCCCCGCCTACGGGTGGCTGAGCACTCGAAGGAAGGACAAGGAAGCAGGCGATGAGAGAAATGATCAGAAGATTGCGCATAGCACTCTGCATAAAAGCCTCCGCTTTACTAATAACTTATCCCCTGACGTATAAACTTTTCTTAATTAGAGCAGCGTAAATACGATAACGAACGCAATTTCCTGTGGAAATGTGGAACTTCCGGCAAAACTGCGGCGGTTTCATACCGTCCACGTGCGGGCCAGGCGGGAACGCGCCCGTGCCCGATCCCCGGCACCCTGCGTCCTCACGACGGTGCCTGACGACATTCCGGAGGGCCTGAGGGCGGTGATCTGGAATCCGGGAACAGGAAATTATTCCCCCGAGGACCACAGATAGAAGTATGCAGTGACTTTTATTGCATGGCGGATATAAAAATAGAGCCTGGACGGGAGGCGTCCTGCTATGGCACCACTGCCCGAGACCATCCGTATATTCATCGTCGGCATCCTGATCGGGATATCTGTTGTCCTGACCTACTACTTTCATGCAGTCCTCTCGGTAGGGGCCGTCTTCTCCCACTTCTTCTACATACCCATCATCCTCGCCGCACTCTGGTGGGGGAGAAGGGGCATCAGCGTGGCCTTCTTCCTCGGCGGGCTGGTCCTGATCAGCCACTTCCTCCTCAGGACCGACGTCGGAACCGTCAACGACTACGGGCGTGCGGTGATGTTCGTCGTGGTCGCAATCGTCATCGCCTGGCTCTCTGAGCGATTGAGAGGGCAGCAGAAGGATACCGAGAAGGAGCGCGACCGGGCGCAGGGCTATCTTGACGTGGCCGCTGTCCTGCTGGTCGTCATCAACGCAGACCAGACCATCGGCCTCATCAACCGGCGTGGCTGCGAGCTGCTCGGCTATCGTGAGGAGGAACTGCTCGGGAAGAACTGGTTCGACGTGGCGGTCCCGGAGCGCAACCGAGAGGAGGGCCGGCAGACGTTCATGCGGATGGCGGCATCCGGGACCCTCCCGGCACCCGGGACGGACGAGAACGTCATCGTGACGAAGAGCGGCGATGAGCGCACGCTCATCTGGAAAGAGACTGTCCTGCGGGACACCGGCGGCCGCGTCATCGAGGTTCTTGGGTCGGGAAAGGATATCACCGACCGGATCAGGGCACAGGAGGCGCTCCGGAACAGCGAGGCCCAGCTCCGCACGATCGTCGAGAACCTGAACGAGGGACTGGGTGTCTTCGACCTCGACGGCAACCCGCTCCAGTGGAACCGCACTGCCCGGGAGACCTTCGGACTGCTTGGCCTTGAGGATGTTCCCCGGAACGTGAACGAGCTCGCCGACCATTTTGAGTTTGCAACGCTGGACGGGACAATCCTCCCGGTGGAGGAGTGGCCCCTATCCCGCATCCTGCGCGGGGAGCAGATCCGGGACATGGAGGTGCGTACCCGGCGCATCGGGGCCGACCGGGAGCGCGTATTCAATTACGGCGGCACCCTCGTCCGCGGCGCGGGCGGCAGCCCGTTCATGGCGGTGGTCACGTTCACGGACATCACCGAGCGCAAAGAGGCTGAGGACGCCATTCTCGCGGCAAACGAGGAGGCGAACCTGTATCTTGATATCATGGTCCACGACATCAACAACGCGAACGCGATAGCGCTTGGGTACAGCGAGTTCCTCGCCGAAGACCTGGACGGAAAAAACCGGGAGATGATGCAGAAGATCCGGTCAGCCGTCAGCCAGAGCATCGAGATCATCCAGAACGTCTCGACGATCCGGCGTCTCCGCCCGCCGGCCCCGCCCCTGAAACCTGTCGACCTTGATGCGGTGATCCGGGCCGAGATCCGGCAGCACCCGGATGCCGATATCTGGTACGACGGGAGATCGGTTGCAGTCCTCGCCGACGATCTCCTCCCGGAGGTCTTCACGAACCTCGTCGGCAACAGCATCAAGTTCGGGGAGCCCGATGTCGCGATCGCGATCCGGGTCGAGGAGCAGGACGGCGAGGTGCTGGTCTCGGTCGAGGATACGGGCCCGGGCATACCCGACGAGGTAAAACCCACGCTCTTCTCCCGGTTCCGGAAGGGGAAGGGGTCAAAGAGCGGCAAGGGTCTCGGCCTGTACATCGTGCGGATGCTTGTTACCCGCTACGGGGGGAGCATCTGGGTGGAGGACCGGGTGCCGGGCGCCACGGATGCGGGGGCAGCATTCCGGCTCACGCTCAAAACGGCGTTAGGGGAGGAGCCGAAGGCGCGGGCCGTGCCTGAAGCCTCGCTGCGGGTGTAGAAGGGCTGTAGCGGCTATCCTGGCCTCCTTCGATCCCGGAATTTCCGAGCACCCCCCTTAGAATACTAAAATCCCGAACCTCCCTGAAAAACGTTTCGATAAAAAAGAAAATGATTTTCTACAATCCGCATGTTCTCTCTACTATGAGATCCACTGCGATCACCTTTTCTGCGGTTATATTCGCCCTTTTTCTCATTTTTGCGGCAGGATGCAGCGCCGCAACGGAAGAGAAGTCCGATCCCGCCCCCTCGCCGGCTGACGAGGCCTACGCTCAGGGGCTCGCCGAATATGGAGCCGCCAACTACCGTGTCGCCGAAGAACGCTTCGCGGAGGCCTGTGCCCTCTACGCCGATGCCGGCGATCCGGATAAGGCCAGAACAGCCAGGAACGCCATGTTCCGGGCGAACAGGACATACATGGAGTATCCGCTCGACACCGCGGCCGCAGAAGCGGCGTTGCGGGAGAAGGTTCGCGGCATCACCGACGAGAACGTAACCGGCTGGCTGGAGAACCGTGCCCAGAAGATCGTCTCGGAGAACGAGACGCTCTACTTCTACGACGTCGCCGGCGACTACCTCTACGCGCATTTCGATGAAATGAGGACGACGACCGCGACGACTCTCGACTTCGACTACATCGCCCGGTACGCCTGGTCTGAGAACCGTTCAGAGAACAGGCCGTATGTGAACCCGGTGCGCTACGAGGGCGTCGAGCGGCTCGAGATCCCGTTCGAAGCGCTCCCCTCGTCGGGAATCATGAAGATCTGGTTCCCGCTCCCGGTCGAGACGGAGTCGCAGCGAAACGTCACCGTCACCAACCTCTCGTGCTCCGACTTCATCGTCGCCGGTCCGGTGACCACGGGCGCCATCGGCTACGTCTATTACGAGATCCCGGCCGGGGCGGTCAACGGAAACCTCGTCCTCTCGGCGGATATCGCGTTCATCTCCTACGAGCAGATCTTTGAGGATATCGATCCGGCAAAGGTCGGGGAGTACGACACGAGCGATCCTGAGTACCTGCTGTACACGACATCGGAGAGGAACATCGAGGTCACGGATGCTGTCCGGGAGAAGGCACGGGAGATCGTCGGGAACGAGACGAACCCGCACCTGCAGGCACAGAAGATCTACTATCATATCATCGAGACCTATCCCTACAGCCATGTCCCGCACGGTTCGCTCGATGTCCGGGAGCCCGGGGTCGCTGAATCAACCTACATGTTCGAGACCGGTCATGGCGACTGCGGCACCCAGAGCATGCTCTTTGCCGCGTTCTGCCGGTCACTCGGGATCCCCGCCCGCGCCATCGGCGGCTACCAGATGCTTCTCTCCGAGACGCCCGGCACTCACTTCTGGGCGGAATACTACCTGCCCGGCTACGGCTGGGTCCCGAACGACCTGACGGTCGCCGAGATAACCGACTGGGTCACTATCCCCGACGAAAAGCGAACGGTGTTTAAAGACTATTACGCCGCAAACCTCGATCCTGCGCGCCTCGTCATCCAGAAGAACGTTGACGCCCCGATGGACCCGCCCCTGCCGGAAGACGCCGTCGTCTTCAGGATCGTCCTGCAGAGCCCGGCGGTCGTCTCCGATACGGCAGACTACGACCTGAATCTCTTCTGCTCGGACTTCTTCAGTATCAGCCTTGTGGCTGTTGACTGATACCCGTCACTCATTTTTACCCGGTGGAACGGACCTGCGGTCCAGGATTGCATTGTAAAAACCGAAACACAAAAGCAAAAAGCGCCCCGGCCGGGATTCGAACCCGGGTCGAAAGCTCCGGAGGCTTTCAGGATATCCACTACCCTACCGAGACTGCCATA
>PGYH01000058.1 GCA_002839575.1 Methanomicrobiales archaeon HGW-Methanomicrobiales-6
CGACGAGGAGATCCTTGCCATGCAGCGGGACCTCGCGAGGAAAGAGGGCATCGGAGTCGAGCCCGCCTCAGCAGCCTCGGTTGCCGGAATACGGAAACTTGCCGAACTCGGCCTGATCGATAAGGATGAACGGATCGTCTGTGTGGTGACCGGTCATCTCTTAAAAGATCCTGAAACAGTGGTACGACAATGCGAGCCTCCCATCGAGATCGACGCGGACCTGTCCTCGCTGCTCTCTGCCTTGCGCTGATCCTGATCTGCGCCCCGGTGACGGCACAAGAGGCCGTCATCCGGGTACTCCCGGACGGCACCGCCTACGAGGCCTCGGTAGAGGTCATGGGGAGCGAGCACGCCTTCTGGACCCCGGGCATGATGGGTGAGCGGGTCCCGCTCCAGGTCGAAGATCTCGAGGTGCTCGGGTCCGCAGGACCGATCGATTACCGGGAGACGAGGAGGGGTGTCATTGCTTTCCCGGAAGGGAACTACACCATCACCTACCGGGCTCCCGTGAGAGACAACCTCCTTGTCGCGACCTTCGATACGCCGTATGCCGTAACCGTTGCTCTTCCCGAAGGGGTTGACGTCAGAAACCCGCTCATCGGTATGGTCAGCGCCGGCGGGGTCATCTCGTCCGGGCCAAACGGGACCACGGAGATTGCCTGGGAGCGGATAACGGTTGCGGAGGTCCGCTTCTACACCCCGGACCGAGAGATCCTGCTCACCACGTTCGGCACCATCTGGCTCGCGGTCGCGCTTGTCCTGATTCTTCCCCTCCTCATCTCGCGGAGGAGGGGGGGCGAATGATCGAGATCGTCGCCGCATCGTTCCTGATCGGGTTCTCCGGGGCCGCATCACCCGGGCCCATGACCGCCTCGGTTCTCGGCCTCGGGTCACGGGAACCGGGGCGGTTCGTCGCGGGGCTGGTCGCGGGGCACGGCATCCCCGAAGCCGTCATGGTCGCGGCCATAGCCTTCGGCGTGCGCGATGTTCCATACATCGATACTATTGCCCTCCTCGGATCGGGCGTGCTCATCGCGCTCGGCACCATGCAGTTTCTCCATGCAGGAGATGCTGTCGCCGCGAAAGAGGAGACACGGACGCCGGTCGCTTTCGGGGTGGCCTGTACGCTCGGCAATCCCTACTGGTGGGTCTGGTGGCTTACATTCGGCGTCGGATTTCTCGCGCTCCACCCTTCATTTATCGAGTTCTACGTCGGGCACATCGGTGCGGATATCGTCTGGCTCGGGCTCCTTGCCTTTGCAGTCTCACGGGGAGCGAACGTTCTCGGTCCCCATTACAAAAAAGTGGTGCAGGCGAGCGGACTCGCCATGGTTCTCTTCGGGCTGTATTTTATTCTGACGATTCTTTTCGCTTGATATCGATCCCGAACCGCTCGGCATTCGCGTCGGCGATTGCCTGGATCTGCGCGATCACGTCGTCCCGGCGGGCGGGCTTGAAGAGGTGCCGGAAACGCTTCTGCTTTTGGAGATACTCCTCGACGGGCTTCCGACTCACCTTCTTCGCCTTCTCCACCACACCGTCAACCATCTCGTAGTTCACCCAGAGACCGGTCTCGATGGCGAGTTTAGCCATGTTAAGCGTCTCGCCGGCCTCAAAGCCCCACCCCGTGCAGCAGGGTGTGTGCACCTGGATATAGCAGGGGCCGGGGGTGTTGATCGCCCGCTCGACTTTCTTCATGAAGTCGTTTGGGTAGGCGATCGAGGCGGTCGCGACGTAGGGCGCACCGTGAGCCGCGAGGATCGCGGGCATGTCCTTCTTCGGACGCGGATTGCCGAGCGAGCACGCCCCAACCGGGCTCGTCGTGGTGCTCGCGCCATACGGCGTCGCGCCCGACCGCTGGATGCCCGTGTTCATGTAGGCCTCGTTGTCGTAGCAGATGTAGGTGATGTCGTGGCCGCGCTCGAAAGCGCCGCTGATGCAGAGCACTCCGATATCGAGCGTGGACCCGTCGCCGCCGATGCAGACGACCTTCTCCGTTCGTCCCTGCCGCTTCAGCGCGGCCTCGATGCCGGAGGCAACCGCTGCAGGATTCTCGAAGAGCGAGTGAATCCAGGGGACGCCCCAGGCCGTCTCCGGGTAGGGCGTGGAGAAGACCTCCATGCACCCCGTCGCGGCAGCGATGATGACGTTCTTTCCGGTCGCCTTGAGGAGGAGCCGGGCCGCAAGCGCCGGGCCGCACCCGCCGCACGCCCGGTGTCCGGCCGAGAAGAGCTCGCACCCCTGTTCTACCTCAGCCATTCAGAGCACCTCCGTCCGTAGTCCATAGAATATATCCCCTTCCCCCTTCTCGGCGAGGTCAACGACCGCGACGATATCCCGCTTCCGGACATCGCGCCCGCCGAGAGCGATGATGTAGTCGTATACAGATATGCCGGAACCGTAGAGCGCCGTCTTCACCTCGATGCCGACCGCTCCGCCGTTGCCAAGCGAGATGTTCTTGTCGAGCACCGCCACCGTCGAAACATCTTTGAGCGCATCCGCGATCTCCTGAGCAGGGAACGGCCGGAACACCCGGATGTTCAAGAGCCCAACCTTCCGTCCGTGCTCGCGCATCTCATCGATGGCGTCTTTCGCGGTGCCGCAGATGGAGCCCATGGCGACAAGCGCGGTGTCGGCGTCCTCGAGACGGTAGCCCTCGACGAGCGCGGAGTAGTCCCTGCCGAACCGTTCGCCGAACTCGCGCCCGGCCTTGATGAACGCCTGTTTGGCACGCTGCATCGCCCGGTCGACCTCATATCGGAACTCCATGTAGTACTCCGGCGTCGCGTACATCCCCAGGCTCAGGGGATCTGCGGCGTCCAGCCGCTGGTACGGGCTAAAGGCCGGCAGGTAGGCATCCACCTCCTCCTGGGAGGGGAGGGCAACCGGCTCGTAGGTGTGCGTGAGGATGAACCCGTCAAAGCAGACGAACGCTGGAAGGAGGATATCGTGATCCTCGCAGACCTTATAGGCGATCATGTGAAGATCAGCAGCCTCCTGGTTGTCCTCCGCATAGAACTGCAGCCACCCGGAGTCACGCAGGGATATCGAGTCCTGCTGATCGTTCCAGATCGAGAGCGGCGCACCGAGCGAGCGGTTCGCGATCGTCATCACGATCGGCTGGCGCATCCCCGCCGCGTTGAAGCAGACTTCAAACATCAGGGCGAGCCCCTGCGACGTCGTTGCCGAGTAGACCCGGGAACCTGCCGCACTCGCACCGAGGCAGGCGGAGAGGGCCGAAAACTCGCTCTCGACCGTGATATACTCAGCATCGATCTCACAGTTCGCCACCATCTGGGCAAGATCTTCGACGATGTGCGTCTGCGGCGTGATGGGATAGGCTGCGATCACCTGCGGGCGGCAACGCTTTACGATCTCGGCCACCGCGTGCGACCCTTCCATAAACTCAAGCATTATTTCTCCTCCTTCTCCATCCGGATGCTTTTCTTCGGGCAGGTCTCCACGCAAAGGCCACAACCCTTGCAGTAGTCGAGGTCGGGCTCGAACGTGCCCTCCTCCGTCTCGTGGACGCATCCTTCAGGACACACCAGGGCGCACATGCCGCATTTTGTGCAGTTCTCGGGATCAAAGACCGGTTTGAAGACACGCCAGGCGCCGGTCTTATTCTCGAGAGATCTGCCCGGAGCCGCGGCGCAGCCAACCCGTAGCGCCATTACGCGGCACCTCCGACCAGGTTGTACGCGCGTTCTGCTGCTTTGACATTTTTATCCGCCATGCTCCCCGAGAACCGGTTTCGCAGTGCATGCTCGAGTGACTCCAGCTTGATCTCACCGGTGGCTGCAGCGAACGCACCCATCAGGGTTGTATTGGTGATGGGCACACCAAGTTCTTCGAGCGCGATGGTGGTCGCATCAATGGTGTAAATCTTGACGCCTTCCGGAACCCGGGAATCGAAGTCAGGCTTCTCGGTGTTGACGATAGCGAGGCCGCCCGCTTTCATGCCCTTAAAGACATCCACATCCCCTATCAGGGTTGGGTCCTGCACGATAATGTAGTCTGGTTCGTAAATCTGGCTGCGCAGCCGGATCTTTTCATCGCTGAAGCGGACAAACGCCTGAACCGGGGCCCCGCGCCGCTCCACGCCAAAGGCCGGGAATGCCTGGGCGTACACGCCACCTTCAAATGCTGCGAAAGCAATGAGTTCGGCGGCGGTCACGGAACCCTGGCCCCCCCTGCCGTGAATGCGTAACTCTCTCAAACAAAAACCCCCTTTAAATCTTAATGATTAATAATATAAATACCCCGGCACCCACCAGAGCCACGGGCGTGACGGAACACCTGTTGCCCGCGAGACAGCATAATTTTTGCCGGGGCCGGGTTGCCCCACTTACTGGACGTTCGCAAGCCGGCTCCTGAGCTCCTCAGGGGTGCAGTGCCGCACTTCCATCAGGGCGGAGACGACCGCGTCAGAAAAGACCAGTGCTGCAGTCTCGAAAAGGGTCCCGAGAGGGGCAAACGATCCGGAGATCGACCGGTACTGTCCAGTGAGCTGGCGGATCTCGAAGTCGCGCGGGATATTTGTATCCTTGAGCCGGTTGTTCCCAATCTCCACGATACAGTCAGCCATGCGCCCAATATGCGAGTCGGGCGTCGATGTGACGAGGCAGATCTTCCCCCCGATCTCCCGGGCGGTCTCGCACGCGTCCACGACGGACTGGGTCTCCCCCGAACCTGAGAACGCAACGAGCACGTCTTCCGGCCCGAACGCGGGCGTGATCGTCTCGCCGATGACGTAACTCTCAAACCCGAGGTGCATCAGCCGCTGGGCAAACGCTCGTGCGACAAGGCCTGACCGCCCGGCACCGGCAAGATAGATCCGCTTTGCGCTGAGGATCACATCGAGAAACTGGCCTGCGCTCTCGAGATCCATGGTACGTGCCGTCTCTTCGAGACGCGACGTCATCAAGAGCATGAGATCGGCGATACTGGGGCAATCCTGCTGCATGGTTCCGGCCTCTCCCCTATTGAATCCACTATACTACCCGGCACCACATAAAGCAATATGAAGCCGAAGGGGCGCTACCGTTCAACCGCGAGTCCGAGAATCGCGGTTGCTCCCAAGAAGACATCGCGGGCGATCCGGGCAAGCCCCCTGGAGGCGCACCACTCGTCGTAGACGGTGACGTTGCAGGAGAGGAGTTCCCCCACCCGCGGCGCGATGGCGGGCGCCATGGTGCCGGCGAGAGCGACCTTCGCGCCGGGGTTGAGGAGAAGCATCGCTGCGCACTCCATCGCGGCAAACATGGCCATCGTCTCCGTCCGCAGGTCGGGAGGCACCGTGTAGTTCACACCCGCACGGAGAAAAGCGTCGTTCGCCGATGATTCACCCCGATCAATCCGACGGATGGCATCCACATCGAGAGCACCATGCCGGGTTCCGGGAGCGAAGATGCAGGCATCGAACGCCCCGGTGATCCGACCATTGGTCACGAGGAGGGTGACGGTGTTCGAACTCGCGTCACAGACCACGACGTCGTTCTCGAGGTCGTGCACGACCTCATACAGGATCCCGATCTTCTCGGGGCTCGCCTGGTGGGAGTAGGCCTTGAACCGCGGATCGGTCGGCGATGCGCGGTGCAGTCCGGGGACCACGACGGCCGGAAGTCCGCTCTCCTTAATCTCGTCGTAGACCCGGGTGCCGCCGCCGATGTGCTTGCCAGCGCCCTCCCGGGAGATGATGCCACGGTTTTTGACGTTCCCGATATCGGTTACGGCCGAGATGCCGTCGCCCATCGAGTAACAAACGGCGATACCCTCGATCTCATCGAGAGGGGCGAGGCGGGCAAGATCGTCGACCGAGAAGTCCCTGGCCTCTTCGCGGGAGATCTTGAACTCCTCTTTGCCGGTGGAAAAGCGCATCGCGGTAGTGCCGTGGTCGATGCCGATGAACATGATATAGCTCGTTGCACCCTCGATAGGAAGTAAGTTTTCGGATCGGCCCGTGAGGGGAGGCGGGAATCAGGCCAGTGTGGCCTGATTGCGCCTCTTCATGTATTCCACCGCGCCGACGGCGGCGATGCCCGCAAGGAAGAAGATCCAGCCGCCGGCCACCATATCCCCGGCCGCAGCCCCTTTCTCCCAGAGCATCCTCGCCGAACCGAGCATCAGCCCGGTGAGCAGGGCAAGCATCGCCCCGTGGTAGGTCGCGAGAAGGTACTTGAGGGCTTTCGTGAAGAGGAGGAGCCCTGCAACACCGCCGGCGATGTAAGCGAAGATCTCGGGAAGGGAGAAGGACCGGAGCGCTTCAAGCATGAACTCGTACTGGTTGAGAACGAGGGTTATGTAGGCGCCCGAGACTCCGGGCAGGATCATGGCGCAGAGCGCCGCCATCCCGGTGAGGAAAAGGACCGGAAGGGAGTGGCCGACATCAAGGTGCCCGAGGCCTCCGAGGAGGTAGCCGGCGCCGGTTCCGACGGCGAGGAAAGCGAGGGTGCCCGCGTTCGGGGAGCGGATCTCGAGGAATATGGCTACCGCAGAGGCGATGATGAGGCCGAGGAAGAAGGAGTAGGTCTCCACCGCATGGTAGGTGAGCAGGGAGAGGATCACCCGGGACATCAGAAGGAAGGCGGTGCCGATCCCGGCAAGGAGAACGACGAGGAACGGGATATCGATCTGCTCAAGGTCCGCCCGGAAAGACCGGAAGTCGCCCTGAAGAAGGTGCTTTGCCAGAGCCGGGTCGATGCTGCCGATAGCCCCAACCAGCCGCTCGTAGATGCCGGTGATGAGGGCGATAGTCCCTCCCGAGACGCCGGGAACGATATCGCAGGCTCCCATCGCGAGACCCCGGAGATAAATCCCGGCGTGTTCCCGTATACTGTCCGGGCGCAGGGTCATCGTCCGGCTCCGCTCGGGCTATCGGCGAACGCAGAAACTCGGCTCAGCAGGCTGACGGCGGCTAAAAGCAGGTCGAACCTGCAACAGGTGCATGCCTCTCTCAATCGGACAACTCCTTGTGATTCATCATATGTTCGGAGGCAATCATGAAAAATATGCCCCGAACGAGGGTATCGGATCGTGGAGTGAACCGCGTACGGGCATTAACCTTTCCCCGTGTCGTACTCCCCCGCATGTGCCGGATGACGGGTGCTTTTCCCCGCTCCACACATAAGTAAACCCTATAGCGTGAGAGGAAGATTACTCTATGATGTTCTGTATCGTAACGGGCGGTGCCGGTTTCATCGGTTCGCACGTCGTCGACGCGCTGGTCGCGGCGGGAGACGATGTGCTGGTCATCGATGACTGCAGTGCGGGCACCGAGAGGAACCTCGCACACCATGCGGCGGGCGGGCGGGTCGCCTTCGTCAGGCAGAACCTGCTCGACGACGGGTGGCAGGAACGATTCTCAGGCGCAGACCGGGTTTACCATCTCGCCGCAGACCCCGACGTCCGGCAGAGCGCCGTGACACCGGACTCCCAGATCAGGAACAATATCGTCGCGACGCACCGGGTGCTCGAGGCGATGCGGGCGCACGGCGTGCCGGAACTGGTCTTCACCTCGACCTCGACCGTCTACGGCGATGCCATCGTCATCCCGACGCCGGAGACCTACACCCCGCTCGAACCGATATCGGTCTACGGCGCGACGAAACTTGCCTGCGAGGCGCTCATATCGTCCTACTGCCACTCGTTTGAGATGACGTCCTGGGTTTACCGGTTTGCAAACATCATCGGCGAGCGGAGCGGGCACGGCGTCATCTCCGACTTCATCCGGAAACTCCGGGAAAACCCGCAGGAACTCGAGATCCTCGGCGACGGCAGGCAGACAAAGTCCTATCTGGAGGTCGGGGAGTGCGTCCGCGCCGTGCAGTTCGGGATCGAGCACTCCCACGACCCGGTGAACACCTTCAATATCGGCTCCGAGGACTGGATCGATGTTGTCCGGATCGCCGATATCGTCACGGAGGAGATGGGTCTCTCCGGCGTCCGTTACCGGTTCACCGGCGGAGCGCGCGGCTGGGTCGGCGACGTGCCGAAGATGCAACTCTCGGTCGAGAAACTCAAGGGCCTCGGGTGGCGGTGCGGGACAACCTCAGAAGAGAGTGTGCGCACGGCGGTCCGCGTCATGCTCGGATAGAAAGGGACAAAGTCCTATCCAGGCCGGAATTCCAGACATTACAAGGATTGCATAAAGGGCTTACATGAAATACATCATTATTCTCGGAGACGGCATGGCGGATGAGCCGCTTGCTGAGCTGGGGGGCCGGACCCCCCTCGAATACGCAGAGATACCGAATATGGACAGGATCGCCCGGGAAGGGCGGTGCGGTATGCTCAGGACGGTACCTGAAGGGTTCGAGCCGGGGAGCGACGTCGCGAACCTCTCCATCCTGGGCTACGATCCGCGCACCTCCTACACCGGGAGGGGACCGCTTGAGGCGGCCAGCATGGGTATCGATCTCGGGGACGCCGAGATGGCCTACCGGTGCAACCTGGTCGCGATCCACAGCGGCGTGATGGAGGACTTCAACGCCGGGCACATCACGAGCGCCGAGGGTGCCGAACTCCTCCGCGACCTTGATGCCGCGCTCAGCGACGTCCGGGTCTACCCGGGGATCAGCTACCGGAACCTGATGGTCGTTTCCGGAGCGCGCGGCGCCGTCACCACCCCGCCCCACGACATCGTCGATCAACCAATCGCGGAATTTCTCCCACGCGGAGACGACTCCAAAATCCTCCTCGACTGCATGGAGCGGTCCCGGGAGGTCTTTGCCGGTCATCCGGTAAACCGGCACCGCGTGCAGGAGGGAAAGACTCCGGCAACCGAGATCTGGCCGTGGAGCGGCGGGAAGAAGCCGTCCCTTGCGCCCTTCCGCGAGAAGTACGGCCTTGCTGGCGGGGTGATCTCCGCGGTCGACCTCTTAAGCGGCATCGCCCGCCTTGCCGGGATGGAGGTGATCCACGTCCCGGGCGCCACCGGGTTCACCGACACCGACTACGAGGCGAAGGCCCGGTACGCGGTCGACGCCCTCGACCGCCTCGACTTCGTCTACATGCACGTTGAGGCCCCCGACGAGGCCGGGCACATGGGGAGCGTTGAGGAGAAGGTGCGGGCGATCGAGCGGCTCGACGAGGCGATCGGGGTCATCCTCGACCGCCCGGACACGACCGTCGCGGTCCTCCCCGACCACCCGACGCCGATACGGTGTAAGACCCATACCGCGGACCCGGTGCCGTTCGCGGTGCTCGGGAAGGGGAGAGACGATGTCTCCGCGTTCTCCGAGCGGGAAGCGGCAGAGGGTTCGTTCGGCCTTCTGCAGGCCCCGGAACTCCTCTCCCTGCTCTTTTCGCCATGAGGCCCTCTGAAAGGGCCGGATCTTCCGACATCATCTTTTTGTAGTCTCCATACACAACGCTACCCAAGGCTATGGAACCCCTGACGGCAGACAGGATCGTCGAGAAGATACGGGAGATCGAGCAGGGCGTGGGAAGGCTCTCCCCGATGCAGAAGGTTCTCATCGGGACCGATGGGTCGGTGACCGGCCTGCTCGAGATGGCGACGGGCCATCCCGTCACCATTACCACCCTGGTGCAGGACGTCGTCGGCGCCGATACCGAGGCGGCGGCGGCACTCGATATCGAGCAGGGCGACGAGGTCAACTACCGCGTCGTGGAGCTAAAAGACGGCGTAACGGGAGAGGTGCTCATCTATGCGGTCTCCTGCACCCCGCTCCAGCGGCTTGCACCGGAGTTCAGGCAGGACCTCATGCGGGCCGATATCCCCATCGGAAGGATCCTCCGCCGCCACCGGATAGAGTCACGCCGGGAGATCACCGATGCCCGCGTCATCCGTGCCGGCGCGGACCTGGCCCGGACGTTCAACGTCCACCAGTGCGAACCGATGCTCTCGCGGAAATACCGGATCATCCACCATAAAGAGCCGCTGATCGCCATCGAGGAGGTCTTCCCCTGCACGGCGTTCACCGATGAACTCAGGGTGCTGGTCGATGCTCCGTCACGGATTCATATCACCCTCCTCGACATGAACGGCACGTCGGGCAGGGTGGACGGCGGGGTCGGGGTCACCCTCGACGAGTCAGGGTGTGTCCTGGATGCGCGGAAAGCCGCAGAGATCAAGGTGCGCGGCGGTGACGAGGAAACACGCCGCAGGGTTGCCGGTGCTGCCCGGGAGGTGGCGGAGGGGCTCGGACTCCCCGGGGGTGCAGAGATCGCCCTGCATACGACCGCACGGCAGCACGCCGGGCTCGGGAGCGGGACGCAGGTTGCTCTCGCTACGGCCGCCGCCCTCTGCCGGCTCTACGAGCGGGACGTCTCCGTATGTGATCTCGCGAAGGCCGTTGGGCGCGGGGGGACGTCCGGCATCGGCACGGCGGCGTTCGAGCAGGGCGGGTTTATCCTGGACGGCGGGCACCGGTATGGGTCTCCGGGCGGTAAACAGGATTTCCGCCCGTCGGCGGCGTCACGGGGCGTCGCGCCACCGCCGGTCCTCGCCAGGCACCGGTTCCCGGATGACTGGCGTATCCTGCTCATGACGCCGGAGGTCAGTGCAGGGGCGCACGGGGGGAGAGAGGTCGACATCTTCCGCACGCATTGCCCGGTGCCGCTCCGCGAGGTGCAGGAGGTCTGTCATGAGGTGCTCATGCGGATGATCCCGGGCCTCATCGAGCACGATCTCGACCTCTTCGGCTCGGCGATCAACCGGACACAGGCTCTCGGGTTCAAAAAGGTCGAGGTGGCGATGCAGCACCCGGTCGTCTCCTCGCTCCTCGAGGCGGCGGTGCAGGCCGGGGCCGCCGGAGCGGGCCTGAGTTCGTTCGGGCCGACGGTCTACGCCGTCGGGGATTCCGGGATGGCGGACGTTGCCCGGGCGGCGAAGGAGGTGCTCGGTGACCGAAAAGGCTCAGTGCTCCTGACGCGGGCGAGGAACTGTGGGGCGGTCGTGCGGACGGGGTGACGGGCGGGGGCAAGGCCGCGTCTGATGGGGAGCAGGGCGAGCCTCCGGCGTTCTCGGTCCGGGCTGCAGAAACGGGCCATGTTCAGACTTCAGTGCCCCCGATTCAGCAAGAACCCGGAATATTTTAATAGTCATATACTGTTTCCGGTATAAATGCCTGCACGCGCCAGAGATGCCGTAGGGCGGTCGGTACCTGCAGATTCCCGGAGCAACCGCACCGGTTCGGAGTTTGTCCGCGAGTACTCGACCGAGGGGGATCGAGAGGGGGAGATGGCGCTGCCGGGTGTTTCGGTTGTCATCCCCCTCTACAACAAAGGCCCCTACATCGCCCGTGCTTTAGACTCGGTCTTCGCCCAGACCTTCCAGGATTTCGAGGTGATTGTGGTGGACGGCTCCACCGACAACGGGACGGAAGTTGTCAGGGGACTCGACGACCCCCGGATCCGGCTGCTCCGAGAGGTGAGCCGGGGAGTGTCGGCGGCGCGAAATCAGGGAATTGCGGAGGCCCGGGGTGAACTGGTTGCATTTCTGGACGCGGACGACGAATGGACGCCGCGGCATCTTGAAGCCCTGTTACGACTGCGGGAGAAGTACCCGCAGGCGGGGGTGTACGGGACGGCATACCTCTTGAAAGAGAATGAGTCGACGAACCGGGCGCCGTCATACAGTCCCGCCATACCCCCGGAGCCGTGGGAGGGGCTGCTCCCCAACTACTTTAGCGACGCTATCCTTGGCAGCCCGCCACTTTTGACATCAATCGTTGCCGTCCCGAGGTGCATCCTGAACGAACTGGGCGGGTTCGACACCGGCGCATGGTACGGAGAAGACGTGGACCTGTGGGGACGGATTGCCCTGAAATATCCTATCGCGTTCACCTGGGCCGGCATGGGGATCTACCATACGGAGGCATCGAACAGAGCCTGCAACAGGAAAGAGCCGATCCGGGAGCATGCCTTCGTAGCCTCCGCACGGAATGCACTGCAGGCGGGGGAGGTGCCGCCGGAGTTGACCGAGAGCGTTCACGAGTTCGTCGCGTCCAGGCAGATCCAGGTTGCATGCAGGAATCTGGAAGCCGGCAGGCCCGATCTCGCGAGGAGGAATTTGAGACGTTGTAAGACACGGCGTCTATGGAGATCTAAATGGTGGACGCTGCTTCTCGCGCAGATCCCCTCTGGAGTATATCTTGCGCTGCGGGGCCGGTGAACGCGGATAAGGGGTGTTTTGACAGGGGTGCCGGGAGTTGAACCGCGCGACGAACGTGATCCCGGGTGACCGGGGCGCTGCATAGCATTGTTACGGAAACCCGGACGTACACAGACGTCTGCGCTCCGGAAAAAGGCCCATATCCCGGCATCAGGGCTATTTTTCGTCTCATCGGGAGCGTAACCGCGGGTCCGGTGCGACACCTTCCCCCTGCGCGCCGGATCACGCCGTCCCCGACGCCGGCGATCTTGAAAGCGCCAGATTGAGCGTTTGCTCACTGGTTACGACCGGAGATCGCAGCAGACCTGGAGACCACGGATCGCGCAAAGGACCCGTTTAACTCCAACATACGCGATCGCATTCTCGCGGGAGAGCGCATCGCGCCATCAACCCGCAGGGAGGGGATCTGCCATTAAAATAACTATTCAATATATAACTATATCTATTACAGCAACCTCATTTTTAGTCAGAGTTAATTGGAATCCGTGAAATTATAATCAACAATGGCATCATTAAACAGTATTCTGAGGGTTTTAAGAACCAATTAGTATATATACGAGAGTAATAAATTAATTTTGAGGGATCCACCCTCACCTGCCTGCCGGGAGGCCAGAAGGGGTCCTCCCGGGGCGGATCTAGGAGATTACGCATGAAGAAACCCCTATTTCTTGCGATAGCCCTGTGCATGGCGCTCGCACTCGCTGCACCGGCACAGGCCGCGCAAAGTGAAGTGCTCTCGGAAGGTACCTACGACATCGTTGTGTACACCGACGGCACGACAATCATCGCAGAAGACAGCAACGGCCAGGTGATCAGCAGCGGAACAGCGGGAATGGATGACAGCAAGGTCGTCCAGACCGCAGTACAGGCCGTCGGCGACGGTACCGTAGTCCTTCTGGCAGGAACCTATGCCCTGCAGAGCCCCATCGAGATCGGGGTGTCCAATCCTACCCCGACGCCGACACCGACACCGACACCGACGCCTACCGCGACGCCCACACCGGGAACGCCCGATCTCGTCGTGACCGACATCTCCTGGGAACCGGCAAGTCCGGCACCGGGTGATGCAATCACGATGAAGGCAACGATCCGGAATCAGGGCACCGGTGCAACACCCGCAGGCGTGATTCACGGCGTGGCCTTCACGGCGGACGGGAACCTCGGTTCCGCGGTCTGGTCGGACAGCCACGTGGCGTCCATCGCCCCGGGTGAATGGGTTACGGTGACCGCAAACGGCGGCGTTGACGGTGCAACCTGGACCGCGGCCGCAGGCACGCACACCGTCACCGCGACGGTCGACGACGTCGACCGCATGACGGAGA
>PGYH01000059.1 GCA_002839575.1 Methanomicrobiales archaeon HGW-Methanomicrobiales-6
GGGAGCATCTTCCCGGCCAGGATCCTTCGGACAAGAGCCTCCGAGGCAGGCCGTGTTTTGGTCGGATCGACGCCCACCCTCCAGAAGAAGTCCCTGTATGCCCTGAACAGGGGTTCATCCTTGATCCTCTCCAGCGTATACCGTTCTCTTACCGAGCGGACGATCCCGTCTTTCAGGGCATCCAGGGCCGGACTCGTCTCCTGAACCGACAGCGGCCCGACATCGCCTTCTGCAACCGAGAGACCGGGGAATGTGGCAAGAATCTCCTTATGCATCTCCATGGCTCGTACCGTTCCTGCTGAAGCGAGAGAACATCTCCATACTGCCCGGGGGAACGAACCGTTCCGGCGATGGAGATGCTCGCGTCAACGTTTCTGCCTTCAACCGTATTGACCTTTATTCCGCTCCGGCCGATTCGAACGCGGGGTCGGGCGGCTGCGGATAGGGTCGTCGACGATCCGGAAAAGAGAGCGTCGTCCTGCCTGATCGACGCACCTCCGCGAGGATAACGATCTCTCCGGCCCCAAACCGCCAGTCACGAAGGGAGCAGGAGCGTGGCCCCTCTCGATGAGGGGCGCCGGGGCAGGGCAACTATAATCTGCCTGGAACTCCCACATACGCATATCTGGAGTGTGCGGCATGGGAGTACAGTACATTTGCGATGCAGACGGGAGGAAGACCGACGTTATCGTGCCCATCGATCTCTGGGAGAGCCTGACCGCCGAAAAGCCTGCAGATGAACCGATCGGGGTTGCCGAGCCCGCGAGATACCGGGGCATATACCGGGACCGGGATCTCGACCTGGAAACCGAGGCCCGAAACTTGCGGAACGAGTGGAACCGGACATGAAACGGTACCTGCTCGATACGAACATCCTCATCTAGTACCTCGCAGACGCCATTCCGCCGGAGAGTGAGCGAGATAGAAGATATGCTCACCTCTTCGTTCCGGATCTCGATCATCACGAAGATCGAGTTTCTCGGCTGGAAGAAGCATACCCCAGAGGGATACGCGCTGGCCCGGGACTTCATCCGCTCGGCGGAAGTATATCCTCTGACCGATAGGATTGCCGACCGTGCCGTTCACCTGCGCCGAACGTGCGGGATGAAACTCCCCGATGCGGTCATTGCCGCCACTGCCCTCACGCATGAGTGCGCGCTCGTCACCCGGAACGAGAGCGATTTTTCCGGGATCTGCGCACTTGAAATCGTAAACCCGTTCGTCTGTGAGTAAGACGGGCAAGGTGGCGCCCGCACGGATAGGATATATCATTCGGGAATATACCGTTGTGAACAGGCACTGAGCCGGCATGACCTGCAGGGGATCCCGGGTCGGGTGAAGAGGTTCCTGCCGGGAAAGGAAGTACGTCTCACCGTCAAAGCCCGGCCCTCATGCCTGTAGCAGGCGAGACCCGCCCTCCTCACCTGCGGGAGTACTCGTTATGGGCCTTCTCGATCGTCATGATCTTCTCGATCAACGCAAGATCAACAGGTACAAGAGGCCCGGGGCGTAACCATAAAAAAGAACACCCCATGGTAGACTTCACGGTTGAGAAAATTATTGAAGTCCAGATCCGAATCATCGAGGCGAGCGATCATGAGGAAGACAAAAGGACTGAAGGGCTCGTCCGTGACCATGGGACACTTGACTTTCTCGTTGATAGAGCAAATCACATTGATGACGCATACAGGAAAGCGGCCTGGATGCTCTACAGCATTGCTGCCCGGCATCCCTTTTATCAGGGAAATAAGCGAACGGCTCTCATTGCTGCAGAAATGATCCTGATGCTTGAAGCGGGTTCCCCTATCACTGCTGATGAAGAGGTGATCGATCTCTATGTCCGCGAGGTTGCGACCTATCGGCACGGTCTCGAGGACGTAGAGTGCTGGATCCGGGGAAACTGCCGGAAAAAAGATGATTAGTGCCGGGCCAGGAGATCGAGCGCCCGGCTGTGCTTCTGTATTGCGAGCTCGAGGGCTTCGCGCTCAACCGTGGTGAGGCTTTTCTGCCCCTCTGCTACCGGGATATTGTCAGACGGAGGGATTCCGCCATACTCGATCGTGCCTGCCGGCTCGAACGTACCGGATATCGGGGGCGTATGGGTTGAATCATCGGACGAATAGCGCCGGGATGCCTTCACGGTCTCTTTTCTGGCATCAGATTCTCTGGTGTTGGGATGCACCTTCTCCTCCCCTCCCTCTGCTGAGTCTACTGTTCTTCAACCCTGAAACCTTGGTGTTGCAGGTACTTTAAGGTATAGATTGCCATGTTGAGGAAGCGGTTGGGTATCGATGATCAGAACCGCTCTATTACAGGCCAGGCGTGGATACGGGCACGGTTGATCTGAACTTCCGGCACTCACGGCCCAGAACGTCATCCGGATTCTGGAAGAAAAAGAGTCTGATGATCGAAGGGGCTCACCCTCTACCGACCGCTACATAAATTGCTGAAGACCGTGACGGGGGAATCGGGAGCCCATCCTCCCGGAGTCCTTCGATGTGGAACTCAATCGCCTCGTGCATCCGCTCTTCCACTTCCTCGCGGGTCGCTCCGGTGGCCACGCACCAACGGCGAGGTCCGGGGAGTATGCCGGGGTCTATCGTGCCTGGAACGGGGAAACCTCTGGTCCGGCTGGATGATGATCTTGACATTGGCAGCAATGGCAGCGGATTGCAGCAGAATGGCAGCAGTTGTTGCCAACAAGAGATCAGCCGGGACGGGGAGGATTCCTGAAACTAAGGCCAGGATCCTGATATGATCGATATCTGTACGTACATGTACAGCAGAATGAGAGAACAGAGAGCATGGACAATGGAACTACCGGTGATACCCGGGGTGCCTCTGTTTTCCGCACTGCTGCCAATGAACGGGAAAATTCTCCATATATGGGCGCAAACGTAGATCTGGGTCAAAATATGGCTCCACTCATTGGCAGCAGTTGCTGCCAACGTGCTGCCAACGTTCAACCCCGCCGCTCGCACCTGGCGGTGCTCAAACTCCGGTTCTCGCACCTCTGGTGCTCATGCTCCTGCCGTCCCGGCAATCGCACTCCGAACCATCGTTCACTCCACACCCCCTCCCGGCCGCAAAGGACGAGCCCAGGGCCGCGCCTCCGGCCGCTGGCCGACGTCGCGGGTGTTGCGGGGGGCAGTATCTCTGCTACGACTGTCTTACGAAGGCGCAGCCCCTCCCGGGGGTCCTGGAACGCAGCGAGGAGAATCTCTGATTTTCCGGTCCGCCGGACGTTTGAACGGGTGAAGGTGGAGATCGGCCGGTGCGACATCTGCGGGGCTGGGAAGGCGGTTTACCGCTCGCGGGAGGCGCAGGCGACGGTCTGCGAGGAACGACTTCCCCGGAGGGGAAGGAGTTCGAGCACTGAAGGTGCGAGGTGCGACGGTTCGCGGTGCGACTGGCCGAAGGGCAGGAGCGTGAGCACCGAAGGTGCGAAGAACTGGAACAGGAGCACCGAAGGTGCGGGGGTGTCACGCGATGCTGGCGCGGGAGTGGAATACGGGGGAGGGGGTGAGATGAACGAAGGTGCGTTATCGGTGGTATGTTGACATCTGTTGAGAGACGGCGACGAACGGAGATGTTACACCAAAATCGGTACGTCCCCAGGATGCACGAGGGGAGTCAAATCTATTGGAATGTTAAATCGTAAAGTATAGTTTTAGGCCGATTGAGAGTGATATCAGTATAGACCAACTGATCGACTCGTAATCCTCTGAACCAACGGGTGTAGCGCACATTTAGACAGAGTAGACACGGAACAGGATTGATCATGAGCGAAAAATATAAAAAACTGGTTGGATTGCTAAAGGAGTTGTTTCAACTCGACCAGCCTGATCTCGACTTCGGGCTCTATCGCATCATGCATGCCAGAAGCAGGGAGGTAACCCAGTTTCTCGACAAGGACCTGTTACCTCAGGTACGCGAAGCCTTCGAGCAGTACCAGCCCGCTGACAAAGCCTCGCTCCAGGCCGAGCTCGCAAGCGCAATTAAAAAGGCACAGGAGCTTGGTGCTGATCCGGAGACGATACCCAAGATCACCGGACTGCGTACTAAACTCGACAATGTTGCGGTTGACATTGACGCGCTGGAGAGCGAGGTCTACGACCACCTGTATAGTTTCTTCCGCCGCTATTATTCTGAGGGGGATTTTCTTGCCAAGCGGGTCTATAAACCCGGGGTCTACGCGATTCCCTACGAAGGCGAGGAGGTCAAGCTCCATTGGGCAAACAATGATCAATATTATATCAAAACCAGTGAGTACCTCCGCGACTATTCATTCCGCTTACGGCAGGATAGTGGCGGGGAGCCAATGCGCGTACATTTCCGCCTTGCAGATGCTACGGAGGGTGAACATGGAAATGTCAAACCTGCAGAAGGTAAGGATCGTGTCTTTATCCTATCTCCCGGAGGGGAGTCTGGTCAGGATTTCATTGCTGTGGAGAACGACGACCTAGTAATTCAATTTGAATACCGCCCGACAGAGAAATCCGACTGGCCGGAGGACGACCGAAAAAATAAGAAGAAGCCGCCAACGCAGAAAGGCCTGATCGCTATGGCAGTGAGGGATGTGCTATCGGTGGCTGATCCTGCACTTGCCCCATGGCTACGTGAGCTGGGGAAACCTCATCTGAAAAGCAATGGTGAAACGGCCGATTATTGCTGCCTTGAGGCCCACCTCTATCGATACTCCGCTCGCAATACCTTCGACTATTTTATCCATAAGGACTTGGGTAAGTTCCTGCGGAGGGAACTTGATTTTTACATTAAAAACGAAGTGATGCACTTGGATGATGTGGAGAACGAGACTGCGCTGAGGGTTGAACAATACCTCTCAAAGATAAAAGTCATCCGTAGCATTGCAGGCAAGATCATCAATTTCCTTGCTCAACTTGAGGACTTCCAGAAGATACTCTGGCTCAAGAAAAAGTTCGTTATCGAAACAAACTATTGCATCACCATCGATCAAATCCCGGAAGAGTTCTATCCTGAGATTGTCGCCAAGGATGAGCAGCGTAAAGAGTGGGTGCGGCTTTTTGCAATTGATGAAGTAGAAAATTATAGTGAGCCTTTAACACCGGAGTTTCTAAAGGCCAACGACAAACTTGTACTTGATACGAGTTTCTTTGGATCAGGTTTTACGGCACGCCTCGCCTCTAAAATCGATACACTCGAAGATAAGATCAACGGAATGCTAATTCACGGTGATAATTTCCAGGCTCTCAAACTATTGGAAAAACGTTATCATGGGAAAGTTAAGTGCATCTACATTGATCCGCCGTACAACACAGACAGCAGTAAAATTCCCTATAAAAATAATTACCGCCATTCGTCATGGATTGCCATGATGTATGATAGGTTGGCTGCGCTTCACCCAACCTTAACCCTCGATGGTGCAATATTCGTCAGTATTGACAAGACCGAGCGTACAGTTCTTGAGCATACGATGGATGAGATCTTCGGCCAAAATAACCGAGTCGAAGAACTCATCTGGGCGATGAATACGAATAACAGTCAGGCCCCCAACTACTCGACCAACCATGAATATGTACTGGTTTACGCCAAAGACAGGCGCATCGCAGAGCAGGACCGGGACATGTTCCGCGAGCCTAAACCAGGCTTTGAAGAAGTAATGGCTCTGGTTTCACGCTTAAATCCGTCATACCCTCCGGTATCAACCATAGAGGCAGAGTTGCGATCTTTATACGAAATCCATAAGATCGAGTTTCGGGAAGAGATCGAAGCGAAAGGCCTGGAATGGGATGATGAAAAGGGCAATGACCCGTGGAAAGGATTATACAATTACAATCGGGCAGAATACCGCGACGAAAACGGTGTTTTCGTTCCAGAGGCCGAGGCTCAAGATAGAGAAGCACACATCTGGGTGTGGAGAGAGGATAATGTAGCGATGCCAGCGACAAAACAAGCAGCGTCTACACGCGATCCGAATCATCGCAACTGGCGATTTTACAAACCGCTACATCCAGTGACTGGTAAACCTTGCCCTCACCCAAAAAGTGGTTGGAAGTATGCCTACGATGATGACGAAGATTCACCTGGTAAGCGCAGTTTTGTCTCGCTGGATCGTGATAATCGGATAGTATGGGGTGAAGATGAGAGTAAGATCCCACAGATTAAGCGCATACTACACGAAGTTGAAACCAATGTCGGGAAAAGCGTCTTCACGGACTACTCTGATGGTGAAAAGCAAACATCGGCAATGTTTGGGAGATCTGGCGTTTTTCTTTCACCTAAGCACGCTGATTTCGTATCTCGGTTCGTCGTCCATGCCGCAAAGGAAGACAGTATCATCCTCGATTGCTTTGGTGGAACAGGGAGCACCGCGCATGCTGTAATCAAATTGAATCGTGATGACCACGGGGATAGGAAGTATGTCCTCATTGAAGTCACGGAATACTTTGACACTGTGATGAAACCCCGTGTACTGAAAGCGGTGTATTCAAGAGACTGGCGAGAGGGGAAACCAGTATCACGAGATGGCATAAGCCACTGTATTAAAATTATTCATCTCGAATCCTACGAGGACACTCTCAATAATCTAGAGATCCGTCATACCGAGCAGCAAACCTTGCTGGACTTCACCGAAGCCCAAGGAGCTGATGGGTTTAAGGAGGAGTATTTCCTCCGCTACATGCTCGATGTAGAGACTCGTGACAGTCAATCTCTGCTCAACACTCATGCTTTCATCGACCCCATGGCCTACAAACTCAGGGTGAAGCGCCCAGGCAGCGACGAGAGCCGCGAGATGAACATCGACCTACTGGAGACCTTCAACTATCTGATCGGCCTGACTGAGCAGCATATCGCAGCACCACAGACATTCAGCGCCGAGTTCGAGCGTGATAGTGAGAATCGCCTGCGGCTCAAAGACGCCCTCAAACAGGATGAAGCAGGCCCTTGGTGGTTCCGCACTGTCACCGGCGTCATGCCTGACGGCAGAACGGCGCTTGTTATCTGGCGGAAACGTCCTGGTGGCGAGACGACCGAAGGCATCGAGCAGGACAATCTGATTCTGAACGAATGGTTCAGCACGCATGTTCGGCCTTCAAGGGAATCTACATTTGACCTCATCTACGTCAACGGCGACAACAACCTAGAGAACCTGAAGACGCAGGAAGACCTCTGGAAGGTGCGCCTTATCGAAGAAGACTTCCATCGATCCATGTTTGACACGAGGGAGTTGTGATGGCGAAAGGGCACTCTCGTACTAGAGGGGGGGCCTCAACCACAATGCGCCACCCCTCGCTTTCCTTCGATAAGAAGCTGGTGCTCAACCAGTGGGTTCTTGGGCTGTTCAGAGTCGAGAAGTTTGAGCAACTGGCCGAACACTTGCGTGACGAACGCCTCGAAGGATTGGATGAGAACAATATTCACCGCTTTCACAACGTCCTTGTTGAGCACTTTCCTGGCCTTCCAGAACTTCCGGCAGAATTACTGCTTGAGTACGACCAGAACATCGTCACACACACGCTGCGACTGAACGAGCGGCGGATCACCCGTGGAGAAGAGCCAATTGTATGGAAATACTTCCAGTACCTGACGCTCCTCTTTACGGAGATTTACCTCGACCGCTACTTCCAAGACCCGCAGGCTCTTCTCACGTCAGTCAACGAAACGATCAACAGTTATAACGAGGGCAAAGCCCGAGGCGATCAGATAGAGCCTTTCAACATCACAGCAGAAGCATGGTCGCAGCTCAACAAGGTAGCCTACTGGAGCGCCACCGGCAGCGGCAAGACGCTTCTGATGCATATCAACATCCTTCAGTACCAGTTCTATCTGCAAAAGCATGGCCGAACGCGGGATCTAAACCGCATTCTTCTCCTTACACCCAATGAAGGTCTTTCCCTCCAGCATTTAAACGAGTTTCAGGTAGCGGGCATCGATGCAGAGTTGTTTGATAAAAACAGGCGTAGTTTATTCACAGGCCAGGCCGTCAAGATCCTTGATATCCACAAGCTGAAGGATGAAATGGGCGACAAAACTGTTGCGGTGGAAGCCTTTGAAGGTAACAACCTGGTGCTGATTGATGAGGGGCATCGTGGCGCATCAAGTGGTGAAACCGGCACCTGGTTGCGTTTTAGGAATGCCTTGTGTGAGAAAGGGTTCTCCTTTGAGTACTCGGCCACATTCGGGCAGGCGGTGAAAGGTGATACCGGTCTGACCAACCTCTACGCCAGGAGCATCCTGTTTAACTACTCATATCCCTACTTCTACAGAGATGGGTTTGGAAAGGACTACCAGATCCTCAATATTGACCGTCCCAATGAAGGCGAGGCACAACGGACCCGCCAGAAAATGTACCTCGTTGGATGCCTGCTGGCTTTTTTCCAGCAACAAAAAGTGTATAGAGAGCATGAACTGATATTCAGGCCGTTTAACATCGAAAAGCCATTGTGGATCTTTGTAGGCAGTAGTGTCACCAAGGCACTTGCAGTTCGCGATGCTACAGATACTATTGAAATTCTTACTTTCCTCTCGGAGTACGTGTCAGATCGCACTGAGAGCATTCGGCAAATCAATCACATTCTGAATCAGGGATTAATCACCAGAGATGGGAAGAACCTCTTCGCTGGAAGGTTTGTTTACCTCAATATGGCGGGACTTTCCCCTGAACAGGTATACAATGAGACATTAGCGGTACTGTTCAACGCAACGGGCGGTGGCGCACTATACATTGAAAATTTGAAGGGCGTGACCGGCGAGGTTGCACTTCGTGTGGGTGAAAACGATCCCTTTGGTGTGGTCAACGTAGGTGATGACGCCAAGTTGGTCAAGCTGTGCAGCAAGCATGGTCTGAGAACTGGAGAACGCGAGTTCTCAGGTTCGCTCTTCCACGAGATCAACGAACCACACTCGACAATAAACCTGCTGATAGGTTCCAGAAAGTTCACCGAAGGATGGAACAGCTGGCGAGTGAGCACCATGGGGTTGATGCATGTGGGTGCAAAGGAGGGCGCTCAGATCATCCAGCTCTTTGGTCGTGGGGTGAGGTTGAAGGGTTTCGGAATGAGTCTCAAGCGCAGCCAAAGAATTCTGCTTCCAGATGGCATGATGCGGCCAAAAGATCTCGGCATACTGGAGACATTGAACATCTTCGGCATACAGGCCGAATACATGGAGCAGTTCCGCAAATTCCTGGAAGAAGAAGGCCTCCCCCCTAATGGCGAGCGCATTGAGTTTCAGCTTCCTGTGATCAAAAACCTTGGAACACAGAAGCTCAAAACCATTCGGATCAAGAAGACAATCGGCGGCGTGAGTACAGAGTTCGGTGACGCTTTTCGTAGATTCGGCCCGATTCCAACGCTTGCTCCGCCAGGTCAGCCCCAGGACCCCGCTACGAGGTATATCCAGAAAAATCAGATTATCCTTAATTGGTACCCCAAAGTTCAGGCGATACGGTCAAGCGGTGCGATTGGAGGTGATGACGAGGGAAGTGTGGATGTGGGACACTTATCAGCAAAACATGTTGCCTTCCTCGACTTCGACAAATTGTTCTTCGACCTAAATCGATTCAAAAATGAACGCGGCTGGCACAACCTGAGTCTTTCGAGGAAAGCAATCAAGGAATTGATGGCAGATCAGAGCTGGTATCGACTGCTGATCCCGGAGGAAGAGTTATCGTTTGATTCCTTTAAGAAAGTCAAACAATGGCAGGAGATCGCATTGGCACTCCTCAAGAAGTACACTAAGCGGTATTACCTATTCCGCAGGCATGAATGGGAATTGTCGCATCTGGAATACCAGGATCTTGCAGCAGATGATCCCAGTCTGGTCCTGCATGAAGGTTCAGAGGATGCCCACTATCGCATCCTCATTGAGACCTCACAGGAAGAGATCGTTGAAAAGGTCCGGGGACTCAAGACACTCATTGAGGGAGGGAACTTACAGCCGTGGGAGTTCCGGGGCATGAAGGCCATTTGGTTTGGGCAGCATCTCTACCAGCCGCTACTCTACTTAGATAAGAACAATCCTCTCAAGGAGATTATCGAAATCAGTCCAGTGCCGCTCAATCTTGGCGAGCGCCGGTTTATAGAGGATTTGAAGAACTTCTGCGAATCCGAAAGTAGTTTCTTTGAGCATAAAGAACTGTACCTCCTCCGGAACCTGAGTAAAGGTCGTGGTGTGGGGTTCTTTGAGGCAGGCAACTTTCACCCGGATTTCATCATGTGGGTGATAGCAAAGGGCAGGCAGCATGTGGCTTTCGTTGATCCCAAGGGTGTCCGCAATCTCAGCAAGGACGACCCGAAGATCAGATTTTTTGAAACGATCAAAGAAATCGAGCGACGCCTGGGCGATCCCGGGGTGGCGCTCGAATCGTTCATTATCTCAAATACGGCCTCACATATCCTGGAAAGACAATGGAGAATTGATAAAGCCGCTATGCAGGCGTCGCATATCCTGTTCCAGGAGGAAGATCAGGAAAGCTACATCTCGACAATGCTAACCAAAATTGTAGCAGATGATTCACCTGGAGATGTTGATATTAGCGGGCGCGTTGCCAGAAAAGATCATGATACCTAAAACGATCTGGTACTCGTGGGGAGAACTCCGGTTTTAGACCGTCAACCGGCAGACCACACTCCCGTCCGGTCATGGCGTCTGCCTTGACCCTCTCTCCCTGTTCGGGACCTCGGCCGACCATGACCGACTCGAGCCCCGGCGCGGATCCTCACAACCGAACGGAATCAAATAATCCACAACAATGTCCCGGGAGCATCGTACAGTGAGACGGCTCCACATCACCGTAACACTCACACTCAACGTCCACGACCACCCAAAAAACCGCGCCGGCAGCATCAGCCAATTCCTCAATGCACTAATAAAAGATGCAATCTCGAGAATCAACCCGCGAAAACAACATCCAAAAGAACAACATGGACCGAGCGGGAATTGAACCCGCGGCCTCTACCATGCCAAGGTAGCGATCTCCCCCTGATCTATCGGCCCCTGTTACCCTACAATGTTGATCGTGATCACATAATAAGGATTGGGGCCGGCCGGCCCCCTATCCCTCGCCGGCAAGGGCCGGGAGGCGGGAGAGCAGCCGTTCCCGCGCATCCTCCATGTTCGGGCGGGCGACGACGGCACCGCGCCTGATGCAGGGGGCAAGGAGCGGTATCGCGCCCTCCGGCGCAGGGGCGGCGAGGGGCAGCGTGACCCGCCGGCCGCCGGCCCCTTCATAGACCTGCTTTGCGCCGCTCCGCTTCCCGCGCTTCGCGTACGGCCGGCCGTCGACCTCGATGATGTCCATCGAGAAGTCGACCACCGGGGCGCTTGCAATCGCGCCCCCGATGCCGAAGGCGTCGGCGATGTCGCGGTAGGCGGCGACCTCCTCGCGGGTGAGCCCGCCCGAGAGCAAGATCTGGACGTCCGGATAGCCATTGATATCGAGCTCCCAGCGCACCTCCTCGGCGATCGCCCGCATGTCCCCCCGGCGCGACCGCGGCGTATCCAGCCGGACGGCCGCCGCCCCGCACGCCGCCGCCCTGACCGCCTCGACCTTCTCGTCCGAGAAGGTGTCCGCGAGCATGACCCGGGGCACCTCCGGGCCCGCATCGCGCGCAAACGCGCACCAGGCGTCCTCCTGCCCCGGGTAACACATGATGAACGCGTGCGGCATCGTCCCCGCGAGCGGGATTCCCTCCGGCGCACAGATGTTGCTCGCCCCGTCCACCCCGCCGATCCAGGCCGCCCGCTCGATCATCGCCGCGATCGCCGGGTGCTGCCGGCGCGACCCGAAAGAGAAGACCGGCCGGCCACCCGCGGCCAGTTTCATGTGGGCGGCCGCCGACGCCACGCCTGAAGCGTGGCAGAGGAACCCGAGGATGGCCGTCTCGTAGACCGCGAAATCCCGGTAGCGCCCGGAGACCCGGAGGACCGGCTCCTTCGGGTGAAAGATCGAGCCCTCCGGCATCGCATCCACGTCCACCGGGACACCCCCGAGGAGTTCGACAACGTCGTTAAGGCCGCAGAAGACCCCCCACGGGTCCGGGAGCATCGACGCCGTCACCTCCATCGTGACCTCGGGGTTGACGCCGCCCCGCTCCATGACCTCCACAACCCGCCGGAAGTAGATGTCCGTGCACTTTCCGCCCCGGATGGCGTTCTCGCCGACCACCAGAAACCTGCCCATGATATTCTGGTGGTCGCCGGAGACGTAAATCCTTCCGCACCGGATAGATGGAATTTTCCCGTTAGACGACGACCCGATAGACAGGAATGTTGCACGGAGAAGCGTACGCCGTAATGCCGGCCGGCCGGGGGCTGGCCTGATGCTCGGGATCATCGGGGGCACGAGCCTCCTCTTCGCCGACCTGCCGGCGCTCGAGAAGAAGACCGTCGCCACCCCCTACGGGAAGGCCGAGGTGCACACCGGAGCGTTCGCGCTCCTCCTGCGCCACCAGCACAACCTCCCCCCGCACCGGATCAACTACCCCGCGTGCCTCGCCGCGCTCGCCATCCTCGGGGTGGACGAGATCGTCGCGTTCGGCTCCGCCGGCTCCCTGAAGCACGAGATCCCGCCGGGCTCGATCGTCATCCCGACCGACTACTTAAGCGTCACCGACATCCCGTCCATCCACGAGTGCACCATCGACCACGTCCGGCCCGAACTGGACGCCGATCTCGTCCGCACCCTTGCCCAACTGGTGCCGGAGGCCCGGACGGGCGGCGTCTACGCCCAGACCCGGGGACCGCGGATCGAGACCGTCGCCGAGGTCAAAGCGCTTGCAAAGGTCGCCGACATCGTCGGCATGACGGTTGCAAGCGAAGCGACGCTCGCCCTCGAGCTCGGGATGCGGTTTGCCGCCGTCTGCACCGTGGACAACTACGCGAACGGCCTCGGGGAAGAGATCCTGACCTACGAGCACATCCTCGAAACCTCCCGGGCAAACTGCCGGAGGACCGAGAAGATCCTTGAAACTATTGTGGAGCGACTTGCATGAACGAGATCTTTAGCGCCCAACGATCGGTCCTGATCGCCGGCGTCACCATCGACGGATCGACTGTGGATATCGCGATCGACGAGACCGGCCTGATCGCGAGTATTGGAGAGGACGCGAGGAAGACGATCGACGCCGATATCGTCATCGACGGCTCCGACCGGCTTGCCGTCCCCGGCATGGTCAACACCCACACCCACGCCGCGATGACCCTCCTGCGGGGCTACGGGGACGACATGCTGCTGCAGGACTGGCTCTCGCAGAAGATCTGGCCGCTCGAGGCCCACCTCACCGGCG
>PGYH01000060.1 GCA_002839575.1 Methanomicrobiales archaeon HGW-Methanomicrobiales-6
AACGAAATTTCGAATGCTTGCGATCACGATAGCGGAGGATCTCATTGGGTGAGGGAACCCAAAGTGGCAAACTTAGGTTTTAATCGCAGCCGGCCGATCGTCCTTCCGGGCGGGGGGCACCAGGGATTCGGCCCGGACCCGACTCCCGGAGGTATCCACGGCAGGAGCCGCCCCGATGCCGCTCAAGAGCAACCCGCGGAGCGCTCCGGGATCGCGGCCGGCGAGGACGAGGAGCCAGTGCATGCCGGAAAGGCTCGGAACCTCGCCGGTGCGCCACGTGCTCTCCACTATCGCCAGCCACTCCTCGTCGGTAAGGTGCCCGGAGCAGGGTTCGAGCGACCCGGCAAGGTCCCGGCGGAGCCGCTCCGGGATCGCATCGAGGATCGCATCGACCCGGATCGTGCCGAAATCGTCCGTCGCGATATACCGCCGGCTCCGGAGATAGTCGCGGACGGTCGCTTCGCTCCTCTGCCGGAATCCGGCGATCCCGTCGTCCGTATCGGGGGCGTGCAGGACCGGGATATCAAGAAGAAGCGCGGTGTCCCGGATCCAGGCAAGATCATTCTGGTAGGCGAACGCATCCTCCGCGTCGACGTATGCCTGCGGCAGGGCGACGAAGTGGTGAAAGACCGGCTCTTTCCCCGGCCGTTTCCGCAGGATCCGGCCCATGCGCTGCACCAGCTGCAGCCGCGTCTTTGAGGACGCGACGTTGATCCCGATCTCCGCGTCCGGAACGTCGATCCCCTCGTCCAGCATCTTCGGCGCGACCAGGACCCCCTGCCGTGCCGACCGGAATCTGTTAAGGGAACGCTGCACCTCGCTCCGCGGCATCCCCGAATGGACGCGATAGGCATCCACCGAATCGGCGAGAGCGTTGTAGATGGCGTCGCAGGTCGCGATATCCATCGAGAAGACGATGCACTTCTTCGCCGCCCCTAACTGCCGGGCAAGCTCGATCGCCCGGCTCGTCTTCGGCGCCGACCGGTGGATGATCATCCGCCGCCGGTAGACGAGGCCGATAAGCCGGTACCATGCCTCCGGGACGTCACCTATCCGGTAGCGAAGGTGCCGCATCAGGCCGACGAACTCCGCAATACTCTCGAACCGGTCAAATCGGGAGTTCGACAGCCTCCGGATGACTTCCCGATGCCGGCCGTTGATGACGGCAAGTTCCCTGACGATCTGCTCGGAGAGATTCTTGAACTCCTCGTCCTCCCGCACGTCGAGGTAGGTCGTATGGAGGTGGAGGGAGAACGACGGAACGACCCCGTCTTCCCGGGCATCCTTGAGAGAGTAGGTGTAGGCCGTCGGGCCGAGAGCCCGGTCGAGCGGGGCGCGGCGTTCCTTCCCCTCGATCGTCGCCGAGAGCCCCATCCTCCACTTCGCGGAGACAGTGAGTGCCTTTCTGAACTGCAGCCCGGCGCTGTGATGCACCTCGTCGACGATCAGGAGATCGGCACGGTAGCGATCCGGGGAGCGGTAGACCTTCTGGAGCGTCTCGAACCGGAGCGTGAGCCGGCCACCGTAGGAGAGCGGCACCGTATAGTCGGCACCGGGATTTCCGGAGAGCCCGAGTTTCTCGATGGCTTCCCGCCGCCACTGGGTGAGCAGGGCGCGGGAATGGGCGAGCACCAGCACCTCCAGGCGCCCGTGCACCACGTAGAGTCTCAAAGCGGCCGCAAGCCCGACAAGGGTCTTTCCGGTCGCCGTCGCCATCTCGAGAATGCCCCTGCCGCCGGCACGAAGCCAGGCCTCGAGCGCCCGGCTCTGGTGCAGCCAGAGCGGACAGAGCAGTGTGGGGCGACCGGCCAGGTCCAAAAGTGCATCGGTCTCTTCGAGCCGTGTACAGAACGCGTCGGCGCTCTCCGCTTCCCTGAGCCGGGTGAAGAGCTCCATTGCAAAGAGGCCGCTCCCGGCCGCAAAGAGTGTCGAGACCTCGTCGACGACCTCCGGCGTAAGCCCCGTCTCGAGGCCGATCTTCTTGAGGACGGCGATCTTCTGGCTCTCCGGGAACAGGTGGAGCGCACGGTAACAGAGATGGCGGAAACAAGAGAACTCCTCCAGGGCCTCGTCTGGAAGGGAGGCGTCCCCATTCCGACCGGAAAAGAGGAGAAAAGCGGTCTCTGCAACGTAACGCTCGAGGCGTTCGTAGTGGTCGCCGTTCGGGTCCAGCCGGAGAACGAAACGGCCGTCCTGCCTGAGAGTGTTTTCGTAATAATTCAGCAGTTCTTCGTCCGCTATCCCGAGCGCAGCGGCTGGCGGAAGCGGGTCGAGGACCCGACCCCGGAAGGAGTCGAAGGTGAACTGCTCGGGGTTTGACAGGTAGTCTATCTCGTGCGGCAGGAGTCGACGCATGGCTGATGGAGGAACAGGTGCTCCGGGCAGCGGCCGTCACGCGCATCCGGAGCACCTCCGTTCCGGAACGCTCCCCGGAGAGCGGACATGACAGACCGCTTCCGGTCTGATGTTCATTCAGAGTGTGTTCTGTGCGGGTTAAACAGTTATCCCCGCATCTCGGTGCCTGCCCCGCTTGAGGTTCCCCGAAAGCCCCCGCGGGTCCTCCTACCAGGCCACCGGACGACCGGAGCCGTGAAAAAAGGAGAAACAGCCATCCGAACAGGGCTACTCTGGATCAGGCCGGCTTGTAGATGTAGAGGATGTTTTCGTGGACAAAGAAGTAAGTCCTCTCGTCGTCGTCGTAGATGACGCGCTGGTTCATATCAACGGCCGCGCTGATGATATCCTCAAGCGAACCAAGTTCAATCCTGTGCGCTGTAATGCTCTGGTCAAACCTGCCCCGGCTCATCCAGTCGCGATACCGGGCATGTATCGCTTCCTGCTCCAGCGCCTGGAGCATGCCGGCGGAGGGTTTGAAGCGGGGGGACCTTGAGATTACGACCCAGAGGAGCATGCCCACTGAGACGAGCAGGAGAAGTATTGCGGCATACTGCTGGTATACGGGCGGATAGACCTCGACTGTCCGTGTCTCGCGGGCCGCGACCGCCTCAGTGAAACTCAGGTTCTCGGATACACTGTAGTAACCTGCTCCCAGTGTAATGGGCATCATGTATGTCCGGTGCTCGTTGACCGGCTGATCATTAACCGTTCCGGTGAATACAGCCGTGGTGACGATCTCAACGACAGGAGTGCCCCGCTGAAAGCCCAGATACTCTTTGATCTCATTCAGTTGCCGGTGCATATCCCTCATATTCAGAGTGAACGAGTTCTGATACACTCCCGACTGCAGCGGCCCTGCATGCTCGGCAATTGCCACCTCCTTGCTCCAGTAGGTCGTGTCTGCCTCCTTCATCGACAGAACCGCCACGGTATGTGACACGACGTTGAGGTCCAAAGCCTCACCTTCGGCAAGGAAGAAGAATGTCGTCTGCAGTTCCGGGGCTGCCGCAAAGAAATAGACAGGGTTGTCCGTTAATGGCGTACCTACCGGCCAGAGCGGGTTTCCTTCCGAGACAATCGCACGATACTCATACCGGCCATCCAGGGAATACCACGGGGCCTCGACTGTCACATCCCTGTGCTCCGGCATGTACCAGCTCGCGTATACAAACAGCCCGGATAAGATGACGCACACGATAACTACCGGCAGTATCAGCGTGAACTTCTCGGCAGTCATTGATTGGAATTGTTTAATTCTCCAGTACACGATCTACAAGCCTCCTTTTACGGCGCAATTTCACGAATTTTTTCTCTGCCCAGAGCGGGTATAGGGCGAGTGTCAGAAAGATTCCTGGCAGGATTGCCAGACCGAGGACAGGGAGATACGGGTTTAATTCGGCAAGTCCCACAAACCAGAAGACAGGAAGAACATACGGCGATCTGGCTATGGTGCATGCCGGCCCGGTCCCAGGTATCGAAACAGAAACTGTCTCGCCGGGCTGCAGAACCCCGTATACAGGAACTCCGCCCGCACCGGGTGTGCAGACCTGATACAGCTCAGGGACCGGACCTCGCCCCTCTACCGTTATGCAGTGGCCCTGGAGATCAGGGGAGCCCGGCAGAGATCCGTACGTCTGTATCCCCAGGAGAGAGGGGACAGCCAGCAGGAGAAAGGGGATCAGCGCAACCACTAGGAGGGGAAGAAACCTGGTGTATCTGATCGAGACGAACTGCCCTTTCGGCACCGGACTCTCCCGAGAGAGTCGGCGGGCGGCATGGAAGCCTCGCGTGAGCTTTATCGTCTCCAGAAGGGCTAGCAGCAGAGAGGGTAGTACAACCATCAGGAGGATGACCTGCTTCTTCATCTCGGATGCAAACCCGACGAACGGTATGAGAAACACCGGTCTGCCGATGATATCATCTGTTGTAATGGAGAAACGATCGGGAGCGTTATTCGCGTCTCCCTTGGTCGAAAAAAGGCCGGTCTCCGCATCGATACCGATGATCCGGTGGGTGATAACCATGCGTTCATCCTGCCCGGGATACTGGAAGACGACGACGTCCCCGACCTCGACGTGATCGGGATCCGCGGGAGCAACAACGATGGCATCGCCGGGGAGCATGAGGGGTGTCATGCTCCCGCTCAGGACCACCATGAGCGTCATGCCATGTCCGACGAAGAGGAGGAGGCCCACCAGAACCGCAGCACCGAGGAGGATGGCGATCACCTTCCGGCCCCGATCGACCCGGATCATAACTGAACCCGGACCCCCTTCTCGCTCCCGTCGTCCAGGATGAGGGTACACACGAGGCTCTTCCCTTCCATGTTCGAGTCAAACGACAGCAGAATTCCCCGCGCGGGGTCGTTGTGTGTGGACGGGTCCAGCAGAAACCGGCCCTCGAGGACCTGGCCGGATGCCGCCTCTCCCGACCAGAAGACAGTGAATCCTTCACCGCCGGCAGATTCCGGATCGGGATCAGCCCCTTGCGGCCCCGCACGAGGGGTTTCGCCGCCTTTTCCGCGGGTTAACGCCACCTGGCGGATTATCTCGCTCTCATCAGGCTGCCAGGAGACCCGGATGCCTGTAATCTCAAGCGGAGTAGAGCCGGTGTTGCTGATGGTGATGCCGGAGAGGACGGTCTTTGCATGACGGCCCGCCGGTGGCTTGAGCAGGGCCTGGTCCGCAGTAATCACCAGACTGCCGACGTCGCTCCACGAGCCGGTGCTGATGGTGATCCCTTCGATCACCTCCGTGTCCGAGAACCACGCCCCGGTCGGGATGGTGTCTGCAACCAGGAACACACCGGCGCAACAGATAATTACCAGAAGTACGTATGCCTTATTCATCGCTCACAGCTCCCTGTATCATGGCGTTCGTGGGTGAAGAGCAGCGGGTCACGTTGCCTGCAGCTCGAATGACGACACACACCGCTGCTCCCGTACGGGAAGAGGCCAGATGGAGTTCTGCCCGGGTTCCGGATCGCTCCATCATTCCTGAAGAGCGCTGTCCGGAACGTTCCAGGCAGGTTCTCATCCCACCGCGGTCTGAGCGCGATGGTGTCGCCGGCATCCGCCGGAGGGGGCATCGAGAGTTCGACGTTGCCGATACCCCCCGTGCCGGTGGTTGCGGTCGGTTTCCAGGAAGAGGCGAAGGAGGAGGGGGGGAGCGTAGCGTTGGCTTCAGAGGCTCCGCATCCACCCCTTCTCACTTGCTTCTTGTTCATGATTGCTGGTGTGTGTCGAGATCTTTCAGGGATCACACGGGAGAGGTCTGCGCCCAGCCGGGGTTGTCGGTCTGCGTCGCGTCAAAGACTACCTTAAATTCTGCTCCCTTGTTTGCATAGACATTCCCTGCGTTCTCATCCAGCTTCACCTGGACCTTGAGAATCCGGGTAAACAGCGGATTGTCGATGCTGCCCATCGTACCCCCAAAATTGTCTGAGGTCAGGACAGTGGTGTCGGCGTTGGAGAGCTGGGCCCACGTGTAGACGCCGGAAGGGAACAGGGACTCAGTCCCGGCATCAGAGAGTTCTACATCGGCGACAACGTCAGATTCCGACACGCTATTAAGGAGCGAAACCTTCGAAATCCGGAACTGGAGCTTGTCATCCGTCACAAGGTCTCCACCAGTCTTAACGAAGTATCCCTTCCACTTCAGGGGAACAGTTCCCTCGTTCAGGAGGTGAATATAACCCATAGTTGTCCAGGTATTCGTACTAGGAACCAGGTTGGTGACCTCCAGGGTTGATTCGTGCGCGCCAAGATAATCCTTGGCGATCTTCACAGACAGATCGGCATTGCCGGTTGCAATGACGTTGTTCTCTACAATTTCCTGGTCCGTAAACCAGGCAAACGTTCCCAGTCCCACCCCGCCGAGAGCAAGCCCGACGAGCAGGACGCTGACAAGATATGCTTTCATTTTTACTTCTCCACACTATCATTGCGAGGCCTTCTTTGAGCTTGCCGGTTTCAGGATGGGCCCGATTCCGGCCCCGCATCCCCCCGGGGGACTCACCGGTATTTAAAGATATCTATCGAACGATTTTTCGTCTGGACTGGCTGCAGAGCGCATCTCACATAACGATCAGGGTATATACCAAAAACGGGATCTAAACCGGGGCTTGAACTGATATATATCCTTTGCCAGAAGGTATCCGTAGATAATGGAACGTTTCGGAGATTATACCATTCATTCTTCAGAATAGCCGTTAGGTCAGGCGATCTCAGATGGCGGATTCCTGCGCTCCGGGGGAAGAGAAAGATCGGTTCGAAACGTATTTATATGGGATAGCCGAGAGGGTGCGGCACCCCCTTTCCTGAAAGAGGATCGTAGCAGCACCCAAAATAATGCTACTATTATAATCTCGATAGGTGTATCTACCCCGAGGTTTCTAGTTCACGGAGCGCCCGGGAGATGCCCAACCGCGACTCTCCGCAAAGCCTCCCGGAGGTCATCTCTCCGGCGGCCGCCGGGCGAAAGAGCCCCTATACCGGCCTTCGAATGGTGATCTCCGGCGAAGGTTCCGGTCTCGCACCCCCGTGCCGCCTTCCTCATGCAATTGTAAATGATCCTTTTGCATTGTGTTTATAGCAATTGAGAGGTGGATTCATGGAGTTGGGATGACTACAGGAACTCCGCGGGGAATTTGTCATGTAGAATCATTACAAAACCTATAAAGCCAATCTAGTAACACGCTGTAAGGTTCATACTGACCTATCGGGTTAGTTTTCCGGGAGACGGTTCATCTGTCAGGGAACACGAACTGCAAGATCATAGTGATGTTCGAGTAAAGATACTCAAAACGTGAGGAGACAACCATGGCAAAAAGAATGCTGAGCGAGTTCGAATCGTACGATCTCCTGAAACAGTACGGCGTACCGGTGCCCGAACACGCGATCGTCAAGACTGCTGCAGAAGCAAGCAAGGTGGCAGAGAAGATCGGTTTTCCGGTCGTCATGAAGATCCACTCGCCCCAGATCGTTCACAAAAGCGATGCAGGGGGCGTTATCATCAGTATATCCTCAAAGCAGGCTGCGGAAGAGGCGTTCACGAAGATCGTCGCAAATGCGAAGGCGTATAACCCCGAAGCCGAGATCAAGGGCGTTATTGTCGAGCAGCAGGCGGCGCCGGGGCTTGAACTGATCATCGGCGGGAAGACCGACCCGGCGTTCGGGAAAGTGCTCACCTTCGGTATGGGCGGCACCCTCGTCGAGCTGATGAAGGACGTCACCCTGCGGATCCTGCCGGTCACCGAGGAGATCATCCGGGACATGGTCAGGGAGATCCACGGCTACCCCATAATCCAGGGTTACCGAGGGACGAAACCACGAGACGAGGAGACGCTCGTTCAGGTGATGTGGGCGATCAACTGTTTCTTCGCCGAGAACACCAACATCGTGGAGTTCGACATCAATCCGATCCGGCTGTACGAGTCAGGAGCCTGCATCGTCGATGCCCGTATCTTCGTCGATGATGAGGCAGTCGAGAAGGTGGCAAAAGAGCGGCCCTTCGTGCCGATCGAGTACTTCACCCCCCGGTCGGTAGCGGTCATCGGAGCATCGTCCGAACCCAAGAAGATGGGCTACGCCATCATGCATAACCTCCTCCACTTCCCGGGGCAGCTCTACCCGGTGAACAACAAGCGTCCGGAAGTGCAGGGGCTCAAAGCGTATGCTTCTATCCTCGATATCCCGAATCCCGTCGATATGGCGGTCATCACCGTCCCGGCAAAGCACGTCCCGAGCGTGATCGAGGAGTGCGGGCAGAAGGGCGTCTCCATGGCGGTCATCATCACGGCCGGGTTCAAGGAGACCGGAGAGGGTGGAAAGGCGCTTGAAGATCGCGTCCTCCAGATCGCAAAGGGTTACGGCACGCGGATCGTGGGCCCGAACTGCCTCGGGCTGATCATCCCCCCAAAGGGCATCGACACCACCTACGTTCACGAGTCCCCCAAACCCGGCAACATCGCCTTCATCTCCCAGAGCGGGGCTATCGTCAACACGGTGGTCGACTGGAGCATCCGGCAGGACATCGGGTTCTCCGCCGTCGTCTCGGTGGGCAACCAGGCAGACCTCAACTTCATCGACTACCTCAGGTTCGTGGAGCGTGACCCCAAGACCAAAGGCATCATTCTCTACATCGAGGAGATCCAGGACGGCAAGACATTCATGAAGGTGGTCAACGAGGTCTCGAAGACCAAACCCGTTGTGGCGATCAAGTCCGGTTCGTCGGTGAAAGGGCAGCAGGCGGCCTCGTCCCACACGGGTTCGCTTTCAGGGTCGTACGACGTCTACATGGAAGCCTTCCGTGAATCCGGCGTGATCCCCGTCCACACCCTGACCGGCACGTTCCAGGTTGCGGAGATGCTGTCGAGCCCGAAGGGCTACCCCCGCGGCAAGCGGGCAGTCGTGATCACGAACGCCGGTGGTTTCGCCGTTCTCTCCTCCGACTACGCCGAACGCTACGGCATCGACCTGATCAGCCTGCCGCCGAAGGTCCTCAAGGAACTCAACGACCTCCTGCCTGATTTCTGGAACAAGAACAACCCGATCGACCTTCTCGGCGACGCCAACGAAAAGCGGTTCGAACAGGTATTCAGCGTGCTCGCCAAGCACCAGGACTGCTGGGACATCGCGTTCGTGGTCGGGTTCCCGAACCTCGTCATCGGCTCAGAGCAGCTGGCAAACCAGATCATCAGGTTCTCGGAGAAGACCGAGAACATGATCGTCGCGACGCTGCTCGGCGGCGGCTCCATGGAGCGGGGCCGCAAGATCCTCAAGGAAAACGACATCCCGCTCTTTGAGGAACTCGACTTCACCTTCCGGGTGATGGGAAGAATTCTCTGGCAGAGGTTCCGGTAAGGCCTCTCTCAGAACAATTACTCTTTTTGATGCTCTCCGGCCGCCCGTATCCCGGAATACCAGGACGGTCAGTCAACACCGTCTCCGGACACCCGCCTGCTGTCCTTGTGCCAGACCACCAGGAACGACGAGAGAACAGTCAGCGTATAGCAGGCCCAGAAGAGCGGGATTGCAGCACCGGAATCCAGTCCTTCCGAGACGAACCGCACAATGCCAACAGCCATCGATACCAGAACGGCTGCAATTACAAGAAGGACCGGTGCTATCCGGACCCGGGACCCGCCGGCAGACCCTGAAAGCACCTTCGGCGTCACCACAAACGGCAGGCGTTTTCCAGAGACGGCATACCAGATAGCCCGGGCGTATACAAACGCAAGCGTGTTGAAGATCGCCTGCGAGAATGCGAGGTCGCGCAGGGAGTACTGCCGCTCCCGGATGCTGATGATGACCTGGATCGCGATCACCACCGCGAGCACCACGGCAAAGACCGGAGGGAGCCATACGGGGAGGATCGGGACACCGAAGATCAGCGTGGCGACGGGGAGGAGGAAGAGCACCACGTTCACCCCACCAAGCAGATAGATCGAGACCGTAACGACGAACTCAAGCCAATGTAGCGAGGTCATGCTTCCCGGTTGCACCACAAGTTGCCGGAGGATGGTCCCGAGGAGCTGGGTGTTTCCGTATGCCCAGCGGAACTGCTGCGTGAAGTACGCAGCGAGGTTCGGCGGCGCAACACCCTCGGCATACACTGTATCGAGAAAGATCCCCCGGCATCCCCGGAGATGAAACGTAAAAGAGGTGGCGATGTCTTCGGCGATGCACTCCTCGTCCATTCCCCCGATGGCGGCAAGATGGCTCACCCGGAAGACGCAGTTTGAGCCGGTCAACATGGCGGTACGGTTGACGGAAAGACCCCGGCAGACGTGCTTGTTGTAGATATGCTGCTGATAGGAGAACGTGACGCTTATCGGGTCGTGGGGTTCCGAACGGAAGAACTGGGGCGTCTGGACGAAAGATATAGCGGGGTCGGCCTCAAGGATCGGGATGAGGTCGGTGAGGATCGCCGGCTTCACCTTCTGGTCGGCGTCGATGACCAGGAGATACGGTGTATCGCCATCGAGAAACGAGAGGGCATGGTTAATCGCTCCGGCTTTAAAACCGCTTCTGTGGTCGCGGTGGACATAGTGGAGGTTATACCGGTAGCACATATCCTGCATTGCCGTGCGTTTTCGCGCATCTGTAGAGTCGTCGAGAAGGAAGATACGCACATCCGGATAAGAAATCCCCGTGCACGCCCGAACGCAGGACTCGACCACACCGGGGTCCTCGTTGTAGACCGGGATGAAGACCGCAACGTGGCAGGGGGCCGCACCTATCTTTTGCGTCGGTATAAGGCGTTCCGTATAGGCGTAGAGCGACCGCAGAAGGTGATCAGCATAACTCATGAACTGGATCACCCCGAACGCAGTGACGGCAACGAGGAAAAGGGAGAGGATTCTCGCAAAAAGGCTCCATTCCTCGCCGGTGAATATGAGGGAGAGGTCCCGGAAGAGGACGAACATGAGCAGCACCATGAGCGTGGCGGTAAAGAGTGAGATACGTGCTGCAGTCTTCATGAGGGTCCACCGCCGTCTGGATGCTATCGTGCAGAGAAGCCTCGTGAATGTATGACGGGACCGCGACCCGGTACCGGGAGCAACGGAACGTGCGAGGCAGTTGGGATACCATCCATCATACTGGCTTACTTAAAGGTTGCGGATACGGCCTGCAACGCAATCCCTCCAGAACCCCGATACGCCCCATACTGATATTCCCGGACGTGCAAGGAAGTACCCGCCTTTTACCCTATCAAGAAGCCCTGCATGCAGGCACGGCCGGATAGACCCGGACCCTGGCATCCGGACAGATCAGGATGGTTGAGGGCGCGGAGGACCGGCACGCCGCACAGCCTCCGGCAACCGACACTATGAAATAGATCACTTTCCTTCTGATGTTTGGTACTTATGGCTGTACAGAAGATGACAACTGCACCGTTGAAGAAGTATGAGCTGCCGCCTCTGCCTTATGCACCCGACGCTCTCGAACCGTATATCTCAAAGGAGCAACTCTCCCTGCACCACGACAAGCACCACCAGGGTTACGTAACCGGGGCGAACACCGACCTTGAGAAACTGGAGAAGGCGCGGCAGGAAGGCACCGAAGTTGACATGAAAGCGCTCCTAAAGGAACTCTCGTTCAACATCGGCGGCCACGTCCTGCATGACCTCTTCTGGCCGACCATGGCCCCGGCCGGTAAGGGTGGCGGCGGGACTCCGGGTGGCGCCCTTGCAGACCGGATCGACCAGGAATGGGGCTCCTTTGACCGGTTCAAGGCTGAGTTCACGAAGACAGCCGCAAGCGTCGAGGGGTCCGGGTGGGCGGCACTGGCGTACTGCACCATGACGGACCGCCCCATGATCATGCAGATCGAGAAGCACAACAACCATGTCTACCCGACGTTTCGCATCCTGATGGTGCTCGATGTCTGGGAGCACGCCTATTATATCGATCACAAGAACAACCGGGGCCAGTTCATCGACGCATTCTGGAACGTCGTGAACTGGGATATGGTGAACAAGCGGCTGGAAAACCTTTAACTCTTTTTTCCTCCGGGAGGACGCAGCGGATAAGCGCATTCTGGTCCCGGAGTGCGCCTCAGCCTTCATCTTCCGATAGCCCGGGAAAGGTTTAGCCGCCAGGGCCACGCGGATTCCCCCGCATCCAAACACTTATGTAGTCACCACAAGAGGGTTGTCCAGACAACGTTATCAGGAAGGGGGAAGGAATGGATCGATACCAAAGGTGTCACACTCTTAGTTTTAGCTGTGCCTGCTCTCCCGGGGAAGAGCGGACCCCGTTCTCCCGTATGTACGGGGGGATGACTCTCGAAGGAGCATGCTGCCGGTCGTACCGCCCTCCGGGCAAACTGCACGTGTATCCGGCCGGCATAGGGATCGGTTATGCTTGGTAGAGGGCTCCCGGAGACGGACCAGGCGGTAATCCGGCACGCGATCACGGAGGGGGTCGTCCACCGGCTGCTGCACGAAGAGGATCCGAGATTCCAGAACTTCCAGCTCTGCAACGCATGCGGCTCCTGCACGCCGCACTGCCCCGCACGGATCAACGATCCCGGAGCAAACGGAGACCAGGGATACCTTGCACGGAAGGTGACCGCGGCCCTCCAGGCAGGCAGGCGTCCGGAGCTCAACCTCTCCGAATGCGTCCAGTGCTACTCCTGCGAGACGGTCTGCCCGAGATCCGTCAGCATCGGCGGGATCATCAATGCCGTATACGAGACTGAGCATCTACAGCCAGTCTTTCGAAAGATGCTCCTCGACCGGGGAGGGCTTCCCCCCCAGGCCTTTCTCCCGGTCTACGTCAGCAGCGGCCGGTTCGGAAAGTTCGTTGCAAAAATTATCCGGCATCCATCTCCAGCAGATGCCAGAGCGGTTGACGAAGTCCGGAGGTTGCTGCTCCACCCCCTCAAGGCGTCGGTCTTCTCCCCACCCGGACATCCCGCACCAAAACGGCCGCTCACCCGACCGGACCGGGTCTTTCACCTCAAATCCTGCTGCGCCTTCAACTACCCCGGAGCGGACCTCTCGCAGAAGAAGATCCTTACCGCGCTTGGCATCCGGTATACAACCTCGAAGTTGCAGACCTGCTGCGGGGGTGCCCCGCACTACATGGGCGGCGCCGGCTTTGCGGACCGGCTGCTCCTCACCGCCCGGAA
>PGYH01000061.1 GCA_002839575.1 Methanomicrobiales archaeon HGW-Methanomicrobiales-6
CCGTCATCTCCTCAAGGTACCCGGGCCGATAGTCCATCGTCGGATCGGCGACGATCTCTTCGACGACCTGAGCGAGAACCGTATTCCCGAACAGGCCGCCATATGGTTTGTCCAGGAACTCTTCGAGTTCTTCAGGAAGCTCCGGCAGTTTTTTCTCCGACATAGTCACCTCTCCTGTGCATCCACAGCACCCGTGCTCCTATCACGAGCGCTGTGGGTGCTCCACCTGGTGGTAAGCAGTAATAGTAAAAAAATGTTCTGAAATAGAAACTATTCTTTCAGTTTGGTCCAGTGCCGGTGATGGGGCACTTCGAGGTCGTAGTATGTCATCCACTGGTCCGCCCACACGAGTTTTTCAAGTTTGATGACTTTGTCCCCCCTGCCGGTGCGATACAGGCGAATGTAATCCTGTCCCATCGTATCGACAAATTCTTTCGCCTCAAAGCCGTTCTCCCGACACTTTCGCTGACAGTCCTGTACCTACCTCATGCCGCCGCGTTTCTTTAACCATCCAAGAAAAATAGCTCCCTTCACCTCTGGGTCAGGGCCATCTGGCGTAGGGAGGTTGCGTTCTCTCACCGGGCGTCACCGCATGGGATATTGAGTTTATGGTTTTATCAATGTTTTATTTTGCTTCTTATCTTGAATCTGGCTCAAAATACGTGTGAGTTGACCTGTTCCGGCCGAGGTCATCACGCACAATGCCGGGAAGATTGAAATGTCGGTTCCCTTATTGAAAAGCCTTCCCGGTTTACAGTCGGGAGAACGGGGTGGCAGTGGCGGCTCCCATCGCACCCCTGTTTGGCAACCATGCGCGCAGATTTTGATCGGCCGCATATGCTTCAGGAGTACGGTCGCTGCCATCGGCTATTCTTCTCCCGTCTTCGGCAATTTCATTGCATTCACGTCATATCGCATCTTCAGCTGTTTCCACGCAACAGAGATTGCTGCGTTCAGCCTCTCCTCCAGCACGACCTTGGGCGGCAGTTCGGTCAGGTATTCCGCCACGTGGATCCCGCTTCTGCCGAGTTGGAGCAACTCAATGTGCTCTGCGGACTTTCCAGCGCATAAGATCAAGCCCATCGGGGACTCTTCTTCCGGCCGTCGCTCATATCGGTCGAACCAGCGCAGGTAGAGCTCCATCTGACCTTTATCGGCTGCCTGAAACCCCCCGCTCGTCAGGTCAATCGCCACCAGTCGGCGCAACCCACAGTGGTAGAAGAGCAGGTCGATGTAATAATCCCCATCATTGAGTATATCCCTGCCGATTCGATCGCCGATATGCCAGTACAGCAGGACCAGTTCCACGTTTACTGCAGTCGCAGCACGGCCTTTTGCCCCGGATCAGGTTACGGAGATCTGAAAGGAGGAAGGAGATGTCCGGTTCCGAAAAGTGGATTTGCTAACCGGTTGCGGCGCTATATCCTCGGCGGGCGTATCGTGCCGTTTAGCCTTCCGTCCCATCTGCAATCACTTCCCGGATATTCTCCATGCTGATGGGCGTGTCTGAACCGTTCATGACGGAGGACATATTCTGGAGAATAGTAACTGTGAAAGAGCATGGGAAAAAGATAGGATCCGACCACGCGTGGTGCAGGACTGTCTGACCACGATGGGCTGATGCTTACATACATTAATTCTCCTTCCCCAGGCTAATTTTCCAAGTATTCTCGTCTTCTCTCCTCCCAGTACTCACTATCCTCAAGCGTTATTGCACGCAGGACCCTGCACGGATTGCCGGCAGCAATCACGTTATCCGGCATATCTTTCGTCACGACGGAGCCGGAGCCGATCACCACGTTGTTCCCGACTGTTACGCCGGGATTGATGACAACATCCGCCCCAATCCAGACGCTGTTGCCTATCGTTATCGGTCGTCCGTACTCGAGGATCGCATTTCTCACCCCTGCGTCGATCGGGTCCGCGGCGGTATAGACGCCGACCCGGGGGCCGAAGAAGACGTGATCGCCTATGGCCACATCGCAGACATCGAGGATGATGCAGTCATAGTTCGCGTAAAAATTGTCGCCGATACGGATGTTGCAGCCGTAATCGCAGCGAAACGGCGGTTCGATTAAGATCTGCTCGCCTGTGGATTGAAAGAGGCTCTTGAGCAGCTCTGTCCGGTATTCCAGCTCCTCTTCTGCTGTTTCGTTGAACAATCGTGTCAGTTTCCTGGCTCTCAGACGGTCCCGCTTCAGTTCTTCGTCGTATGCGAAATAGATTTCTCCGCGTACCATTCTCTCTTTCTCTGTCATAGCCGGCATCCTGATCCGGGTATAGTTGAGGCACTGGAGAAAAGGTTGATCATGAACCGTGATCCGCCTGGTATGATCGTTCTTATAACCACCCACTCCTACGCTGGGGACCGGACATTTGAGGAGTTCGCGGGCGATCGCATATGCCTGCCGTCGTGCTCCGGTTCATCACCACCGGGAAGGCGACAAAACAGACCCCCTGCCGAGATCGTCGCCTGCCATCCGGCAGTCGAGTGGCGAAAGAATGCCGTGCTCCGGGTCATCAGCGTTCACTCCTGCTATGCGGTGAAACCGACGATCTTCCGGGGCATCATCCGGATCAAACTCGGGCCCCTGGAAGAGGGCGGTTGAAGCGATGATCCGGGATGAGGAAGGGTGGATACAGTAGAGTTGGCCCCCTTTCCCGCGCTCAGCTGAGCATCGTCCGGACCCGATCTACTATCGCACCTGCTGATGCCACTACATCACCGGCATCGCTCCCTGAGTAAACGCATCCGTAGTCCGCGCCTTCACGCGTGCGCATGGCGAAGTTGAAGTCTTCGAGTATCGATGCCGGGAGAAGGCCGTCATCGACATAGAGAGCCTCACGGCATACCGGAGGCAGGAGTGGCTCTTCTCGCGGTACCCCCTGGAGAAGACGAGAGCGCGAAGGGCGTGGAACTGTGCATAGTACCCCTGGATGATCACCCATTTTGCATTTCCCTCCGCAAGAGTTCGCTCTGCAGCGACCAGATCCTCCCCGGCCTCACGCAGCTCTTTCGCAACCAGCTCGGGATCGTTAGGGATGCGGACAATCTTTCCCCGTTGCAGGCACTGCTCAAACCGGTATTTCATCCCGATTCCTCGATCAGAACTTTTCCGGCAAGAATGCGCTCGTAGAGAGCCGGGTCGGCGGCCTTCAGGGTCCGGAACCCGCCGGGCGTGAGGATGAGCGGCGAGATCTCACGGTCGAGCCCGGCCCCAAGTGCGGCGACGCTCTTCGCCGCGGTCCCGGCATCACTCGTCTCAATGAGGATGTCGATATCGCTCTCGTGGGTGTCGTCGCCGGTCGCCGAACTCCCGAAGAGGATCACCCTCGTCGCATTCCCCCGGAGGCGGAGGACCAGCGGGTTGAGTTCGATGAGCGTGGCACAGATCTTCACCTCGCGGAGGAGCGGACTCTCCATCGCCGCCCGGTAGATCGCAAGGCGCCCCCGTTCCTCGCGGTGCACCAGACCGGCCTCCGCGAGGCTGACAAGCGTCTCACTGACCGAACCCAACCCGATCCCGAGCAGCCGGGCGATCTCGCGGACGTAGTGTCCGTCGCGATAGTGCCTCCCCAGGAACCGGAGGAGCACGAATGAGGTCCCGGAGAGACAGTTCACCTCATCGAACATATGTTCATTTTTATGAACTATGCTCATTTGAAGTTGTTGGTGTGGGCGAGCGGCAGAGTGGCCGGGTATACCCTCGTATCTGGAGTATATCTTTGAGCCCCGGCTGCCCCCGGGGCCGCATGCCGGGGTTGCAGCGGCTGTGGGCACAGGGACGAGAAGGGATACGGTAACCAGGGGAAGCTACGCGAGGGAACCGGAGATACCAACGTCGGGAAGTGTTGCGGAGCCGGGGATACGGTGGAGGCGTGTAGGGCGGCCGAGGATAACGGCATCGAGGAAGGATTCGGTGGCGGGTAGATCCCGGGAAACAGTGAGGGGGAGCTGGAACAGGACGCTCAGGAGGAATAGAGCTGGGTAACGTATCCATAAAGAGGGGAGCGCTGCCCGGCGGGTGCCCGGGGTGTGGTGAGGGTACTTATCCGGAGGACTCCTCCCGGTCACTTATTTTCGTATTTTCCGTAGGCATTCGTCCAGGTATCGGCTATCTTGAGAAATGCAGAATACCCGTTTTGTCCGATGAACTCGGTTGCCTGCTTATATTTTTTGTATTTGTACCCGTTTTTACCATAGAATTCGTTCAGTGTCCGGCATCCCTGGAGTTCGGGACAATCCGCACAGGATGTATAGCCTTTCTTCATGCAGCACACCTTTATCCTGCACCTGGCCCTGTCGATATCCCGCTCGCCGGTATCGTAGCCGATTTTACATCCTTTGCACGTTTGTTCCTTCAGTGCCCGGCATGTCCCGCAATACGCCCCACAGCAGCCTATTTCTGGTAAAGACATATTATCACATGCTTCTTTTTGGCGATGATGTATTTTCCGGAATACGATTGCTCTGAAGGTTTTTGGTCGTGTTCTTCCCACACTGCCTGACAGGCTGATTGAGCTCCTCACCTTCCTGCTCACTGGGGTCGTGATCAGGGCAGGCGCGTTCATGGATCTGGAGGCGTACGGGTTGAGGAATGCTGCCTGTCTGGTGGACGTGGGTGGTTTTGCTGGATTACAGACATTCTTCGAAGAAGGAAGAGGGAAAAAGACCGAAGGGAATGCGTGGATCTTGTATGCATATCTCAAGAAAAGGCGAAACTTCGGATTGCTCCCTCTCTCAAACGAGGCCCTTGACGATGCAGTTCAAGTGCTCGTCAACGAAGGGCTGCTGATACAGCAAGAAGAGACCAAGCATTCCCCATATTCAGTGCCGGATGATTTTGAACAAAGGAAAAACATCTTCCTAGAAGGTATAGAGCGATAATGATGTTCTTTTATCAATCTTGCCGAGCGCTCCTTTAAATGGGCAGCATCGTGGAGGGCAACGGTGCGCTCTGAAAAGGCAAAAGTTTCCTGACAAAGAGCTAGACAATACATACAAACGAATGCCTTAGCCAGAAAAGATTCTAAAAGAACTGCAAAAGTATGCTGCTAAGGGGATTCGAACCCCTGTCGTCGGCGTGAAAGGCCGACATGATTGGCCCCTACACTATAGCAGCGAATCTATGCACCGAAGTGCTATACAACTTGGGCGTGAGCGGATAAAAAAGTTATGCCGGAGAATCCCGGCCGGCCCGCCCGGCGGCCCGGCTTTCCCCGTTCTCCGGGGCGGCACGCGCCCCCGCCGGCCGTGGCCATGCCGCCGTCCCGTCTACCCGCACCCGCCGCCCCGGCGGGGCTTCTGCCGCTCAAGCGCCTTAATAAGATGCTCTGCGCCGGCAAACCCGAGCGTCCTCTGGCTGCCGTGCATCATGTCCACGAGCTCGATCCCAAGCGATGCGGCGAGGGGCTTCTCGAGCATCCCGCCGAAGACCAGGTCGATCCGGCAGGCCTCGAGCTTCTCCCGGATCTCCTCCTGTTCGGGTTCGATCAGGATCTCACACTCCGGGCCGGCCAGGTCCTTCAGCCTTTTGAGGGTATCCGAGTCGAAGTCCACGACGATGAGAGACGGCGCAAGGCCGAGATCTGCGAGGAAGAGGGTCATGGAGATCGCCCGCGTCGGCCCGCTGACGATCGCCACCCGCCGGCCGGCGAGGACCTCGCGGCAGGCACCGTCGGTGTCGGGCTCATGCCCCGTGTAGGGCGGAAGCCCGAGGGATTCGGTGATCCGGTCGAGGAACCGGACGGTAGCGGCGTGCCCGACGGGGATGTCGGCGACGATGAACGGGGTGCCGCAGGTCCGCTCGAGCGCCTCGGCGGCCTCCTCCCCCGCCGGTTCGCAGACGACGATATTGAGCGCCGCAGAACCCAGGCGCTTGAGGTCTTCGAGCGTTGCGTCGGCGGTAAGCGCCGCGTTGACCCGGATGCCGGCGAGGTCGAGGATGCGCACGAGCTCCCGCAGGTCCGGCCCGCCCCGGAGAAGGCCTATCAGGTTGACGGACCGCTCCTCGACAACGCAGGGTCCCCGGATGAACTCCTCGACGAGCCTGCGAAGGGTCTCGCTGTAGCCCGTCCGGAAATCGCCCTCAAAACCCCCTGCTTCAATCCCGACGACCCGTGCACCGGTCGAGGCGGCATTCACCGCGGCGGCGATGTCCTCGCCGATGATGCTTGAGACGCAGCAAGAGAGAACCGCGATAAGGTCGGGGTGCAGTTTCGTATCGAGTTCTTCTATGGCTTCTCTGAGTTTCTCCTCAGCGCCGAAGATGACGTCGTGCTCGTCAAGGCACGTCGAGTAGATCTCGGACGGGCGATCGCCCCGCATCCCGAGGATGTAGTTGATATGGTAGACGCAGCCCTTCGGCCCGTGCACGAGCACGACGCACCGTTTGATGGTCGCGAGCGCCTTTATCGCGCCGAAGAGCTTGCACGTCGCCCGGGGGATCTTCACTGCTCTGGCAGTCATCGTGAGGTATCCCTGGCTCCGGCCTCGCACGGGGCGGGAGCATTCACCCCGATCTTGCCCTGCATACTACTTATACGTCTGCAAAGGACCGGAAAAATGGTCGGAAAAAAAGGGATCTGCCGGATTTCTCACCCGTCGATCGGACTTCCTTCCTTCTGGGTGATGGTCTTGAAGGCCGCCATCAGCTGCCGGGTGACGGGGCCGGGCTTGCCGTTCCCGATGACTCTACCGTCGATCTCGCGGATCGGGCCGACCTCTGCCGCCGTCCCGGTGACGAAGACCTCGTCGGCCGTATAAAGGTCGAAGTAGCCGAGGTTCCGCTCGAGGAGGGTGATGCCCATCGACTCCGCGATCTCGAGCACGACCGCCCGGGTGATGCCGCGCAGGTTGTTTAAGGTCGGCGGGGTGATGATGGCGCCGTCCTTGACGACGAAGAGGTTGTCTCCTGAGCCCTCCGCGATGTAGCCCTTGGTGTCGAAGAAGATCGCCTCGTCGACGCCGCGGTAGTTCGCCTCGATCTTCGCGAGGATGTTATTCAGGTAGTTGAGGCTCTTGACGTTCGGCGGCATCGACTCCGGCGGGGTGCGCCTGACCGAGACGCAGACGGCCCGCAGCCCCATCTCATAGAGGTCGCCGTACATCGCGCCCCAGGAGACGGCGATGACGATGACGGTCGGCTTCGCGCACTTCCGGGGGTCGAGACCGAGGTCGCCGACGCCCCTCGTCACGATCGGGCGGATGTAGGCGTCCCGCAGGTTATTCTTCCGCAGCGTCTCCTTGATCGCCTCGGCCATCTCCTCCTTCGTGATCGGGACGGCAAGGTCGATCGCCTTCGCCGAGTCGTAGAGCCGTGCGATGTGCTCGTCGAGACGGAAGACCCTGCCGTTGTAGGCCCGTATCCCCTCGAAAACGCCGTCGCCGTAGAGGAGGCCGTGGTCGAAGACTGAAACCTTCGCCTCCTCCTCCGGGACGAATCTGCCGTCAAGGTAAATTATCATGGGAGTAGTGTGGTATCGATTTGTTTGTATGTTTTGCGTTTCGTGCACCGTCCGGGTCTCTCTCGAAGGCGGGGTTCGTAGCGTTCCAGGACACGATCCCGGGGTTCCCAAAAAAACGTGCAGCCCGGGGTTTCAGCCCCGGCAGCAGTCCACGAAGTGCGCGAGCATCCCTCTGCTCGCCACCGGGTGGAGGTGCGTGTAGCTCCCGATCGTCCGGTCCCGGACCGCACCGTCGAGCCCGTCCCGGATCCCGCTCCCTCGGCTCAGCCGGTAGGCGAAGCGGGTCTCCGGTGCGAGGCGGACGCTGCTGTAGTGGAACTCGTGCCCCTTGAACGCCGCCTCGCCCATGGGACTTCCCGGCGCGCTCGTACCCACGACGTAGCCGAGCATCCGCCGGCCCGGCATCCGGGTCTCGCCCGCAAAGATCCCGGCGAGGTCGTAGGTTGCCTCTCCCGGACCCGCGAACCCCGGGGCGAGCACCATCCGGTCGGTGAGGTAGATCAGCCCCCCGCACTCCGCGTAGATGGGCGTGCCGTTCCGGGAGACCTCCCGGAGCCCCTCCCGCATCGCGGTGTTCGCCTCGAGTTCCGCGCCGAAGAGTTCCGGGTAGCCGCCGCCGAGGATGTAGCCGTCGGCCTCCGGCAGCCGGCCGTGGGTCGGGGAGAACGGGACCACCTCCGCCCCGCAGGACGCGAGGACGTCGAAGAGGTCGGCGTAATAGAAGTTGAACGCCTCATCGAGCGCGACACCGATCCGGACGTCCGGATCGAGAGCCGCATACACGCCACTCTCCACCGCCGGCGGCTCGGATTCCCGGGCGAGGGCGAGCAGGGCGTCCGTGTCGACGTGATCGGCGATCTTCTTCTTGACGAGGTCGATACGTGCGAGGAATTCCCCGTGCTCCTGCCCTTCGCGGTAGGGGACGAGGCCGAGGTGGCGCATCGCGAGTTCCATCTCCGCCGTCCGGGGGATGACACCGACGACCGGGATACCGCAGTAGTGCTCGATCGCGCGGACCGCCTTCTCCTGGTGCCGGGTCCCGGTGACGTTGTTCAAGATCACCCCCCGGATATCGACATCCGGGTCAAAGGCCAAAAAGCCCTTCACGATCGCCGCCGCGCTCCGGGTGATGCTCCGGGCGTTGATGACGAGTATGACCGGCAGGTCGAGCTGCTTTGCAATCGCGGCGGTGCTCCCGAGGTCGGTGAGCGCCTCCGCGCCTTCAAAGAGCCCCCTGACTCCTTCAACGACGGCGACATCCGCTCCCCGGCAGCCGTGCGCATAGACCGCCCGGACCTCGCCCGGGCTCATCACGTAGCCGTCCAGGTTCCGGCAGGGCCTTCCCGTCACCCCGGCGAGGTAGGAGGGGTCGATGTAGTCCATCCCCACCTTGAAGGTCTGGACGGTCCGGGTTGCCGAGAGGAGGGCCGAGAGCGCGAGGGTGATGCTCGTCTTCCCGCTCCCGGAACGGTCGCCGGCAACGAGGAAGGACTTCATCGCAGGCTCCGGAGAACCGCCCCGAACTCGCTTGCGACGATATCCCGGACGCCGAGGGTCTTGGGGTGCAGGTCGATCTCGACCATGACGTGCCGGTGCCCCATCTCCCGGAGCGGCTCCACCTGCCGGGGGCCGTTCGTGATCGAGAAGACCTCGATGCCTTCCGTGTACTCCGGCGGGACGGCGTGCGGAACTCCGACCATGAGGGCGAAGTCGGGTTCGAGTTCCCGGACCCGCTCCCCGATCGCGGGGCCGTTTGCTCCGTACTCGTCGAGCGCCCCGACCAGGACGGGGTCGACCCCCTTCTCCCGCATCCCCGCGAGGATCCGCCCGGCGTCCTCCCGGACCTTCGGGAGGCCACGGTCTTCGAGGTTCACGACGTAGGTGACCGCGGCGTCCGGGCAGGCGTCGTGGAGCGCGAGGAGTTCGTCGGCGAACATGTAGGCGGTCTCTTTCTTCGCGTTCATGACCGCAATCCCGGCCGCACTGGAGTCGGCGAGTTCCACGAGACGTTCCGCCGCGACGTGCTTGAGGTCGCCGCGGGAGGGCTCGATGTAGGTCCGCGAGGCCGCTCCCCGCAGCCGCTCCACCTCGTTTGCCTTCGCTAAAAGGTAGCGCTGGCGTTTCAGTTCGTCGCCGCTGATCCAGCCGGCATCGGCCGCGGGCTCGAGCGTCGCAAGCACCCCGTCGATGTTCTCCCGGAACCCGGCGTGGATGTCCACAGCGATCGCCGGGGTCTCAATCCCTGCGTCCTGGATCGCGGACTGGAGGTCTTCTCCGATGATCATCGAAACACACGTCCCGACGACCGCCATCCGGCGGGGCGAAAATGTCTCCTCCGCGTAGCGGAGCACCCGCATGAGGGGGTCGTGCCCGCCGAAGATGAACTCGTTGTCAGCGAGCGACGTCGTCAGCACCCGCATGCCGTCCTCTTCGAGGAGACGGGCGTGCTTGAACGAGCAGCCCGACGGGCCGTGGAGGACCGCCACGTCCACCCCCAGGTCGCGGGCGGTATAAAGCGCCGCGACGATAGAACTCGGTCTCGGTTGAATGTAATCCATAGTTATCTCCACGTCTTTACTGCAAGGACGATCGCGCCTGCCGGGGTGATCACTCTGGCGGCATCGAGCCCCGCATCGATGGTCGCCGCGGGATGCCCCTCCCCGACGTAGACGACGCCCGCCGGCCTGACGGCCGCCACCGTCCGCCGGACGTCCTCCGGACAGAACCCCTCGCAGACGGCCCGCGCCTCCTCGCCGATGACCAGGGTCAGGGGCGCGTTGCCCGAGAGTTCCCTCGCGTAGCGGGCGGCCTCAACGGTGGTCATCATGTTCGTCCCGCTGTTCGCGTTGTCGATGATCAGGACACCTCCCTCCCACCGGGCCGCCATCCGGCCGGGCAGGGCGGCAAACCGCCCGAGGGGGGCGGGATCGATCCCGAGCACGCAGGCGGTCGCTGCCGCAAGCATGAGGGGGATGCGGTAGCCCGCAAGGAGAGAGAGCGGGTTTTCAAACGACCCGCTGACCCCGTTCCCGGAGTAGCGGCAGATCTCCCCCTCGAAGGAGACCACCCCGTCGGCCGCGACCCCTCCCGCAAGGCCGATTCCCGGCGGGAGGACGGCCGCCGGCGCCCAGGCGAGCAGCCGGCACTTCTCCGCGATCGCGCGCTTCTTGCCCGCCGCGATCGGGTAATCCTCCGCCGATGTCAGCACCGCCACGTCCCCGGCGCCGGTGACGCCGAGCGACTCTTCGGCGACCAGCCAGCCGCCGATCCGTTCTGCCTCGCGCACCGCCGGGATAAGGGACGCGGGCGTGATGCTCCGCTTCCAGAGCAGTTCCCGCTCCGGGTAGCGGTAGGTCCCGGTCGAGGTGTGCAGGATACCCGGGCCCGGCAGGAGCGTTGCAAGAGCGTGGGCGGTGGTGGTCTTTCCCCGTGCCCCGGTGATCTCGATGAACGGATGTGGCAGCCGGCCGCCGAGGATCCATTGCACCATCTCGTGGTGGGAGACCGCGGAACCGTGGCGTCGCAGAAGCAGGTGATCGGGATCGAGGTGGACCGGTGCGGTGACCCGGTTGTAGGTGCGGACGAGCGCCTCCTCGATGGGGATGCCGGCCTTGCCGCGGTAGACGTCCACCTCGTCCACCTGGTGGCCGGCACCACGGAGCGCCCCGGCGAGCTCGGCACCGCCGTGGATAGTATCCAGCACCAGGATTCGCATATCCTTCAGGGTTTCAGTTCGGTGATCGCGTCGGACGCGTTCTTCAGCATCAGTTCGGCAAGAAGCGGGTCGCTGCCGATGGGGTTCGCGTAGACGAGCGGCACCGTCTTCCCGTTCAGCTGGAACGTGCCGTGCCGCTGTCCTTCAGGAAGGCCGAGGATCTCCGGGATATCCTGGTTGATGTGGACGCCCTTTGCGAGAAAGAGCGGGACGACGACCAGCATCTCGATATCTTCGCTCCGGAACGCCTCGAGCTGCTCCACCACCGTAGGGGTGTTGAGGCTCATGAAGCCGGGTTTGACGATGTAATCATCCGTCTTCTGGGCGATGAGATCTGCGGTGGTCTCGATGAGTTCCTTATTGTACGGGAGCTTGCTCCCGTGTCCAACCAGTAACATTCCTTTAAGTGCCATATGTTACAAGGTACTACGGCAGCATATTAAAATAATTACCGATTGTTCTCAAGGGCCCGGTTCGAGAACTCTGTGATGGCAAACTTCGAACGGGGGATCACCCGTTGTATCAACCGATTCTTCACGCACCGGCAGACTCACGGATTTGCCTGCCGGCTCAAACAGAGCAAATTCAATACCCGGTACGTCGACGTCCTTGTGAACTCTCTCGACCCCCGCTACTACCCGGCCATCGAGTGCAAGTCGATATCGGGCAAGAAACCCTACTTCTCCCAGCACTTCCACTCCGACAAAAACAACGTCCGCCAGATCGACGCGATCACTGACTTCATCAGGAGGACCGGACGACGCGGCTTCCTTGCCGTCGAGTTCCGGTTCGGTGCGGGGATGGCGAAGGAGGCATACCTCATGCCCGGGATACGGTTCTTGGCTACTACGGGAACGCCCCCGGCATCTCGATCGACGATTTCCGGCTTTGTTGTGCGCTCACCCGCTCCGGTGAGGAGTACGATCTGCCGGGCCTGGATACAAATCAATATCCTTTCCCACCACCAATAGATGGAGAAGTATGATGGAAGCATATGATCGTTTTGAACTCCTCATAAACGATCGGATTGTAAAAACACCGATAGCAATCGCATCCATGGCCGGGATCGTGGATGCGGCATACGTTCTTGAGCGGGCGGCTCATGTCGGAGCCGCCTTCATCGGCGGCTACTCCATCGACGGCCCCACTCTTGACGCAAGCCGGCGGATGGCAGAGGCGGGTCGGAAGGAGTTTTTATATGATGATCCCCTGGAGGCGCTGGAAAAAGAGGTCAATGCCCTGAAACAGAGCGACGTTGTGACGGGCATCAACCTCCGCGGGAGCACGCCTGCCGCCTACGGCGAGATAGCAGGCGCGTTCGAGGATCGTGTGGTCTACGAGGTCGACGCCCACTGCAGGCAGCCGCCGATGCTTGAAGCCGGGTGCGGCGAGTATCTTCTCCGCCATCCGGCAAAACTCGTCGAGATCATCCGGGCCCTCAAAGCGGCGGATGTGACCGTTTCGGTGAAGGTTCGGGCAGGTGTCGCGGCGAACGACCAGGATCTCGCCCGCACCGTCTGGAAGGCGGGGGCGGATATCCTTCACGTCGACCTGATGGACTTCGGGCACAACAAGGTCCGCCAGCTCAGAAACGCCTCGCCTCTGATGCTGATCGCAAACAACTCCATGACCACCTTCGATAAGGCGATGGACGCCTTCTCCCACGGGGCGGACCTCGTCTCGCTTGCCCGGCAGTCCGATCCCTGGACGCTTGCCGGCCTCGATGCCGCCATCACCCGGTCCGCCGACG
>PGYH01000062.1 GCA_002839575.1 Methanomicrobiales archaeon HGW-Methanomicrobiales-6
CGAGGAGGACGTGGTCGATGCCGTCAGGGCCCAGTTTGGCGTCGGCGAGCGCCTGCTTCACCGGCCCGAGGGTCGAGTCCACGAGGTCGGCGATGAGCTGCTCGAACTTCGCCCGGGTCAGATCGATGTCCAGGAACTTGGGCCCGCTCTCCGTCGTGGTGATGTAGGGGAGGTTGATGTTGGTCTTCTGGACGGTGGAGAGTTCGATCTTCGCGTTCTCGGCCGCGTCGCGCAGCCGCTGCATGGCGACCGGGTCGTTTTTGAGGTCGACGCCCTCCTTCTTCCGGAACTCCTCGGCCAGGTAGTCGACGACCAGTTTGTCGAAGTCGTCGCCGCCGAGGCGGTTGTTGCCTGCGGTCGATTTGACTTCGAAGACGCCGTCGCCGAGCTGGAGGATGGAGACATCGAACGTGCCGCCACCGAGGTCGTAGACGAGCACCGTGGACTCGCCTTCCTTATCGATACCGTAGGCGAGGGCGCTCGCGGTCGGCTCGTTGATGATCCGGAGCACCTCGAGGCCGGCGATGGTCCCTGCGTCTTTCGTCGCCTGCCGTTGAGCGTCGTTGAAGTAGGCGGGCACCGTGATGACGGCTTTCGCGATCTTCTCGCCCAGGTACTCTTCCGCGTCCAGTTTCATCTTCTGGAGGATCATCGCGGAGATCTCCTGCGGTGTGTAGGTCTTGTCCCCGATGGTGATCTTCTCGCTTGTGCCCATCCTGCGCTTGATCGACTGGACGGTGCGGTTTGGGTTGGTGATCGCCTGCCTTTTCGCGACGGTGCCGACCAGCCGCTCATCCTCTTTGGTGAACGCTACGACAGACGGGGTGGTCCTGCCGCCCTCGGCGTTGGCGATGACCGTCGCCCGCCCGCCTTCCATGATTGCCATGCACGAGTTGGTTGTTCCAAGATCGATACCCAGAACTTTTTCCGAAACCATTGTGTTATTCCTCCAATCCTCTAGATACTACAACTTTTGCGCATCTGATGACCTTATCCTGCATACAGTATCCGCGAACGACCTCGTCGATCACAGTCCCCTCCTCCGCATCCGAAGGCACGTAGGCTATCGCCTCGTGCCGTTCCGGGTTGAACGGAAGGTTCCGGCATTCGATGGGCCCGATGCCATGCCGTTCGAGGATGGTCATGAAGAGTTTTTTGATCTGCTCCATCCCTTCCGTGAGGGCTGCACCGTCGGCTTTCTCTGCCCGCTCGAAGTTATCGATGACCTCAAGCAACTCCACCGCGAAATTTTCGATGGCGAACGTCGTACGGGCGTCGAGTTCCCGGTCCATTCGCTTCCGGTAGTTGTCGAAATCCGCCGCAAGGCGCAGATAACGGCTGTTAAGGTCGTCATATGCATTCTGCAGCTCTTCAAGCGCCGGAGATGCTGCATCCGCCTCGTTTGCGAGATTCTGTTGCTTCTCGTTTGGTTCGGATGTATCCTCCTTCATACGCCTAACCTGCTTCAAAACGATATAGAATGTAGTTGTTCGATTATTTATTGTAATGTGGTTCTATATAATATTAACTCAAACTGCAGGCATCCGTCTTCTCTAACTGCCCGGATTTCCGATTGGACACCCTTTAGCCTGTATCCTCCCGCCGGCATGTGGATTCAGGGGAGAAGAACCGCCTTCCTCTCCGGCCCTGCCGGTATTCCCCGTAGCACGGGTCCGGTTTCCTGACCGGGGGAAATACGGCCGGTTTTGCGGGCAGCGCCAGATATATCTCTCTATCATGCTCACGTGTAACCATGAAATGGGCACTGCTGTCTGTCTGGGACAAGGCAGGCATCGTCGATCTTGCAAAGGTGCTTATCGAGCACGATTACCGGGTCCTGAGTTCCGGCGGCACCGGGGCCGCGCTCGCAGCGGCCGGGGTCCCGTTCACCGATGTCTCCACCTACACGGGCTCGCCCGAGATGATGCACGGGCGGGTCAAGACCCTCCACCCGAAGATCCACGGGGGGATCCTCGGCCGCCGCGGCATCGACGACGCCGTGATGCAGGAGCACGGTATCGAGCCGATCGACCTCGTGGTGGTGAACCTCTACCCCTTCGAGGCGATGAAGGCTGCGGGGCTGACGCTGGAGGAGATCATTGAATACATCGATATCGGCGGCCCGGCGATGGTGCGGGCGGCGGCGAAGAACCATAAGTACGTCGCGGTCGTGGTGGACCCCGGCGACTACGGGGCGGTGGCGGATGCCGTCCGGCGGGGCGGCTTTACGGCAGAAGAGCGCCTGAACCTCGCCGCAAAGGCATTCGCCCGGACGGCTGCCTACGACGGTGCGATCACGAACTACCTCACCGGCATCGACCGGGCGTTCCCCGACGTCCTCACCCTCCAGTTCGGGAACGGAAGGACGCTCCGCTACGGCGAGAACCCCCATCAGGCGGCCGCGGTCTACGGCGATACCGGCATAGCGGGAGAAGAGCCGCTCCAGGGCAAGGCGATGTCCTACAACAACTACCTCGACGTCCACGCGGCGGTCGGCCTGCTCCGGGAGTTCGACGGCTGCGCCGTGGTCATCGTCAAGCACAACAACCCCTGCGGCGTGGCGACGGGGGAGAAGCCCCTCGAGACCTACATCGCTGCCCGGGATGTCGACCCGGTCTCGGCCTACGGGTCGATCGTCGCGGTGAACCGCGAGGTGGGGGCGGACGTCGCCCGCGAACTCACCGGGACGTTCGTCGAGGTGGTGGTCGCCCCGTCCTACACGCCGGAGGCGCTCGAGATCATGAAGGCGAAGGAGAACATGCGGGTGCTCCGGCTGCCGGAGCCCGTGGTGCAGGACGAGGTCCGGAGTATCGACGGCGGGGTCCTGGTCCAGAGGACGGAGCCCTACCGCGAGGACTGGCGGGTCGTGAGCGAGCGAGAGCCCGACGCCCACGAGATGCGGGCGATGGAACTTGCCTGGAAGGTCTGCCGGCACACGAAGAGCAACGCCATCATCTTCGCCGACGAGAACGCTGTCATCGGGATCGGCGCCGGGCAGATGAACCGGGTCGAGTCCGCGGAGATCGCGGTCAAGAAGTCCCGCAAATCCCTCGCCGGGTCGGCAGTCGCCTCGGACGCCTTCCTCCCGTTCCCCGACACGATGGAGGTCGCGGCGGCGGCGGGCGCAACGGCGCTCGTCCAGCCGGGCGGCTCCATCCGCGATGCGGAGGTCATCGAGGCGGCAAACCGGCTCAACATCGCGATGGTCTTCACCGGGGTTCGGCACTTCCGGCACTGAAGGGCCGGCCGGAGATCTCTTTTTTCGGCTTTGTTGAACCCCCACCTGTTTGTTCCAGATGGCCGCACTCCGGGGTACGGCTTTCCACCGGCTTCGCACCTTCGGTGCTCTAGCTCAGGTTCTCCGAACCATCGCTTATCGCCATGACTGCCCCCGCCCCCGGGGCGGGGAACGACTGCTGGAACAGCAGGAGTTTGAGCACCGCAGGTGCGAATGAGGAGCGCGAAGCGCGGGCGGGGTGGGGCCTGAGCTATGCGATTCTTCGCGCGAGACAGGGGAGGGGGAGACCCCCTCCCCGTCAAGCCCCACCCCCCATGGCGATAGCCACCACGGTCCACGGCATGCGGAGATGCCCGAGAAAAAAGTCGTCACGGGGACAAGCCGGGTCCGGCACCAGCCTTATCTGGATAGGGAGGAAGACCAGAATAGGATTTCAACAGAGCCTTTTTTTCGTAAGACCACATTCCAGCCGGGTAAGCCATGAAGATCGAATTCGTTCGGGACGACAGGAGACGGTTCCTTGACCTGCTGCTGATCGGGGATGAGCAGGAATCCATGATCGAGACCTACCTCTATCGCGGGGATCTCTTTGCCCTCTACGACGGCGATCTTAAGAGTGTCTGCGTGGTGACCTGCGAAGGCGACGGCGTTTATGAACTGAAGAACATCGCCACGTATGAAGAGTTCCGGGGACAGGGCTACGGCAAGCGGCTTATCGAATGCATCCTCGAGCACTACACGGGCAGGTGCCGCGTCATGCTCGTCGGCACGGGCGACTGCCCCCGTATCCTCCGGTTCTACGAGCGGTGCGGGTTTACCGTCTCCCACCGCGTCGAAAACTTCTTTATCGATCATTACGACCACCCGGTCTTCGACTGCGGCGAACAACTCGTCGATATGGTGTATCTGCAACAGGAACTCTGACGGTTCCGGGGCCGGGGGGCCCGCGATGCCGCGAGCCGGTACAGGGACAGGGTGACCCAACATATATACACTCCACCGTCTCTCCACGGCCGAAGGTGGTGTGATATGGACTACGGCAGTCTCATCTCAAGGTCGCTTGGTTATACAAAGGACGTCCTCCTGGGCGAATGGTGGCGGTGGATTCTCCTGGTACTCCTCTCGCTCGTCCAGGCGTTCACGCTCTTTTTAGTCCCGTTCTACAATGGCTATATCGTCCGGGTGCTCGCCGGCAGGACGCCGGCTCCTGAGGTCGACGACTGGAGCAGGCTCTTTATCGACGGGTGGAAGTTAAACATCATCAACCTGATCTACCTTATCCCGGTCATCGTGGTCCTGGCCGTCTTCGGGGGGATTGCCGCCATCTCCGCCATAGCGGCGAAGGGGCTCGACAACCCCGATGTCTGGGCGTCAGCCGTCGCGGCCGCCGTCACCGGGATCGTGATCGCGGCCGTCATCTGGGTCATCATATCGTTCATCGCCATGTTTGCGGTCGTGCGGTTCGCTCATACGGGAAGTTTCTTCCAGGCGTTCAGCTTCGGGGCGATCGCAAGACACATAGGACGGATCGGGTGGGGGGCCTGGATCGTCGCGGTCATCGTCCTCGTCCTCATCGGCCTCGTCTATGCGGTCGTGACCGGGCTCATCACCTCGATACCCATCCTCGGCTGGATCATCAACCTCTTCATCGGGGTGGCGTTCGGCATCTTCCACGCCCGTTATCTCGCGGCAGCCTACGAGACCGCCCCGGCGCCGGGGTGAAGGGCTCCTATCCCACACCCCTATCACCGTCGTGCCGTGCCCCGGGAGTTATAACGGAAATCGTTGCGCGATATTTCAAAAGCCAGCGGTCGTTATATGATAGACCAATTTCGAGGAAAATACCCCTAACCAGATTGGATCTAACGCTTCCAGGATAACCGCTCAATGAGAACAAATGTTAAATGGCAATGTTTAAGATACGATTTGTCAAAATACCCGATTATGTCCAATGGCGAAACGGATACATATGGCTATAAGGGCTGGTTAATATCGGACAGTTTCTTAAAACGTGCATTCGCGGTATTTGGCTACAATCTCGTCGCAGGTTTGATAATCTGGCTAGGCTTACTCATCATTTTCATGCTATTCGCAATGGTAGCTGCATTTGTATTTGGGATGGCTTCTGTGTACTAGTGGACTATTTCATCTAGAATTTCACACAACGTCGCCTCACCCGAAGCTGCGAAGACGATCGATTGCTACCCCCAATCTTTCGCGTCCATCGCGAGTCACACCTCCGGTGCTTGAGCTCCCGCCCCTTGACCTGTCGCAATTCGCACCTTTGGTGCTCACGCTCGCTACACTCGCACTTCGCGTGAGATGGCGATTCACCCTGCACAGAGCAGGACCCTTCGTCCCCCTGCCCGCCCGTATCACCGCCGCTATGCTACTCCGGATCCCGGGAGATGCTCTCGACCCCGGCTGGCCCGTTTCTGCGGATATGATTGTTTTTTTTCTGTAAAGGGGGGTTGCGGACAGAGGAATCTTAGCAATGCTTTTATATCATATTGCCTTAAGGTAAACCGTGGGTGATATACCTATGGATTACGGAAACATGCTGGGCGATTCGTTCAGCTATGCAAAAGACGCTGTCTGGGGCAAGTGGGTTCAGTGGATCCTGCTCGCCATCAGCACGATCATATTCCCGCTCATCATGGGGTACATGGTCCGCATTTACAGCGGTGTAAAGCCGGCTCCCGAGCCCGGGAACTGGGTAGGAATGTTCATCGACGGCCTGAAGCTTCTTATCATCGGCTTTATCTATTCCATCCCGCTCTTCGTAATCATGGTTCTCTTCCTTATACCGGCGGGCATGCTGGGCAACGGGGACCCCGTGGCTGCCCTCGGGGCGATCGGGATCGGTCTCCTGGTCATGATCATTGTCGGGATTGTTATCACGCTGATCTCGGCAATCGGTATGATCCGGTTTGCACAAAAGGACAGCATCGGCCAGGCATTTGCCTTCAGCGCCATCCTCGAGCACATCGGAAAGATTGGCTGGGGAAGTTACATTATTGCCATCATCGTCCTGTGGATTGCCGGGATTGTCTTTGGCTTCGTTGTCGGGCTGCTGGTCGTGATCCCGGTTCTCGGCGGGCTGATATCGCTCTTCCTGTACCCCGTCTGGATAATCTTTGCAGCTCGGTACGTGACGCTGATCTACGAGAGCGCTCCGGCACCGGCTTAAAACCCCTCACTTTTTGCAACCGGCATTACCTTCAAAGGGATCTTTAGATACATCGTGCAGGTCTCGCCGCGCTCCGGATCTTCCCCGATCAGTTATCACGGCGATCTACCGATGTATGCTGTTCATATCGATTAATTTCAAGATAAATTTGACGAGGTTCAGCTAATTACATCAATATGTTTATATCTGGTTTACTCACATCTACTCGTAGGTGATATACCTATGGACTACGGTAACCTTGTTTCCAGGTCATTTGAGTATACCAAGGATGCCCTGGTAGGAAAGTGGATGCAGTGGATCATCCTGGCCGTCCTGTCTCTCGTGCAGGGGCTCACGCTCTCGCTGATCCCGCTCTTAAGCGGCTATTCCGTGAGGGTGCTCTCCGGCAAGGAGCCGGCCCCCGAAGTCGACGACTGGGTCGGGCTCTTTGTCGACGGATGGAAGTTGAACATCATCTCGCTGGTCTACATGCTCCCGGCAATCATCGTATTCCTGCTCTTCGGCGGGCTTGGGGCAATCGGTATTATTGCGAGCGAAGCAGCCGGCGGCGACCCGGCGGCTCTGGGCGCTGCAGTGCTGAGTATCATCGGAGGCTTCCTGCTTGCAGGGGTCATCGCGATCATCCTCTCATTCATCGCCCTGTTCGCCATACTGCGCTTCGCCCACACGGGCAGCATGGGCCAGGCATTCGCCTTCAGCGCGATCCTCGAGCACATCGGCAAACTCGGGTGGGGAACCTGGATCATCGCGGTCATCGTCCTCATCGTCGTCGCGTTCGTCTACGGCTTCGTGGTCGGTATCATCAACATGATCCCGTTCCTGGGCTTTATCATCACCCTCTTCCTCAGCGCTGGGTTCGCCGTCTTCTACGGCCGCTACCTTGCCCTGGTGTACGAGGAAGCACCTGCTCCTGTGTAATATCAGAGAATTTCCTATTTTTCTCAGCGTCCTGACATTGCCGCAGTACTTCCCACAACCGACCCGTGCGCTCATTCCTGCATGGTGCCGGACGGAGCGCCGGGCTGCCGTCAACTTCTGGATCAGGGCCTTTTCCCTGTGAACAAAGCAGCGCGTTTATCTCCATGAACATAAGATTCTTACCGAACAATGCGGTGATACTCATGGACTTAATGCGATTACTCGGCGACTCCTTTGAATACGCAAAGGACGCCATCTGGGGCAGGTGGGTCCGCTGGCTCCTCCTGCTCATCAGCACGATCATATTCCCGCTCATGTACGGCTACACGGTGCGGGTCATGAGGGGCACAAAACCCGCTCCGGAACTCGAAGGCTGGATCGGGCTTTTTATCGACGGCATCAAACTGATCGTCATCACGATCGTCTACTCGATCCCGCTCATGATCCTCACGCTCCTTCCCTTCGCGATGTACTTCATCCCGGTCTCATCGACGGTAACCCCGGCGGGATCCGGTCCTGAACCGCTTCTGGGCCCGGAGCTGGCCATCTTCGCAGCTCTTGCGATCTTCGTCATCTTCATCGTCGCCGCTATCATCATCGGCATCCTCTCGACGTTTGCGGTGGTCCGGTTCTCCCGGACGGGCAGCATGGGCGAGGCCTTCAGGGTCCGCACGCTCCTCACCCACATCGGCAGGGTAGGGTGGCTGAACGTCTTCATCGCCCTCCTCGTCATGGGCATCGTGATAACGATCGCACAGTTCGTCCTTGCCCTGATCCCGCTCGCCGGGCCGATCCTCCTCTTCCTCCTCATGCCGGCGTTCATCATCTTCTCCGCCCGCTACGTCGCCCTCCTCTACGAGAGTGCCCCGGCGCCGGCCTAAAACCCCCTTATTTTTTGCCCTGCACCAGATTCCCCGAATGCCCAACGTTTAAGTATCCCCGCCGCCAATTCTCTGACGGTGAATTGCACTATGTGTGATTGTTTTATTTGGTGAATCGATCCGCTTTTTTGACACTACCTTACGGGACGGGGAACAGACACCGGGTGTCTCTCTCACGCCGGCCGGGAAACTTGAGATTGCAACGCACCTTGCCGACGTCGGCGTCCACGTAATTGAAGCCGGCTCAGCAGCCGCATCCGTCGGAGAGCGGGAGTCGATCCGCTCAATCGCCGACGCAGGGCTTGCCGCCGAGTGCTGCACCTACGTCCGGGCGCTTCCCGGGGATATCGACCTCGCCGCCGACGCAGGCGCCGACTCCGTCCACCTCGTCGTCCCGGTGAGCGATCTCCACATCGCAAAGAAACTCCGCAAAACCCGCGAGCAGGTCTCTCAAATGGCCTGGAGCGCCGTCGAGTACGCGAAGGAGCGTGGCCTCATCGTCGAATTCTCGGGAGAAGACGCGTCCCGGGCCGACCAGGATTTCCTCGCGGAGGTCTTCCGCGAAGGGGTCGAGCGGGGAGCCGACCGGCTCTGCTTCTGCGACACCGTGGGGCTCCTCACGCCCGAACGGGCGGCCGCGATCGTACCGCCGCTCCTGTTCGCCCCGCTCTCCATCCACTGCCACGACGACCTCGGGTTCGGGCTCGCAACCACCGTTGCCGCCCTCCGTGCGGGGGCAACCTGTGCCCATGTCACCGTCAACGGCCTCGGGGAGCGGGCGGGAAACACGTCCCTCGAAGAACTGGTGATGGCGCTCGAGGTGCTCTACGGGGTCGATACCGGGATCAAGACCGAAGAACTCTACCCGCTCTCGACCCACGTCGCCCGGCTGACCGGGGTTCCGCTCGCGACCAACAAGCCCATCGTCGGCGAGATGGCCTTCACCCACGAGAGCGGGATCCACGCCCACGGGGTGATGCGGGACGCGAGCACCTACGAACCCCTCCGGCCGGAGCGGGTGGGGAGGAGGCGCCGCATCGTCCTCGGGAAACATTCCGGGTCGACGGCGGTCGAGGCCGCGCTCAACGATATGGGGTATGCCCCGGACGGGACACAGCTCAAGGAGATCGTCGCCCGGATCAAACGCCTCGGGGATGCCGGGATGCGGATAACCGACGCTGATATCATGGCGATCGCCGACACCGTCATGGAGATCGAGTTTACGCCCTGCATCGAACTTCGCCAGTTCACCATCGTCTCCGGGAGCAACGCGATGCCGACCGCCTCGGTGACGATGCTCGTCCGCGGCGATGAGATCACCGGTGCCGCAGTCGGGACCGGGCCGGTGGACGCGGCGATCCGCGCGCTCCAGCGATCGGTGGCGGACGTCGGCAGCGTAAGGCTCGACGAATACAGCGTGGATGCCATAACGGGGGGCACAGATGCCCTCGTCGACGTATCGGTGAAGCTCAGCCGGAACGGGAAGACCGTGACCTCACGGGGTGCCCGGACCGACATCATCATGGCAAGCGTCGAAGCAGTTATCGCAGGGATGAACAGATTACTCAGGGAAGAGCATGAAGACCGGAGCCAGGACTCTGATAGAAGCGCTGCAGCGTGAAGGGGTGGACACCATATTCGGCTACCCCGGCGGCGTGGTGTTGCCGATCTACGATGAACTCTACGATTCGTCGATCCGGCACATACTGGTAAGGCATGAGCAGGCAGCGGCGCACGCGGCCGACGGATACGCGCGTGCAAGCGGCCGCGTAGGCGTATGCCTTGCCACCTCCGGCCCCGGCGCGTGCAACCTGGTTACGGGGATCGCGACGGCGTATATGGATTCCATCCCGATCGTGGCGCTCACCGGCCAGGTCCCGACTGCGCTGCTCGGGAACGACGCGTTCCAGGAGTCGGACATCACCGGGATCACGATGCCGGTCACCAAGCACAACTACCTGGTCAAAGACGCCGCCGACCTCGACCGCGTGGTCCAGGAGGCGTTCTATGTCGCCCGGACCGGCCGGCCTGGCCCGGTGCTGATTGATCTCCCCAAAGACGTCAGCACGAGCCAGGTGGTGGAGGGAACGCCTGTTCCCGGGACGGTCTCCCTCCGGGGCTACCAGCCTACCTACGAGGGGCACGTCCGCCAGATCGATAAGGCGCTCGACCTGATCGCAGGGGCACAGCGGCCGCTCATCTACGCCGGCGGCGGAGTGGTCCTCTCGGGGGCATCCGCCGAACTCCTGGAGTTTGCAGAGACCGCCGCGATCCCGGTGACGACGACCCTGATGGGGCTCGGCGCCGTCCCCGGCGACCATCCGCTCTGCCTCGGGATGCTCGGGATGCACGGCACCCAGTCGGCGAACTACGCGGTCACGGAGTGCGACCTTCTGCTTGCCGTCGGTGTCCGGTTCGATGACCGGGTCACCGGCAAGATCGAGACCTTCGCGCCGAACGCCACGGTCGTCCACATCGATATCGACCCGGCGGAGATCGGGAAGAATAAGAAAGTCGACGTCCCGATCGTGGGCGACGTGAGAGCGGTGCTCCAGGCGCTTCTGCGAAGGATGCAGAAGCGTGGCGATACGGCGAACTGGGTCGCCCGGATCAACGCCTGGAAGGCGCAGTACCCGCTTGGTTACTGCGAAGACGACCATCTCCGCCCGCAGTACGTTGTGGAGCAGCTCTCTGATCTCCTGAAGGGAGAGGGGATCGTCGTGAGTGAGGTCGGTCAGAACCAGATGTGGACCGCGCTCTACTACTGCTTCAAGAAACCCCGGACCTGGATCACCTCCGGCGGTCTCGGGACGATGGGCTACGGGTTCCCGGCAGCCATCGGCGCACATTACGCCCGGCCGGATATGCCGGTCGTCGACATCGCCGGCGACGGGAGTTTCCAGATGAACATCCAGGAACTCGGGACAGTGGCGCAGTACAAGATCCCCGTCAAGGTCGTGATCTTGAACAACATGTATCTCGGCATGGTGCGGCAGTGGCAGGAACTCTTCTACGACCGCCGCTACTCCTACACCGAACTCCCGCCGGTGGATTTCGTGAAGATCGCGAACGCCTACGGGGTCGAGGGCATTACGGTCACGGGGAAGGACGGTGTCCGGGAGGCGCTCGAGACCGCTCTCGCCACCGAGGGGCCGTTCGTCCTGGACTTCCGGGTCGAGCGGGAGGAGAACGTCTTCCCCATGGTCCCGGCGGGTGCCGCCATCAACGAGATGATCGGGGTGCGTCAGCAATGAAACCGCATACCCTGAGCGTCCTCGTGGAGAACCGGGCCGGCGTCCTGAGCCGGGTTGCCGGGATGTTCTCGCGGCGGGGGTTCAACATCGAGAGCCTCGCCGTCGGGACCTGCGAGGAGCCGGAGATGAGCCGGATCACCATCGTGGTGAACGGCGACGACGGGGTCATCGAGCAGGTGATGAAGCAGACCAACAAGCTCATCGACGTCATCAAGGTCTCGGACCTGACGAAGCGGGAGAGTGTGGAGCGGGAACTCGCCCTCATCAAGGTGGCGGCCGAGAACGGACCGACCCGCGCCGAAATCCTCCAGATCGCCGATATCTTCCGCGCCCAGGTCGTTGACGTCGGGTCAAAGACGCTGGTCCTCCAGGTAACCGGGGATACATCAAAGATCGACGCGCTGGAGAAACTCCTGCGCCAGTACGGCATCAAGGAATTCGTCCGCACGGGGAAGATCGCGCTCCTCCGGGGCGCAAAGACCGTGAAGAGTTCCAAATAATTTTTTCCGGCAAAAGACGCCGGTTGCGCCATCGGGACGATATCTCTGCCTCGTTAGCGATCGCGTTATCACATACTACATCACACATTACCACAGCATGTTCTTCGGATTACCGTTCCATACAGGACTCATCGTGGGCGGGGCAGTCGCCCTGGTCGTCGTCCTGCTCGCCCTCTGGGGGCTCCGGTTTAAGGAGGCCCCATAATGGCAGATATACTGACGCTTGCTCTGATCGGGCTCTACTTTGTCTTTCTCATCGGCATCGGGAGTTGGGCCTCAAAGAAGATCCACAACACTGAAGACTATATGCTCGCCGGAAGATCGCTTGGGTTCTGGGTCTTCACCATCCTGATCGTCTGCTCCATCTGCAGCGGGATGACCCTGCTCGGCGTCAGCGGCTTTGGGTACACGTCGGGCTGGCCGGGCATCTGGGAGCAGATCTTCGTTCCGCTCGCGGCCGCGTTTTGCATCATCTTTTTTGGGGTGAAGCTCAACGCCATCGGGAAGGAACGGGGTTACCTGACCGTCCAGGACTACCTCGCCGAACGGTTCGAGAGCCCGCGGGCACTCCGGGGTCTCTCAGCCATCTCCGGGATCGTCGTCTCGCTGGTCTACCTGGTCGGGCAGTATGCCGCGATCAGCATCGTGCTCGTCTGGCTCTTCGGTATTCCCCACTGGCAGGCGCTCCTCATCGCCGGGGTCATCATCACGGCCTATACGGTCATCGGCGGTCTTTACGCTGTCTCCTGGACGACCCTCTTTCACGGCGGGATCCTGATCATCGGCGTGCTCCTGATGGCCCCGGCCGTCGTCATGAGCGCCGGCGGGCTTGAGCATATCAATACGGTCCTTGCCGGGGTCGACCCGAACTTCGTCGAACCCTGGTTCCCGAGCCCGGCCTACGCATCATACGCCTACGCGACGCCGGAGTTCCTGG
>PGYH01000063.1 GCA_002839575.1 Methanomicrobiales archaeon HGW-Methanomicrobiales-6
TCTCCCAGCGCGATACGGGCTGGCTGCAGGTCTTCGTGGGCACGGTCCAGGAGGCCTACGACGCCACCCTGATGGCGTTCAAGATCGCCGAGGACGAGAGGGTTCTCCTCCCGGTGATGGTCAACCTGGATGGGTTCACATTGAGCCACATCATGCAGTCGCTGGAGACGGCCGAGATCGGCGACTTCCTGCCTTCCTTCCATCTCCCGCACGCCATCGATACGGAGAATCCCCGCGGCTACGGCCCCATGACCGGGCCGGCCGACTACTTCCGGTTCCGCTGGGATATCGAGCGCTCGATGCGCGACGCCCGGGGCGTGATCGCGGAGGTCGAGCGTGAGTTTGCCGAGCGGTTCGGCCGCTCCTACGGCCCCACCGAGGATTACCGGTGCGAGGACGCCGAGATCATCGTCGTCGCCATGGGCTCGCTCGGAAAAGAGGCAGAGGTGGCGATCGACCGCCTCCGCGACGAGGGGGTTAAGGCCGGTTCCATGCGCCTGCGCTGGTTCCGCCCCTTCCCGGACCTCGACCTTGCCGGCCGGGAAGTCGTGGTGATCGACCGCGACTACTCCTTTGGCTTCGGCGGCGTGGTGGCGCACTCGATCAAGTCGAAGACGGGCATCGAGCCTTACAGCGTGATCGCCGGCCTCGGCGGCCAGGAGGTTACCTACAATGATATCGCGGACTTTGTCCGGAACCGGCATCCCGGCGAGGAGACCTGGTTCGGGGTGAGTGACCATGTATGAGATCAGGATTCATTCCCGGGGTGGGCAGGGCGGTGTCACGGCCGCGAAACTTCTTGCCCTCGCGGCGTTCAGAGACGGAAAATATGCAACGGCATGCCCGTTCTATGGGGCTGAGCGGCGCGGGGCGCCGGTCGTCTCGTTCGTCCGGATCGATGACGAACCGATTAAAGTCTACAGCCAGATCCACGAGCCGGACCTCGTGATTGTGCTTGATACGAGCATCATGGATGTTGTCGACGTCCTGCAGGGCCTCAAGGCCGATGGGACGGTCCTCCTGAACAGCGCCCACCCGGTTGCCGGGTGCAACGGAACCTGCCGTCACGTCGACCTGACCGGGATCGCGCTCGCACAGAACCTGGTGGTCGCCGGGAGCCCCATCCTCAACACCCCGGTGCTCGGGGCGCTCGCGAAGATGGGCATCGTCACCCTCCCCTCGGTGGAGCAGGCGATCCGGGAGATGTTTGCCGACGAGCGGAACGTGAACGTCGCCAGAGCGGCGTATGAGGAGCTGAAGATATGAGAGATAGACTTGCGCTCAGCAGGCCGAAGGAGGCTGCGTCGGGGAAGACCGGGACGTGGCGGACGTTCCGGCCCGTGGTGGACAAGGAGACGTGCAACGCCTGCGGGCTCTGCGCCCAGTACTGTCCGGACGGGGTCATCGATGAAGAACTCAACATCGACCTCGACTACTGCAAGGGGTGCGGCATCTGCGCGAACGAGTGCCCGAAACAGGCGATCGCTATGGTGCGCGAGGAGCGTTGACCTCTTCGGTTTCGCTGACAGGGCATTTCCCCATATATTCCAGGTTGAACCGGTAGAAGTGCGCATAACCGCAGTTGCGGCACCGGGTCGTGAAGTGGCTGCACCCGATCGCGAGGTCGTGCGGCCCCGTGACCCCGCAATTTTTGCAGCGCCCGGCGGCCTCGATATTCCATACGTCGTAACATCCGATTGGCGTGCAAATCCCGATAGTTTCGGTGTTCTCGAACCGTGGGATGAAGATCCGGGTTGCCCCACATGCAGAGCAGATCACCTGTGCCTGCGTGGAGACCGCTTTTATGATCTGGGGGGCGTCCTCGCCGCAGTGGTAGCAGCGGGTGCGATACCGGGTGAAAATGAACCGCTCGCTCATGCATGATACTTGACGCCCCCCTGATAAAACCTCCCTCACCCGTTCCACGTGCCGCACAGCCCGGGATCCGCCGCCCGGGATTGTGGGCGTGAGGAGACCGGACGACGATAAACGTTAAATAGCACTCCCGCCCCTCTGTTGCCGTCGAGGAGGTTATGAGATGGCAGCATTGAGAGTCGCACCCTATGTCTGTGCTTACTCAGATGAAAACGGAGAGAATCTTCACATCGAGATTGAACTGCCGGGCGTTGAGAAGAAGGACATCTCCTTCAAGATGCAGGAGACCAGCTTCTCCGTAGACGCGTCCCGCGGTGACGTCCGCTACGTCGGCACCTACGCGGTCGGTTGTCCCGTCGATACCGGCAAGGCAAAGGCGACCTTCAGGAACGGCCTGCTGAGCGTGGACGTCCCCTATATGCAGCCGGTCGCGGAGGAGACGAAGGAGATCCCGATCGCGGAGTGAAGAAGGCCTGCGGGTGGGGTCTCTTCTTTTTTGGCCTGACAAAAGCCCCCATCTGAGGTCACGTTAGCGGCCTGAATCGATGACGGGCGACGGCTGAAGCATGAGATAATCCAGGCCCTCCGGAACACCGGCGTCTCACTCTATAAGCGCGACGGGCCAAAGGGTGCGAAGACGCGAAGGGGGGGGTCCCGTCCGGAGCGCCATCTCTACCGGGAAGAGTCACCTTTATTAGCCTGCATCCGCACGTCAGGAACATGAACCCGGCACGCGGACATGACCCGGAAGCGCCAGAAGCGCCGGTGCGGGAAGGATTTCCACCGAACCGGCTGATCCACGAACAGAGCCCATATCTGCTCCAGCACGCCCATAACCCCGTCGACTGGTACCCCTGGGCCGAGGAGGCGTTCTCCCGGGCGCGGGAGGAGGGCAAACCGATATTCCTCTCCATCGGCTACTCGGCCTGCCACTGGTGCCACGTCATGGAGGAGGAATCGTTTGCAGACCCGCAGGTCGCGAAACTCTTAAACGACGTCTTCGTCTGTATCAAGGTGGACCGCGAGGAGCGGCCGGATATCGACCAGGTTTACATGGCGGCCGCCCACGCGCTGACCGGAGCCGGAGGGTGGCCGCTCACCATCTTCATGACAGCCGACAAAAAGCCGTTCTTTGCAGCGAGTTACATCCCGAAGGAGAGCCGTTATGGGATGACCGGCCTTTTAGACCTCGTCCCCCGGATCAGCAAGGTCTGGCAGAGCCAGCGGCAGGAACTCGAGAACGCCGGCGCCCAGGTGCTCCAGGCGCTGCAGAATGCAGCCCGCACCCCTCCGGGTGAGGGCGAGCTCTCCGAAGCGGTCCTCGATGAGGCCTACGACACCTTCTTCCGGATCTTCGATGGAGAGAATGGGGGGTTTGGCGATGCACCGAAGTTCCCGACCCCGCATAATCTCATATTTCTGCTCCGTTACGGACACCGGACCGGGAAGGAGCCCGCATACACGATGGTCGAGAAGACGCTGCATGCCATGCGACGGGGCGGGATCTTCGACCACCTCGGCTACGGGTTCCACCGCTATTCGACGGATGCGGAGTGGTTCGTCCCGCACTTCGAGAAGATGCTCTACGACCAGGCGCTTCTCGTTATGGCGTATACGGAGGCGTACCTCGCGACGGGAAGAGAGGAGTTTGCGAGAACTGCACGGGAGACTATCGCCTATGTCCTGCGAGAGATGACCGACCCTGCAGGCGGCTTTTACTCGGCGGAGGACGCCGACAGCGAGGGCGTGGAGGGAAAGTTCTACGTCTGGACAAAGGACGAAATTCTTCGGGTCCTCGGGGAAGAGGACGGAGAGCGGTTTTCGCGAATCTTCAACGTCACGGAGCCCGGAAACTACCGGGAACAGCCCGGCGGCCGAAGAACGGGCAAAAACATCCTCCGCCTGCGGCGGCCTCTGGCATCCTGGGTCCACGTCTTCTCGACGTCGGAAGAGGATCTGGCGTGGTTCGTGGAGAGTTGCCGGCAGAAACTCTTTGCAGCGCGGGAAGAGCGGATCCACCCGGGAAAGGACGACAAAATCCTCACCGACTGGAACGCTCTCATGATCGCGGCCCTCGCGAAGGCGGCCCGGGTCTTCGACGACCCGGAGTACCTGGCGGCCGCGGAGAAGGCAGCCGCGTTCGTCCTCGCCAATCTTCGCCGGCCGGACGGGCGGCTCCTCCACCGCTACCGGAACGGCGATGCCGATCTCGCCGCGACCCTCGACGATTACGTGTTCACGATCTGGGCGCTCATCGAGGTCTACGAGGCATCGTTTGCCCCCCGCTACCTCCAGACCGCCGTCGAACTCTCCCGGGATCTCGTCGCCCACTACTGGGACTGCAGCCATGGCGGGTTCTTCTTTGTGCCGGACGATAGCGACGTCCCCGTCCGCCAGAAACCGGTCTACGACGGGGCGATACCATCCGGCAACAGCGTGGCCATGTACGCCCTCTTCGCCCTCGGCCGGATGACGGCGAACCTCGAACTCGAGGAGACGAGCGAGCGGATGCGGCAGGTTTTTGCCGCCACCGTCCGTGAATCCCCTATTGCCTACGCCCATTTCCTCACGGCCTTCGAGTTCATGCTGGGGCCGAACTTCGAGGTGATCCTGTCCGGGATTTCGGACGCTGAAGACACAATGTCGATGATCCGCACCATCCGGTCGCACTACACGCCCGATGCCGTCGTCATCTTCCGCCCTGCCGAGGAGGAGAACCCGGGGATTGTGGAGGTAGCCGGGTTTACCCGGGATATCGTGACGATCGAGGAGAAGGCGACGGCATATGTCTGCACCAACTACGCCTGCGACATTCCGACGACCGATCCCGACGAGATGCTGCGGCTCATGAAGTCGACGGGAAGACCGCCGGAACCCATCACCTGACGGCAGGGATTCTGGGGAGCCTGATACGATGATGCGAAACGGGGTCGATATGGAGAGGGTGAACGCCCTCAAGGAGGAAATGCGGAAGGATCCGGCGGCGGGCAAAAAGACCCTCTCCGGCATCACGAGCTGGAGCGGCGGTGCGCACTCCACCACGATCGTCCGCAACTTCGCCATTCCGGCCGACGAACCGGCCCTCCTCGGCGGGACCGGCCGGGGAGCGAGCCCGACGGAACTGGTCCTGACGGGTCTTTCCGCCTGCATCGCGGTCGGTATCGCCTACAGCGCGGCCGAGGACGGGATCGAGGTCAACCTGATCGAGATCGATGTTGCGGGCGACCTCGACCTCAGGGGGTTCCTTGATGTCTCCGATGACGCCCGACCGGGCCTCGCGGAGATCCGCCTGACCGTCCGGGTGGATGCCGACGCGCCGCAGGAGTTGATCGAGGAACTCGTGCACCACGGCTACCGGCGCTCGCCGGTCGCGGCCTCGCTTGAAGGGAGAGTGCCGATCAGGGTCTGTATCGGGTGGGAGGAGACGGAGGGGTAAGATAACCGTTCTAGTGCACCGTGTCATCTTATTCTTGAGAATCGAGAAAACGGAAAGATGAAAGGAGCAAAATGGTATGGATATGTATACCCAAAGGCCTTAGATGTCATGCCGTTGCCGAAAATATTCACTCCTGACCTAGTATCCCGGGTATCATTTTCCATTGATGAAACTGGAGAGATTTTCTTTACTGGTGGTACTGCTGGGGGCTACGGCATATTGATTGCACAAGGATGCTCGCAGAACTTCATCCCAGGCATACTGAACAGTAAGCTGACGAATTGGTTTTTACAGCAATTTTCGACGAAAATGCGCGAGGGTTGGTTCAGTTGTGAGGTGAGGTTCATCAAGCACATCCCAATCCGCACCATCAACCCCGCCAACCCCGCCGACGTCGCCCGCCGTGACCGCATGGTCGCCCTCGTGGAGCAGATGCTCGACCTGAATAAACGTCTCGCGGCGGCGAAGGCCCCGCACGAGAAAGAGGTGCTCGCCGGGATGATCGACCGGCTGGTGTATGAGTTGTACGGGCTGACAGAGGATGAGGTGGCGGTTGTGGAGGGGGCTGTGTGAGATTTTACAACGATCCGGTAGAGATCAGCGCCGACGTCTGGGCTGAAGTGCTGGTAGACAGAACGGTGACAGAAGAACGCGACTTGATTGTGTTACGGCTGGTGTACGAGAGCGTAAACCACGAGATGCACGCATCAGAGATAGCGCCCCATTTGAACTATACGGGGCATGCGCCGGTGAACGCGCGAATCGCTCGATTTAGCAAACGAGTTGCTGAAAAAACCGGAGTCCGGCTTCCTATGAATGACAATGGAGCACCCCGATGGTGGAATGTTCCCTTTTGGGGCTGCGATAAAGATAACGGGATGTGTTCCTGGATCATGCGGCCTGAACTGGTGGAGGCGTACGAACGGGTCTTTGGTCAAAGCGACTCAGAACTCGTTTATCCCGGAGAGATGACCGTTCAAGATAGCACCGTGTTATCCGAAGGGACCGTGAGTAAAATCTTTGTAAACCATTACGAGCGGGACAAGCAGGCACGAACCAAATGCATAGAACATTACGGTTGTCGGTGTGCCGTTTGTGGTTTTGATTTTGAGAGGATATACGGGCCTATTGGGCAGAATAAAATCCATGTGCACCATCTCATACCCCTATCTGGAATACGAAGGGAATACAAAATCGACCCCATACGAGATCTACGCCCAGTGTGCCCGAACTGTCACCTCATAATTCACAGTCAGAGCGAACCTTTCACAATAGAGGAGATGAGAGAAATGATCAACTCTCCCTCTCCACGATGAACGTCACGTTCACGTTGGCACGGTATTCCACGATTCTGTCGCCTTCCACCTTCGCGGTGCATTCTTTCACGTAGACATGCCGTATGTTTTTAACTTGCGGGGGTGAAGGGGGCGGAGCGGGAAGTCCCCACCGTTCAGGGTGGGGATGAAAGCGGAGCCGCCCTTCTTCACGTTCACCCCGCACGGATCAAGTATATCTTATTTCAGATGAACTCCCTTGTTGTCCATGCTCATTTCCTACAAGTATCGAGCATATCCAGATGCAATTACCAGGACGCGGCTGAATACTGCACTCGATACCTGTCGGTGGCTCTACAACAAACTTCTGGAAGAGTGCAACACCGCGCGGGAGCACGGGGTAAACCCGACGATGCGAGGAATGCAGGCGCGGATCGTCACGTTAAAAGAGGAGAACCCGTTTCTGAAGGACGTGTACTCCAAAGTACTTCAGATGGTGAACTACACCCTCTGGAGTAACCTGCGTGCCCTGTCGCAGACAAAGAAGAAAGGGCGGAAGATCGGCAACCTCCGGTTCAAGGGCGCATCCCGGTATCGGACGCTCAACTACAACCAGTCCGGGTTCAAGATCGACCGAGAACACCGCACGATCACCTTCTCAAAGATCGGAGCAATTCCGTTCAGAATGCACCGACCTTACTCAGGAGACGTGAAGGGTGTCTTGATCACCCGTTCCGGTGATAGATGGTATGTGATCGTTCAGGCAGAGCAGACAGTGTCTGCATCAAAGCGGGAAGGGCGTTCGGTTGGCATTGATGTTGGTTTGAACTCGTTTGTAGTTGATAGCGACGGTACAGTGATTGAGAATCCTCGGTTCTATGAGCGCTCGCTTGACCGAATCAAGAAGTTACAGCAAAGCATTGCCCGGAAGAAGCGACGTTCGCAGAACTGGAAAAAGGCAAAATACAGGCTGGAGAAGGTTTATGAGCATATCACGAACCAGAAGAGAGATTTCCTGCACAAACTCTCCCGCCAGTACGTTGACACCTATGCAACGATCTGCGTTGAAGACCTGAATATCAAGTATCTCAAGGAGAACGGCAAATCTCGCGGACTCCGCAGGAGTATCCACAGTGCATCGTGGGGGCGATTCTATTCTTACCTCTCGTACAAGGCTGAAAGTGCTGGTACGAACTTCATTCAGATCGATCCCCGGGATACGACGCAGATGTGCGCAAACTGTGGAAGCATCGTGAAGAAAAGTCTCTCCGAGAGAGTCCACGAATGCCCATACTGTGGGTTTGTTGCCGATAGAGACTACAATGCGGCGGTGAATATTCACCGCGTGGGGATGGAACAGCCCTTTGAGCCTGTGGAGATGATACCTCTACATCACATCTCTGTGATGCAAGTATTGTCCATGAAGCAGGAAGCCACGCCCTTCAGGGAGGGGTAGTTCACCGGTTTTCGCGGCTTCCTTCACTGCATTTGCCGCGGCATCCTCCCATCCGGTCGGGGAACTGCCGATCAACTCGATGACTTTGGCCACGGAGGGCTTACCCATTGCTGCCATGTTCATTCCTCCACGACCACTTTGAGGCATACCCTCCAGATAAAGATTTCCGGCATGCAGCAATTTGCCGGTCGGGAACGGCGTGCCGGGTCGTGGATGGAGAGACACAACCCGAAACAACCTGCACCGCCATCCCGGCCCCTACAGTGCCGGAGAGGCGGAAAGGGGTTTCTCCTCCTCCTTAACCAGCGGATAGTTCGCCGCTTTCCAGCCGATGGTGCCGCCGAGCAGGTTGGTGACGTGCCGGAACCCATGCTTCTCGAGGATGCTTGCCGCAAGGCTTCCCTTGAACCCGGCGTCGCAGTGGACGACGATCTGTTTCTCCTCCGGGATCGTTGCCAGGTGCTTCTCGAGCTCTCCGACGTAGATGTGGTGGGAGCCCTCGATGTGGCCATCCTCCTCCCGGTGGTTGACGTTCCTGACGTCGAGCACCCAGACCGACGGGTCGTCCAGGTGCTCCGCGAGGTCGGAGGGGGACCAGGTGCCGTTCCTCTCGATCTCCTCGCCCTGCTTGAACCAGGCTGCAAACCCGCCCGCGAGGTATCCCGCGATGTTGTCGTAGCCGAGCCGCACGAAGTGGCGCACCGCGTGATCCAGGTCCAGGTTGAAGTCGTCCACGAGGATGATCGGGTCCTCGTAATTCAGGTAGTAGCCCATGTAGAGGGGCAGGCCGTTCCGCCAGATGCTGAGGGTCCCGGGGATATGCCCGCCGGCGAAGCTCGTCGGCGACCGGATGTCGACGACCTGCGCCTTCCGGTCCAGGAGCGACCGTGCCTCCCTGGCCGTATAGGCCCGCAGGTGCGGCAGGTTGTAGATCAGGGGCGGGCCTTCCCGGTTGAGCTTGCGCATCATGCCAAAATACTGCGGCTCGTAGAGCCGTTCGCTCACCTTTCGCTCGACGAACTCTTCCTTCGCCATGGCGAGCAGCTCGTTTGTCGCCTTTTCAAACCCGATGGTCGTGTACTCGCGGTCGCTGATATTCCCGCCGCAGACCGAACCGGCGCCGTGGGCGGGGCAGACGATCACGCTATCGGGGAGGCGAAGAAGCTTCTCGTGCAGGCTCGCATACAGCAACTCTGAGGCCTCCCGCCGCTTATCCTCGCCGGCAAGATCGGTCCTTCCCACGTCGCCGGCAAAGAGCGCATCGCCGGTAAAGACCATCAGGGGATCGTCGGAGACCGACCGGTCACGGAGCAGGAGCGATATGCTTTCTCTAGTGTGGCCGGGTGTCTCCAGAACCTCAAGCTCGAGGGGGCCGACCGGAAACGTCTCCCCTTCCCGGACCGGGGTGCCGAACTTGAACTCCTCCCGCGCCCCGTGCAGGATCTCCGCCCCGGTCGGGCGGGCGAGCTCCAGGGACCCGATGACGTAATCCTCGTTCTTATGCGTCTCGAAGATTCTTGTGATCTTCATGTTCTCGTGCTCGGCGAGGTTCGCATATACCTGGCAGTCGCGCCTCGGATCGATGACCGCCATCTCCCCGCCCGCCCCGATAACATATGAATTGTGAGCAAGGAGGTCAGACTTAATCTTCTCAAACAGCATCCGTATTCATCTCCCGGGTGATGGAACCCGTCGTTCTAATGCGGCGGAATATGGGAGAGGTATATAAAAGGTTTCCGGGAATCTCGGGAAGGGATAGGTGCTGCCGCCCGCTGCCCGAATACCCGCCGACGGGACCACTCATCTCTTCCGGGCGGTCCTGACCTCCAGGATGCTTCCCACGGCCTTGAACGCATCCTCAAGCTCTTCGAAGTTCGGGATCCGGGAGCCCCGGAGGATGCGCAGCCCGCTCCTGATGCTGTCGCCGCCGAGCATGCAGCCCACCACCATCTTCTCCGTGTTCCGGGAGAGTCGGACGATCTCGTTCGCGACGTGCGCCGGATCGACGAGCGTGGTCGGCACGGCGATCACGAACACGATGTCCCAGAAATCCTGGTGGCGGATCAGCACGTCGAAGAGAGTGGCGAACCGGGTGGCATCCGCATCCCCGAGGATATCCATAGGGTTCGCGTGATTCCAGAACGGCGGCAGGAATGTGTTGAGCTCGCGGAGCACGTCATCGGGGAGGTCGACCATATCGACCCCGTACGCCTCGGCGTAGTCGGAGGCGAGGACGGCGAACCCTCCCGCACTGGTGACGGCGATCGCACGGTTGCCTCGCGGGCAGCCCTCGGACGCCAGGAGTTCCGCCAGGTTAAAGGCGTCCCGCAGGCTCCGGGCCGGGATCACCCCCGCCTGCCGGAACGCCGCAACATAGACGTCGTAGCTCCCGGCAAGCGAGCCGGTGTGGGACGACGCTGCAGCCTTGCCCTTCCGGGACGACCCGGACTTCACCGCCACCACCGGTTTTCGCCTGGCAACCTCGCGCACGATCTGGGCAAACCCGCGTCCGTCCTGGATCTCCTCGACGTACAGGGTGACCGATCGGGTCTTTTCGTCTTGCTCGGCGAACCGGAGGTAGTGCTCGAACCCGAGATCCGCCTGGTTCCCGACGCTGACGACGGTTGAGAACCCGAACTCCTCAGTGAGGCTCCAGTCGACGACGGTGGTGATGATCGCGCCGCTCTGGGAGATGAAGGCAACGTCCCCGGGCCGTGGCGAGACCGGGTCGAACGTGGCATTGATCCCCTGGTGGGGCATCATGATCCCGAGGCAGTTCGGGCCGATGACCCGGATCCCATGCCTCTTTGCGATCTTCACGACCTCATCTTCGAGGGCTGCACCTTCACCACCGATCTCGCGGAACCCGGCGGTGACGATGACGGCGAGCCGGACACCTTTCTCCCCGCACTCCTCCATCACCCCCGGGACAGCGCGGGCGGGGACAGCGATGACCGCCCAGTCGACCGGGCCCGGGATCTCCAGAACGGAGGGGTACGTCTTTCGCCCGAAGAGTTCCGTTCGGGATGGATTGACCGGATAGAGGTTCCCGGGAAAGGAGAGCAAGTTCCGGAGGACAGAGTAACCCACCTTTTTCGGGCTTGCCGAGGCGCCTATCACGGCGATCGAGTCCGGGTAGAAGATCTCCGGGGGTGCCCGGACCCTGAGGCGGGCGGCCTCACCCCCAGCGGTATCCCCGACGATGATCCTGGCATCGACGACGCTGGCCCCTTTCTCGTAGACGATGACCGGGTTCAGGTCGAACTCCTGGATCCGGGGGTCTTCAATGAAGACGCGGGCCATTGCGGCGACGATGCGCACAAGCGCCTCCTCGTCCTTCGGGGGCTCTCCCCGGTACCCCCGGATGAGTCGGTAGCCCTCGATCTCGCGAATCATTCTGCGAATCTCATCGTCGGTGACGGGAAGCATGCGGATGGAGACGTCTTCAAGAAGTTCCACCAGTTTCCCCCCGAGACCGAACGTGATGACCTTCCCGAACGACGGATCGGTCTTCCCGCCGATCAGCACCTCAAGCCCTGCCGGCATCTGTTTCTCGACGATGATACCGGTGATCGCCGCTTCGGGGGCATGGGTGGCGCTGTTCTGCATAATGGCCGAAAAAGCGTCTTCGGCCTCGCCAGCCTCCTCGATCCCGGTGATGACTCCGCCTACGTCGCTTTTGTGGACGATCTCCGGGGAGATGACTTTCATAACGACAGGGTAGCCTATCCGTCCAGCGGCCTCCCGGGCATCGGCGGCGCTGGTAACCAGATGGTGGGGCGGCACAGGTATCCCACACGAGCCCAACAGGTGATATCCTTCAGATTCGGTTAACATCCTCTCTGGCATGTGCATTCCTCACAATACGCCGGTCGTGCCGGTGCGCATGACCGGGTGTCCTATTGCAGGGGTAGGTCGAACCGCCCATAATAGTTATCCACCTCGCGGGAACGAACTCTATTCCTGCCGGAGAGAGCAGCAGATGCGGCACACGTGGTTTGGGCCTGTGAACCGGCACGACCGGCCGTTGGCACAGGTAACACGAATCGAAAATAAGTCATACGAGATAGGCGTTAATTCGATAACTATAATAAATAGTATTACGTCTATTAGTTTTAGTATGTCAAACCATCGATATACCGGATATCTCGCGGCCGCGATGCTTGCGGCCCTTGTTGTGCTTATGATCGCCGCCGGGTGCACCAGCACCGGAACCGTCCAGGGCGACGCCGACCAGACCGTCACGATCACCGACGGGTTCGGTCGGTCGGTCACCGTTCCGGCGGCGCCGGAGAGCGTCGTATGCTCGGGTTCCGGGTGCCTCCGCTACCTCGTCTACCTGCAGAGCCAGGACCTCGCCATAGGCGTCGACGATATCGAAAAAGAAGGCCGGGCGATTGAAGGCCGTCCTTACGCCCTCGCCTACGGGGCGCACTTTGCGGACCTCCCCCTGATCGGTGAGTTCCGCGGCAAGGATGACCCGGAGAAGATCCTCGGCATTGGGCCCGCAGTCATCCTCAAGACCGGCTCCACCGGAACGGCGTACGCAACCAGTGCCGGCGAAGCCGACAAACTCCAGGAGAAGACCGGTATCCCGGTCGTGGCCTTCCCCTACGGCTCACTGCGGAACGACGCGGAGCAGGCCGAGATGTATGCCGGGCTCCGCACGATGGGCGAGGTGCTTGATAAACAGGACCGCGCCGAAGAGGTGATCGCCTACATCGAGGCGACGATCGCCGACCTCGAAGCCCGGACCGCCGATATCCCCGAGAGCGAACAGAAGACGGCCTACGTCGGCGGTGTCTCCTCGGCGGGGGC
>PGYH01000064.1 GCA_002839575.1 Methanomicrobiales archaeon HGW-Methanomicrobiales-6
TCAGGACCGCGAACTGCTCGATGTTCCGCTCGATCTGGCGGTACGCCTCCATTCTCTCTCGTTCTATCCTCTCCCGCTCTCTCATCTCGCGCCTGAGGCTCTCATTTGCCGCCCGGAGTTCTTCTGTCCGCTGTGTCACCAGTTCCTCAAGACGGTAGCGGTAGTCCATCAGCTCCTTCTCGGCCTGCCGTCTCTCCGTCACGTCCCGGGCGATGATGAGGATGGCCGGCGTGCCCCCGAGGGTGATGCGATGGATGCTCGCCTCGACGGGGATCCGTTCGCCCTCCCGGGGAATCAGGTCGGCGCTGTGGAGACGGTGGTCGTTTCTCTTGAAGTCGCTCCGGACGAGGATGACTGATCCGGGAGCGAGGGCGAAGAGCTCATCCCGGGTATATCCGAGGCACCGGCAGGCGAGCGCGTTCGCATCCAGTATCCGGTAGGGCGTCCCTTCCCTCCCGACGGCACATACCAGCAGAAAATCGTTCCCGCTCTCAAAGAGGAGACGATAACGATCCCTGCTCTCCTGGAGATCCCGCCGGGAGCGTTCCAGTTCGTCGAGTATCAGGTTGATCTCGTCGACAAACCGCGAGACCGGGTCGCCCCCGACTGCAGGGGGCCGAGGCGGGACACTGTTCGCCGTCTTGATGCTCTCGAAGCTTGCGTCCATGCCGGCGATGCGGGAAGCCACTTCCCGCTCCTTGAGCCAGACGCCGAGTAGCCCGAAGGCGATGCCGACAGAGAGGAGTTCGAGGATCAGGACGCCCGGGGAGGTCCAGATCTCCCCGGGAAGGCCGGAAGGAAGGGTGAGGATGAGGAAGAGGGCAGGACTGCGGGCACAAAGCGTAGGCCGGGCAATCGGGAGCAGTGGTGCATTCTTGCAGGGAACCATGCTGGTTGTACTGTGTCGCTCATGCCGGGCAGATATCTGCCCATAGCCTGCAGGGTGTGTCCGGGGCATCATCTGGTCTGGTTCGCAGGTTTCTATCGTGACGATTCCGGCGCTTTTTTACCCATACGCCATCGTATCCCATAATAGTGAATCAACTATATAATATTTTCTCATATGGGAGGACTGTGTACAGTCGGAATATCGATTTCCAGTCATAAGAAGAGGCGCTCCCGGCATCAGAAGATGTTTGCTGGTCTTTGGCGCGGCACCGCCGGGAGACGGAAAACTGGCTACTCGGATCCGGAAATGTCCCTGCCGGCGCTTTTCCGGGCGTTTTTCTGCATCATCAACGCGAATACAGCGGTCCCGAGAAGGCTTATCCCCCCGGCAACGTAGAAAACGGCGTCGATACCGACAAAGTCCATGAAGACACCCCCGAGCAGTGGTGCGATGATCATGCCGATACCAAAAACCGTGTTGTAGGCGCCCATCGAGGTCCCCATCCCGATCGTCCGGCCCGCATCGACCGTCAGGGCCATAATGGCCGGCTGCTGGACGGCACCACCGACGCCGATCAGGGAAGTGGCCGCGAGCAGGGGCCAGAACGACCCGGAGGTGGGAATGATGGCGAGCGCTATCGCTGTTATGGTCGAGCCCGCGACGATCAGGGCGACCTTGTTCCCGGTGTCGGTGAGCCTCCCCATCGGCACCTGGAGGAGCGCCATCAGGAAGGTGTTCACGGAGAGGACGATACCCACCTCTGAGGCGCTGATCGCAATCAGCGGCGCAAAGATCGGGATGAAGACCATCATGCCTCCACGCCCGAGGGCGCTGATGAAACTGAAGACCAGTACCCCCCGCATCGTCGGCAGCTCGAAGATCTCCCGCATCGGGGTAGGTTCCACGTCCGGGACCGTGAACTTACTCCGTTTTGCTTCCGGGAGAGAGACAGCAACGAGAAGCGTGGCAAGAGCCGAAAAGGCAGCCATGGCATAGAAGACCGAGTCCATTCCGAATGCATCGTTCAGGAACCCGCCGAGCAGCGGCCCCGTCCCCAGGCCGAGGAACATCGAGATGGAGAAGTTCCCCATTCTGCTCCCTTCCTTTCCCTTCTCCGCGAAATCCGCGATGTAGGCCATGGCTATCGGGACGACCATGGCCGAAGCGATCCCGTGGACGAAGCGGACGACCGTGAGGGAGTAGACGCTGTCGGCGATGATGTAGGAGAGCGACATGACTGCGTAGATGAACATGCCGATGAGGATGATCCACTTCCTTCCCCGCCGGTCCGATATCCTCCCGATGATGGGCATGAAGATCGACCGGGAGAGCGCGAAGGCTGAGAAGATGATGCCGAGCCAGATGCCGGTTGCTCCGAGATTTTCCGCGTATATGGGAAGCAGCGGGCTGACGACACCGAGCCCGAGCATGGTGGCGAAGACAGAGATGAATAAGACGTTGTATATGCGCTTTGCGGTATTCATGCAGGTTACACCGGATTTGAGTCAAAGCCGCAGGGCGCGATCTGCGGTCGGTATTCGTAATTGCGAAAACAGAGATTGGCGATACTGCACCTTATACGTTGGGTCGCCGGCCGGGATCACGCCCGCCGTGCAACGCAACACCACCGGTCGTAGAGCAGGTCACGCCGGTTCTCGAAAATCTCAGCAACCCGCCCCTCTTCTGTGCACCACCCTTCCACCCGGGCTGCTTCCTCCTCTGTACCGATGGTGATCAGCGTCTCATCGGTGAGGGCGAGAAGCCCGGTGAGGATCGACTTCCAGAGACCCGCGTTGTAGGAGTAGATCTCTCCGGCCATGAACGCGGCACCGAGGGGCACCGGCGCGACGTAGTGTGAAGCCTTCCGCGCGTCGATGCACATGGTGTCGTCCGGGACGAGGCGCCCCTTCGAGAGGCCGAGTGCAAGGAGCGTCGGATCGTTATCGTAGGCGAGCGCCCGCACCCCGCCGGCCCGGAGAGCTGCGGTGCCGACCCCGGACCCGCAGCAGCAGTCGAGGCAGAGGGTTCCTGCACGGTCGCCCCAGACTTCGTCGAGGAGGTCGCGGATATTTGCCGTCCGATCAGGGCGCAGGTCTTCGAGAGCGGGAAGGGTGGTTGCCAGGAGTTCCGCGCTATAGTACTCGCGGACCGCTGAGAGCCATGCATCCCGCCTCTCCTGGTAAATATCACCTCCGACGGCCTCAAAACACTCGATGGCGGAGAGCGTCGGATCGCGGAAAAGGAACGAGACGGCGTACCATTCCTCGCCGTCATGGAGCGCGAGCGCGATCGGCTCCTCCTCTTCGTCGACCAGGAGACGGGCCTGGTCCGGCGTAGCCCGGAGCAGCATGGCCGTATAGGAGTCTACTGTCAGTTCCGCAAACGACGGTTCAACCAGCTGGCATCCGTCGACCTCAAGGATATCTGCAATCTTCATGCTGCTCGCCTCTCGATTTTCAGGCCCCCGGGTGCCCGGATGATCCCGTCCACGCGGGCATCCTCGTGCAGGGTGAGGCACTGGCAGGAGACGCTCCCGAGGATATGCACCTCCTGCTCGACGACTACGTCGCCGCTGCTCTGGACGTCCCCGTGGATGACCGAGCCCCGGCCGATGCTTGCGCTCTCCCGCGCATGCAGGCTCCCGAAGATCGTTGTCTCCTCCCGGATCCCGATCGAACCGGCGCGGATGTTCCCGTGCAGCCGGCACCCGGTCCCGACGGACATCCTCTCCGGGACCGAGAAAGTCTGCATGTTGACGACGGCGCCGGCCGGGATCATCAGCGGTGTTTCGTCGGGTGTCTCGTCGTCGCCGAAGAGTTTCTCGAGGACGGAACTCAGTTCCTCCTCCTTCTCGATCCCGAGGACGGCTACCAGGTACATTACGATATAGATGATGACCGGCATCGGGTTCCTTATAGAGATCCAGCCCTTCGCCTCGAATCCCCGTTCGATCTGGACGTTGTCCCCGATATCGAGATCACCTTTGACGACCAGCTTCCCCTGGATCTTGACTCCCTCGCCGAGGTAGGCGTCCTCCTCCACGACGACGTCCCCGTTGACCTCGCACCAGTTGTCGATTCTGGCGTCGCCGCCCGCAACGATGTCGCCGTTTATTTTGCTGAATTCACAGACCACGACATCGTTTCCGTATAGGCCGTAATCGATCCGACACTTCTCGCCGATGACGATGTCCTGCCCGGTCTTGAGGGTCCTCTCCTGGAGTTCAGTGTGGTCGGGGAGGATGCAGGCCTTTATCCAGTCGTGGTCTCCTGTCTGTTCCATTTACCCGGTATAGTCTTCATGCGCCATACTTATGACTCTTATTAATTAGATCCAGGGCGATTGGCATGAGATCGTGACCGCGGATACGATGGAGGCCGCCCTCTGCACACGAGACCTCGTCAAACCGGGCAGTTCGGTCGGTACGGACCCCCGGGCCCCTGAAGACGACCGGGACCGGATCTGCGCTGTGATCCTTGACCGAGCAGGGGGTGCTGTGGTCTGCGCAGACGACGATCAGGGTATCGGAGAGCGCGAGCAGCGGTTCGAGCGCCGTGTCGATAGTCTCGATGAAGTCCCGTTTCAGGATGCCCTTCCCGTCGTGGCCGGCCTCGTCTGCGCCCTTGATGTTCATCAGGACGAAGTCTTTTCGGTCGAGTTCTCCAATGGCCGCCTTTACCTTGGCGTCGAGATCGGAGTCGACCGACCCCGTCGTCCCCGGCACCGGGACATGCTCGAGCCCCACCACTTTCCCGATCCCGGAGATGAGGGTGGCCGCGGAGATGACGCTCCCCGAGAGCCCGTAGCGCTCGGAGAACTGCGGAAACGAGCCCATATTCCCGGCGCCCCGGATCAGGAGGAGATTTCCCGGCGGGAGCCCTTCTTCCATCCGCCGGACATTCATCGGGTGGTCGAAGAGGATCTCCTGCGACTGGCGGATGAACTCATTGCAGGCTTCGGCGGTCTTCTGGTCAGCCGGTTCGTCGGTGCAGGGCAGGACGGTGAGCGGTCGTACCCCGTCTTTCTTCGGGTCGTTCGAGGAGACCTTATCGCCGAGCCCTTCTCCGGTGAGGGCGAGGGCCGCCCGGTGGCCGGCGCCTGACTCGAATCTGAACCCGAGACCGAGGGGTGAAAGATCCACGGTGTCGCGGATCGCTTCAGATAGGGATTCCGTCCCGGAGATCCGGCCGGCCCGGCGGTCGGTGACAAGGCCGTCCGCGTCCACGGTGGCAAAGTTGCACCGAAACCCGATCATTCCGGCGGTCATGTGGATCCCGGTTCCTTCGGCCTCGAGCGGGCCGCGGCCGGTGTAGTACTCCTGCGGTGGGTAGCCGAGAAGGGCGAGGTGGGAGGTGTCGGACCCCGGCCGGATGCCGGGCGCGATGGAGTCCATGATCCCGCATACGCCTTCAGCAGCGATCCTGTCGAGAACAGGGGTCCGTGCGGCGGCGAGCGGCGTCAGTCCGTCCAGTGCTTCGCAGGGGCGGTCGGAGATCCCGTCCAGTACCAGGAAGAGAATCCTGTCAGCAATCATCGAGAACAGATGCGATCCAGAACCTGATTACTCTTCCCGGTGGACGATGAATACCCGGGTTGCCAGGCCCCCTCCTTTCGCCTGGACAAGTGTCAGGCACCGTTCGACCTGGCGGAGCGCCTCCTTCGCGAGAGCGTCGCTTTCGGCGCGGCATTCCTCTCCGCAGCCGAGCATGATGAGGACGTTCGTGGTCTTGATCATATCTGCCGTGAGACACCGGATCTCCACGACCAGGTCTTCGCCGAGGACCGCCTCCATATCGCATACGACGTCGTAGAGCTGGTGCGAATACCGGTCAAGCAGTGAGTTTGTGGCATGAACCCTGGCTGCGTCGCTCTCCCTGGTCTGGAGGTCGGTCCACTCCCGGTGGAACTGGGTGAGCATCCCCCTGATGATCTCCCTCGCTATCGTCTGCTGTTCGTCGAAGGGCCGTCGTTCGAGCAGGGCCAGGTCTGCCCGCCGTATAGCCGCATACTGCTCCCGGGTCGTCACCATCTTCACCTCTTTGCCATGCTCCGACGGAGGTATGTCCGGTCACAGGGCATATATCCTTGTCGCCCCCGTCACCGGGATCGAGGGAACGGCGAAGATACGATGACTATAAAAAGTAGGGTGAGCAGCCGACCTTATACGGCCGCGACCTGCTCTAGTTTGGATTTGGTGATCTCGACCCGGCGGATTGGGTAGATCGTCTTCACGACCTTGAAGATGTCCCGGGCCATGTCGCCGGAGACGATATCCTTGACCAGGGTCTCGAAGTCGCTCTCCGCCGCCCGGGCAGAAAGAGCCTGCGAGATTGCCTGCCGTACAGCGTGGACCTGGCTCTGGTCTGCCCGCGAGAGGGTGAGGCAGACGACCGTCACCCGGAGGAGTTTCTTGTCCTTGCTGACGATCGGGTGAATGGTGTCGATGCGGGATGCCCGCCGCTTGACCATCGACCGGAGGTAGTCCCGGGTCACTTCGTGCCCGACAAACTCGGTATACGCGGCGTCGCCGGCCACGTTGTTGATCTTGAACCTCATCTTGATGTGGGACTTTGAGTAGTCCTGCACAACCTCGCCGAGCGTCGCGGTCATGATGCGGCCGACCATGTTCTCGGGGTCGGCCGAGATGGCGTCACCGATCTCGGCTTTGCCGAAGGCGTCAGGTACGTAAACACGATACCACTTCTTGGCCTTCCAGCCTTCCAGCCTTCTTCCAACCTGTTTCTTTCTTGCCATAGTATCACTTCTTTCTGTTAGTATCGATTATTCAGCCTATTTGATGCTGATTCGACTCTGGAACTCTCCGATCCGCTCTGCCGCCGTGAGGCGGCGGTGCATACGTCTTCTGCGATCGCCAGGTTCATAAGGTAGTCGTCCACCGAGGCGGTGATCGACCGGAGCCTGGTCCCACAGATCTCGGCCCGCACCGCGCCCTCGATCGCGGTTGTTCTGATCAGGGTGAGGTTGTCGGGCTCGAGTGCCGCGGCCACGCATTCGGGAAACCTGTGCGGCGTCTCGATGACGCCCTTGATCCGGATCATGCAAAAACCGCCTCCAGGAGCTCCTGTCTGAACCGGTCCAACTGGTCGGCGCGGATCCGGGCGCCGGCCCTCCGGCGATGTCCCCCGCCCTGGCCGCCGCACGCCTCCGCGAGCCTTCGCATCAGCGCCTCGAGGTCGAGGTCGATGCCCGGCGGGCAGCGTGCCGATACGGCGTAACGGTCTCCAACCTCTCCGATGACAAAGACCGGACTGTTCTGGACGAAGTCGTTTGCGAGCGCGTCTGCGACGTCGCTTGCGACCGACCCATCGCCCACCGCAAAGAGGGCGACGCGCTCGTCGAGGCGGCGCGCCCCACGGATGCCGGCGATGACCGCCTGCCGGTAGCGGGCGGTGATCTCCCAGGCTTCCTGGAGCGCGTGGCTTGAACGGAGACAGAGCGATGCGCCGATGTCGCCGTTGCCTGCCTTGCCGCAGGCGTCGACGACGGCGGCGAGACTCTGGGCCTCGTCGACCACCTCCCGGCCGAGGCTGTAGGTGGTGCCCCAGATCCCGCAGAGTGTGGAGACCGATGCGTCCGGGGCGGCCGCGAGGACGATCCGGGAGAGGAGGGACTCGACGTCCATATCGTCCTCGTCGGTGACCTCTGCGACCAGTGCCCGGGCGGCGTCGGGCTCACCCGAGAACCCGGGGAGGTAGGGATTGACGGCGAGCGCGAGCTGCTCGACGAGGCCTCTTCCCGGGAGGCGGAGGCCGCGGCGGGGCGCGATAAACCCGTTCGCAATTGCCTCGCTCGTGATCTCCCGGTTTGGCCCCTCGAAGGCCTGGCTGTCCCCGATGATCCCGAGGAGCGCGAGCCCCGCGAGATCCCGGTTGTCTCCCATGCGCTGGGCGACGAGGTAGGCCGCACCGGCTGCCGAGAGGTTCCGGTCGCCGTCGATCCCGGCGAGATGCGGGTTGACGTGGTGGTCGCCCTCGAAATGGGGCAGGTGGTGGTCCACCACCATCACGTCGTCGGGGAGGTCCGTGAGTGCCGATCCGAAGTCGCAGAGAAGCACGCTGCCGTCGCCGGGAAGGTCGGCCGTGGTGATGCCCGGGCGGATCCTCAGCCGGAACCGTCCGCCCTTGCGGAACATGGCGTGGCAGAGGATGGATGCGGCGGCTATACCGTCCGCATCGTGGTGCGCCAGCACCTCCACGAACTCCTGCTCGAGCAGGTGGTCGGCCAGGCTTGCAGCAGCGGCGTCAAGCGACATGGATCATCAGCGGGTGAGCAGGATCTCCGCGGTCTCCGGTTTGTAGGTCCAGCCTTTTGGCATCCGTCCGGACCTGACGTAGTACTTGACCAGTCTGCGCACCTTGGACTCGGCGATCTGCAGCTGCCGTTTATTGTGAACGTCTTTGTTGTTCTCCGCAAGGTGTTTCCTTATCCCGAGCGCTTTCTGCATCAGGTTCCGGAGATCCTCGGGGATCTCCGATTCAAGGTCCTTCTCGCGGAGGATTTCGTTCACGCGCTTACCTGTGGCGAGCTTGACGTCGGGGACGGCGTACCTGTCACGCAGTACAAGGCCGATCTGGCTTGCCGACATGCCGTCTTTGCGGAGCTCGACGATGATCTTCTCGATCTCAGCTGCGTCCGTATTGGACCACTCGGGCGCTTCCTTCCGGTAAGGTCGGACAGAACTACTGGTTCCGCGGCGCCGAGCATACATTCTTGCCATTCATGCACCTCCGTTAGATATACTATGTTAAGTCCAGAAAAGAGTCCTTTTACTGACTAATCTCTGTAATCCCGAGCCCTTACGGGCAGTGCTTCCGGGAGCACGTCGGACTTACCATAGCCAGCACATATTGTGCTGCATCATATTCTCCGGGAGGAATCTTAAGGGTATCGGATGCATGCGTGGTTACCAGCGGCAAAAGCGATTAGTGGGTGTTTATTATCGTTTAGAGTGACATTTATTGAGTGAACGGCGGACTCTCGCTCTCTCTTATGCCCGGTACCTTCACGAGGGAATCCCTTATCACCTTTAGCATTGCGGTTTCGACCCTGGTCGCGTTTGGTGCCACGACATACTGCCTCTCCACCGGAATATTCATCGTCTTCTCCCATCTTTTCTATATCCCGATTGTCCTTGCGGGCTACGGGTATCCGGAGCGGTGTCTTGCATTCACCGGTGCGCTTGCCGCCGGCTACTTTGCAGAGGTATTGTTCTTCTCCCCGGGCAATGATCTGGAGATTGCAAACGCCCTGCTCCGCATCGCGATGTTCTTCATTGTCGCCGTCGTTGTATCGAACCTCTCCAGCCGTCTGAAAGCGCGGGAGAGCCGGTACCGGGGGATATTCGAGACGTCTGGAGCAGGAATCTTTCTCTTCTCGCCCGGGACCGGGGAGATCGCGGAGATGAACCGGGGCTGTTCTACGCTGCTCGGGTATTCCGAGGAAGAGGCGCGGTCCCTGGAGATCTCCTCGATCTGGCCGGAATATTCCTATTTTTCCAACGTTCTTGAAGAAGGCCCGATCGAGAGTCTGGACTGTAGCCTCGCCGCCAGGGACGGGGCGCCCCGCCCGGTGCTCCTCTCGGCAACCCTTCTCCCCGGCCAGCAGGAGGGCTGTGCGGTGGTTACCGGAACGGCGGAACTGAAGCGGATGGAGAGCCGGCTCCGTCGTTCGGAGGAGATGCTCCGGGTCATCCTCGACACCACCGATGTCGGGATCATCCTCACTGATCCGGGCAGGGAGATTGCGGAGGCGAACACCGCTGCGGTCCAGCTCTTCGGCGCGGCTGGAAGGGAGGATCTGGTCGGAAGAAACCCCTGTGATCTGGTTGCCGAGAGCGACCGGGATATCGTCCGGGTCTATCGGGAACGGGCGCTGCGCGGAGAGGCTCCTCTTCCGGGAGAGTGCACGCTCTGCAGGCTCGACGGCACTGAATGGCCTGCGGAGATCACGATCACCCGCTTTGAACAGAACGGGTCCTCTTCGGGGCTGCTGGTCGTCTCGTTCAGGGACATCACCGAACGGCGCCGGGCGGAAGAGGCAATTCGGGAAGAGAACCGGCGTCTCTCGGTTGTCAACGAGATCGTCGCTGCCGCGGCTGCCTCCCACGGGTTGGAAGATCTTTGCCGGGTCTCGCTCGCAAAGGTTCTCACCCTGCTCGGGTTCGACTGCGGGGCGGTCTACCTGGTTCATCCCGGGGATGATGTGGCGGTTCTCCGTGCCCAGGAGGGAGAGAGCCGGGTTCTGCCGGAGAAGGTGCACCGGGAGCACCCCCTCTATCAGGAACTTGTTCAGGCCGGAACGCTGCACTGCGTTGAGGACTTCGTAACGAGGTATCCCGGCTCAAGGGTACGTGTCCTTGCCATGATGCCCATCCCCGGTGATGACGGTCCGATGGGATGGATCGAGGTCGGGAGCAAGGTCAAGGAGACGATCACGCGGAGCGAGCGCGTGATCCTTCGCAGTGTCGGTGAGGAACTCGGCAACGCGATCGTGAAGGGGATGCTCCAGGAGGATCTTGAGGAGGCGCTCTCGGAGGTCAACCTCTACGTGGATATCCTCACCCACGACATCAACAACGCGAACACCATAGCGATGGGCTACCTGCAGATGCTCAGTGAGTCCGGCGACGGATCGGACGGGACATTCGTCGGGAAGTCACTTGCGGCTATCTACCAGAGCAACGAGGTTATTCAGAATGTCCTGGCACTCCGCAAGCTCAAATCAGGAGATGCCGAACTTCGGCCGGTGCCGCTCGGACCCGTGTTCCGGAACATCTGCAGTTACCACGCAGGATCCCACATCGTCTGCAACGGAGCGGACGCAACGCTCCTCGCCGACGACCTCATCAGCGTGGTCTTTGCGAACCTGATCGGCAACGCCGTTAAATTCGGCGGCCAGGAGGCCGTGATCACCGTCAGCGTTCAGGAAGAGGAAAATACGGTCACGGTGACGGTTGCCGATACCGGCCCCGGGGTCCCCGACGACCTCAAACCGCGCCTGTTTAAGCGCAGCGTTCGCGGGACGACGAAGAAGAGCGGGAAGGGTCTCGGCCTCTACATCGTTCGGATGCTTGTGGAACGCTATGGGGGAAGTGTCCGGGTGGGCGACCGGGTCCCCGGCCACCCGGAGGAGGGGGCGGCCTTCACGCTCACCCTGCCGCGTTACCGTCCGGCGACGGAGTGAGCCCAAGATTTATTTGTTCCCGGGTTAACGTGTACTGGTACCGGTGCGATAGTAGTCTAATGGTAGGACAGGGGCTTCCCAAGCCTCTAGTCCGGGTTCGATCCCCGGCTATCGCATGACGTTTTTTCTTGTTGTTTGCTATTTCCCTTCCAGCATCCCTGTGCCGTCACTCCTCTCTTCCACCGCCTTCCACGGCGATCTCAAACCGGCAGTGATCGAACCCCATCGAGTAGCACCGGGTCTCGACCGCCGCCGTCGGCCGGCCGTAGTGGCGTGAGAAGAGCGCCCGGAGGATGCCTGAGTCGAAGGCGCACGCGGGCCGGCCCGTGACCGGGAGATCGACGCACTCGAAGCAGTCGTAGACGAGGAGGACGAGCGGTTCCGTCCCTGCGACCTCGATTCTTCCCAGGTGGTGCTCCTCCCAGAACCGGGCGATATTCGTGCAGAAGGCTCCGGTCTCCGGGTGGGCCACTGCCGGGTAGAGTTCTTCGCCGATCCACTCTCCGGCCCGGGAGAGAAGCGGGTCGAGGAGGACTCCTTCCTGCATGAGCGCCACCCTGATCGCCCGAAACGCGAGCCGGTAGAACGCGTTCGGGTCGCGCGACCCCGCCTGGTATGCCCCTGCATAGGCGGCGAGCGCATCGGCCACCCGGTCGTCCGGCGAGACGCTCGCGACGAGGTCGCCGGTTAGGAAAAAAATCTTTCTCCGGGAGTCCTCCGGATCGGGCTGCGATCCGATCACGCCCGCCGCCGTGAGATCCTGGAGGTGTACCGAGACCGTTGACTTGGCCCGACCCGCAAGGACGACGAGCTCCTCGAACGTACGCTCGCGCTCCCGGAGGGCCGCGAGGATACTACGCCGCACCGGGTTCCCGACCGCCCGTGTCCCTCCTGGTGTCGAATAGAGATCTATGTCACGGCTCGGTCTCGGCCGACCGGACCTCCCCCTGCCGGTCATCCCCTGTACCATAGGTACTGATCGAAAGGAAGATATATCAAATGTTCGGATATACTAGTACGTTCGTCGGACAACGAACATTCTGGTGCCTGCTCCAGAACTTGCCCTCGCCGTCCACCGGGCCGGGGCAGCTGGCTGCACACTCCCCGGAACAACCTGCAAGACTGGCCTCGTCCGTGGTGAGAGGACCGCTCACGCCGGATCCTTGATGCGGATCCCAACGTTTAAAGGCACACATGTTGGGTGGGGTCGCCCGGAACGGACCCATTCCCCGACTCACCTGAACTGGTACCCAAGGGATACAGGGTGAACGCATATGACGAAGACGGTAACCGACGTAATCTGCCCGTTCTGCGGGACGCTCTGCGACGACCTCGAGGTCGTCGTCAGCGATGATGGAAAGAAGATCCATGAGGTCTACAACGCGTGCGCTATCGGCGCCGAGAAGTTTCTCCACTCCCAGGCAAAGGACCGTATCACCCGCCCCCGCATGAGGCAGGAGGACGGGTCATGGAAGGAGATCTCCTACGAGGAGGCGGCCGAGTATACTGCCAGGATGCTCACCGACGCAAAGAAGCCCCTGATGTACGGCTGGAGCTCCACGAACTGCGAGGCGCAGTCCATTGGGTCAGAGATTGGCGAACTGGTCGGAGCGGTCATGGACAACACGGCGACCGTCTGCCACGGGACATCCCTCATCGCGGTGCAGGATATCGGGATTCCGAGCTGCA
>PGYH01000065.1 GCA_002839575.1 Methanomicrobiales archaeon HGW-Methanomicrobiales-6
AAACATCAGTTTCTGCCGGGTGCCCCGCGAGAGGTCCTTGCAGAGGACGTCCCGCTTGTCACCAAACTCCAGCAGGTCGAACCAGCGGTCGCACCGCTCGTCAACCGAATCGAGGTTGCGGATGCTGGCCACGAAGCGGAGGTACTCCTCCGCGGTGAGGAAACTCGGCGGCGTCTCCTGTTCGGGGATGATCCCGACAAGCCCCCGGACCCCGATGGGATCCTTCGCTACGTCGAGCCCCATCACCCGGGCCGACCCGGAGGTCGGCGGAATCTGCCCGGTCAGCATCCGGATCATCGTCGTCTTCCCCGAGCCGTTCGGCCCGAGCAGGCCGAAGAGTTCCCCTTCCGCAACGGAGAACGATACCCTGTTCACCGCGGTGACGTTGCCGTAGTTCTTCGTGAGTTCGGTTGCCTCTATCATCTGCCGCACGCGAGACACGCTCCTTTGGGTTCTTCTTGAAGGAACATCGGCAAGAGGTGCATATAATAACTTTCCATCTGCGTTTGCCGTCCTGACGCCGTATCCGTAAAAAGAACCACTACGAGCATGTTGTTCTTCCGGTATCATCGCCAAAGGCCGTGAGAAACGATCCGCCAACCGTCGTACACCTCCCGCTCCCTGCTCGCGCCCGGCGCCTTTGCAGTGTCTGGGAAGACCGAGAGATCCGGAAGTTCACGGGGCTCGAAGAGCGGCGGTGAGCCGGTTCCCGTCCGGCTGTCCCCGGTGACAGAAGCACTTATCAGGTGCAACAGGTAATGCCCGTCGCGATGAAGACGGAGATTCCCTACGACCGGTTCGCCCACGTTCCTGAACGGATCTTCGGGCTGGTCGACCTCGCGTACAACCTCTGGTGGAGCTGGCACTCCTCGGCGAGCGTGCTCTTCAAGATGCTGAACCGGGCGGAGTGGAAGATGAGCCGCCACAATCCGGTCAGGATGCTTCTCGATACCCCGCCGCGGTTCTTCGAGCGGGCGGCAGCGAACCCGGAGTACCTCCGCCGCTACGACATCATCATGCACCGGTTCCGGGAGTATATGGTGCCGGGAACGAGCTGGTTTGCGCAGCACTATCCCTCACGGACGCCGCTGACGATCGCCTACCTCTCGAGCGAATTCGGGCTGCACCACTCGCTCCCGTTCTACGCGGGCGGGCTCGGCATCCTCGCGGGCGACCACGTCAAGGCGTCGAGCGATCTCGGCGTGCCGACGGTCGCCGTCGGGTTCATGTACGCCGAAGGCTATCTCCACCAGCATATCGAGGGGAACGGGTGGCAGAAGAACGTCGCGGAGATCCTGGACCGCGACGCCGCCCCGGTTCTCCGGGTGCTCAGCGACGACGGGAAGCAGATCGTGGTGCAGGTGCCCTTGATCGAACCGCCGATCTACGTCGCGGTCTGGAAGGTGCAGGTGGGACGGGTCCCCCTCTACCTCCTCGACACCCATATCGACAGGAACCTCCCCGAGAACCGGAGCATCTCCCACCGCCTTTACTTAAAAGAGCTCGAGTGCCGGCTCCGGCAGGAACTGGTGCTCGGCATCGGCGGAAGGAAGGTTCTCCGTACCCTCGGCGTGGAGTACTCGGCGATGCACTTGAACGAAGGGCATTCTGCGTTTTCCATACTCGAACGGCTCCGGGAGCGGCTCAGTGCGGGGATGCCGCCCGACGAGGCGCTCGAGCGGGTCCGGGGCACCTCGGTCTTCACCACCCATACCCCTGTGGCGGCCGCCCACGACGTCTTCCCCGAGGATCTGATGGCGAAGTACTTCCGGAATTACTGCGCGTCGCTCGATCTGACCTGGGACGAGTTCATGGCGCTCGGCGACGATCCCCACAACCCGGGCGCCGGGTTCAACATGACCGCTTTTGCCCTTCGGATGAGCCGGTTCCACAACGGCGTCTCACAGAGGCACGGGGAGGTCGCCCGGGAGATGTGGCAGCCTCTCTGGCCAGACCTCGCCCCTGAGGAGGTGCCGATCGACGCTATCACAAACGGCGTTCACGTGCCGACGTGGCTGAATCACCGTATCGAGGCGCTCATCGACCGACACATGGACCCGGTCTACCCGAACTGGCGGGAGGATTACGACAACCCCATCATCTGGGAGGTGGTCGACGAGATCCCGGACGATGAACTCTGGCGCGAGCACCAGTGGCTGAAGATGAAGCTCTTTTCCCGGATCCGGGACCGGAAACGCCGCAAATGGGCGAACCTTCGCGACGAACCTGCAAATCTCGCGGCCGAGGGGCTCATGCTCGACACCTCGGCGCTGACGATCGGGTTCGCCCGCCGGTTTGCCGAGTACAAGCGGGCGGACCTGATTTTTGAGGATCTGGACCGGCTTGATCGGATCGTGAACAACCGCTGGAGGCCGGTGCAGTTCATCTTCGCCGGGAAGGCCCACCCGGCCGACGATCGGGGTAAGCGGATCCTGCAAAGGATCTACCAGTATTCGCAGGATCCCCGGTTCGGCGGCCGGATAGCGTTTGTCGAGGACTACGGCGAGCAGCTTGCGCGTTACATGGTCCACGGCGTCGACGTCTGGATGAACACCCCCGTCCCACTCATGGAGGCGAGCGGCACGAGCGGTATGAAGGCGGGGATGAACGGGGCGCTGAACCTCTCGGTCCTCGACGGCTGGTGGGTCGAGGGCTACAACGGCAGGAACGGCTGGGGTTTCGAGGGTCGCGCTCCCACCGCGGAGGGTCATCAGCCGGATGCGGAGACGCTTTACGACCTCATCGAGAACGAGATTGCGCCGCTCTACTTCTCACGGACGATGGACGACGTCCCCCACAAGTGGGTCCGGATGATGAAGGAGTCGATAAAGAGCATCGCCCCCCAGTACTGCTCTCTCCGGATGCTCAAGGAGTACGTCACCAGGTATTATCCTTCGGTCTGCAGGTATGCGGCCGGGCCGGGAGAGCAGCTGGCCGGGCTCGAGGGGGTCTGCCCCCCCGGCCCTGCGCCCAGGATGAGGTGATACGGAAGCCGGCGCAAAGCGAAGAGGGGTGTCTCTCCCGCTGACCGGTTCCGGCAGGAAGATCCCCCCGTTCGCATTTTATTCTCATATTAACCCTTTTTGGCGTGATCCGAAACCTGAGCACAACAGTTAACGTTTTTTAACGGTAGATAGCAAACATCTCCACCGGAGGCCATTGTTGGTTCTGCTATGGAGTGGAAGGACGTTCTCCCGGTTCTCGTGGGCGGGCTCGTGATCCTGGTCGTCGCCCTCGTAGTGAAACCCGCCCTTCTCGGGGAGCCGATCGGCTTTGCCTCCTCCGGATCGGTGCCGGCCGGCGACCCGCCCGTATACGTCCCGCCCGCCCCGGTACCGACGGCGACCCCTTTCCCGGATGACGGTGAGGCCTACACCCGGAGTTTCCGCTGGACGGCGATCGACGGCGGCGTCCGGACGACGGAGGTCCGTGTCCCGGAGGCGCTCTTCCTCACGCACCGGGGGACCTCGCGGTTCAGCGACTATAATTCCTGGGGGAGGTATGCGCTTGCGGACGCCGACCGGCCGCTCCTCGAGGATCTTGCCCACCGGATCGCGCCCCCGGCCGCCAACCCGGACGAGGGCTACTTCCGGCTGATGAACCTCGTCTTCTTTGTCCAGCAGATCCCCTACGATAGGGACGATAACACGACCTCTTACATCGAGGGCGTCCTCCCCAGTCACGCCATGTACGTAAAAGACGGCGTTGAGTATCCGAAATACTCCGTCGAGACGCTCGTGGACGGGCGGGGGGACTGTGAGGATGCGGCCATCCTGATGGGGGGGCTCCTCGACGCTCTCGGCTATGATACAGTGCTGCTCCGATACTCGGATCACATGGCCCTCGGCATCCGGATGAACGAGTTCAATCCCTACTACGCGAAGTATACGCCGAGACACTTCATGTATGGGGGGCAGCACTATTACTACGTCGAGGGGACGGATTTTGATTGGGGGAACATCTCGGTCGGCTCGACGGCGATCTGGGGGAGACCGCACCCCATCGGGGACACTTCCGGCACGGGTATCCCGAGCGTGCAGTCGGAGACCCCGCAGATCATCCCGCTCCGCTACGTCCCCGAGCCGGGGGAGTACCAGATCCGTCCCGTCCGTCTGCCGGCGGGGGGAGCGTGAGATGGATCCCGACACCCCCGAACCGTCCGGCCTGAGGATCCCGGATCTGAAGATCCCGGGACTGCTGAAGTTGACCGCCGATCGGAGGAAGGCCCTTGCCACCGCCGCGGCGGCTGTTGTTGCGATAGCGGTTCTTCTGGTCGGAGGGATGGTCTTTGTGAGTTTTCATGAAGGCCAGCAGGTTGCGGCGTTCAACAGCCACGTCTCGGCATCGGAGGCCGACCTCTTCCTGGTCTCCGGGAAGATCACCTCGCATATGCGCACCCCCACAAACGATCTTTCGGTTGCCGAATGCGACGCTCATGTGCGGGAGTTCGCAGCAATCGCGAACTACGGCAGGGCCGTTACGGCCTACCACCGCCGGATCGTCGCGGTCGATGCCGTCCCGGAAGCCTACGCCGGAGCGCAGTCGGCCTACGTCCGGGCGCTCGACAACCTGAATCGTGCGTTCACGTTCTGGTCGTCGGCCGCGAGCGCTTACGAGGTGCGGGATTACAATGCGGCAAACCGGAACATCGCAGAAGCGGATAAGGCATGGCAGGAGTACAACGCCGCGATCACCGATTATGACCGCGAACTCCGCGTCGTAGAAGAGGGGCCGGAAGTGCCTCCTGCCTAGACAAGGTATTTCTCCGGAACCCTGATGGTGATGGTGAGCGACTTCAGCGACTCCGAGCGGATGATGAAGTAATAATCGTCGTACCCTTCCCGGATGATGAACGTCTCTGCCTTCACTATAGGCTTCCTTTCTGAACGGTTCGTTGTTGAGGTGTTCCCATAATGGAGTATATCACCCCGGAAATACCGGATCTCCTTGACGACCCGGTTCGGGTCGTCAGGATCGCGGATCTCTATCACGAGCGACGGGCAATCATTCATCGGCATTACGCTCACGTTGATGGCCCAGTAGGGAAAGGGGATGTGGTAGACCTCGGTGGCGAGAACGCGGGGGGGATGCTCGCAGGCCACCTCTGCGTAGTCCACCAATTTCTCGGAGATTCGAATGTCTTGTGGCGGTTTCGTCATCGCTATCGTGGGCGTCGGGGTCGGGATATGGTAGGTCGCGGGGTCGACGAACCCCACGCTCTGCGGCTGCTCCGCCCCACGGGCAGGCACGGGCGGCGTGGGAGCCGGCTGGGTCCCTCCCACCGTCTGCGCCTCTGCCGGCGCCGGTGTCGGGTTGAACGTGGCCGGTTGCGCATCCATGGTATCTTCCGGCGCCGTGCAGCCTCCGGCGACGGTGGCCGCCGTCAGAAGGATCAGGAGCAGGATGTGGCGCCCGTACATAGTCTTCTCTTTTGAATGGACCGTATTAGTAATTACGCATCTGCAGCGTCCCAGGAAGCAGTTAAAACCGTGTATGTTCCGGGGGCGTGGATTCACGTCCCCTCAAAGGCCTCCATGGCGAAGCCTGCGAACTTCTCGTCCGACTGCTCGAACGCTTTCTTTACCTCGGCTACGCCGGCCGGATCACTCAGTTTCAGCAGGGCCGCAGCGGTCAGGGCCCGGCAGCACTCGGACTGGCTGGTCCGGAGGGTGCCGACCAGCGGGTCGACCGCCCGGGGATCGCCTATCTCGGCAAGCGCCCAGATTGCCGGGTTCTTGATATCGTCGTCCGCGACGAGCACGACCCCGACGAGCGGCTCCACCGCTTCAGCCCCGGCCCGGGCGAGTGCCATCGCCACGGTCCAGCGTGTGTCACTGTCGACGCTGAGCAGGGCCTGCACCAGCGGCCCGACCGCCGGAGCCCCGATGGCCCCGAGGGCGCTGACGGCCCGCAGGCTGGTGTAGGTGTCGGCGTTGAGCATGACGTGCATCAACTCCTGGACCTGTGCCGTGTCCCCCTCCTTTACTTCTCTCCTCTCGATGGTCTTTTGCATCTTTGCACCTCCTGGCACGAACGCATGATGCAGTCGGGTTACAATAAACCTTTACAAACCAAAATCGCCGTGCAGTACTGCGAAACGGCATTGCCGGGCATAGATTTTTACACCCCTCTCGGGTGGTCGGCAAAAGATCCGCCTGTCCCGAAGGGACATGCGTCGCCACTCGCACCTGCGGTGCTCCAGCTCCGGCCCTTCGGCCTGTCGCTGCTTGAAAACGCTTCGCGTTTTCTCAAGCTCCGTTCCTTCGGAACGTCGCTGCCGCCATCATCCCGAGCACCCTGCCGTCTTCGGCCACGATCGGCGTCCCGAGGAGGTCTGTCCGGAACGCCGCACCATCACTCTGGATGCCGGTCTGCTCGCCGTGCCAGGACCCGCCGTCGATGACCGTCCGGACGATACCCCGGATCTCATCAGGACGCTCCCAGAACCGGGAGAAGTGCGATTCCTGCACCTCTTCCGCGGTTGGGTAGCCCCAGAGGGCCAGGAAAGCGGCGTTCGCGTAGGTCACCACCCCGCCCGGGTCGAGGATCGCGACCGCCCGGCGGGTGGAGGCTATTGCACGGTCCTTGAGAAGCATCTCCTGCTCCCGCCGCCGCAGGTCGGCGATATCCGCGACGAGGATCCGGTAGGCCCGCGCCTCTTCGGTGATATCCTCGCAGTTGACATACTGTGTCCCGTCGCAGAGGGTGACGGCGCGGGCGAGGACCGTCTTCCTCGACCCGTCCCGGGACCGGACCGTGAGCGTCCGGGGCCTGATCTGGCCCGAAACCGATCGCTCGAGATCCGACCGCCAGGCACTGAAGGCTTCCTGCCGGGCCGCTTCGTCCGGGAAGATCAGCCGGGTCCACTCCGCGACCGTCGGTGCATCGTCCGGCCCGTAGCCGAAGATCTCCACGAACCTCCGGTTAGCGTAGATGAACCGCCCGTCCCGGTCGATGAGGGCGACGCCACAGGGGGACGAATCGACCATGGTCCGGAACCGCACCTCGCTCCGCCGGAGCCGCCCGGCGGTCTGCCGCCGGGCGAGGGCGATCGAGGCCTGCCGGATGAACGACTCGATTGTCTCGCGGTTTTCAAGTTCCCTTCCCGGGTGGAGGAAGATGCCGGTGATGCCGAAGAGCTGCTCGCGCCAGACCAGCCCCATAATGCATAGTTTCGCAATATTGAACCGGGTGAGAAACTCCTCGCAGACCTCTTCTGGGAACGCCTCAAAGCAGAGGTCGTAGAACGACCACGAGGATGGTTCGGGGCGGAGAACGAATTCCTGGAGGCCGCGCAGCGACCCGGGGGTCTGGTGATAGGGGGCGTCGAAGACCCGGGCGACCGGGAGGACCAGGCCGATGGGGTCCCGTCCCAGGAGTTCGGTGAGCGCATCCCGGAACCCCTCTCCGGCGACTACCCGGACGACGAACCGGTGGCTGGCCTCGTCCCAGGAGAAGAGGTAAGCATACGCTCCCGGGACGAGTTCCATGAGCCGGTCGACGATGTACTGGTATATGTCATCCACCGGCGGCAGGTCGACGAGGTCCATTGCCGTCCGGGCGAGGAATGACGTGTTGCTGATGTAGTGCTTCCGCTCGGTGATATCTTCGAGCACGATCGTGCACCCTTTCTCCCCGCCCTCAAACGTCGTCGGGATCGCCTGCATCTGGTAGAAGAACTCTCTGCTGTCATCCCGCCGGTAGCAGATATCGGTGATCACCTGCTCCTGCTCGAGCCCCTCGACGACGGCGAGGGCTTCGGGGGAAGAGACGACGGGGAGGCCGGCCTCACGCAGATTTCGACCTACAATCTCTTCTTTGTTTCGCCCAAACCGCGCAAGACACCGGTCGTTGGCCTGGACGATGGTGAGGTCGGCATCAAGAATCAGGATCAGGTTCTTTGTGAAACAGAGAAATGCTGATATGGGTATGCGTTGCGCAAGAGAATAGACCTTGGCGTTGCCGACGAGCCGCCCCTCGACATGGCCTTCCGCCTGCATCACCTCAAGGTACTTCGAGACCGAGTTCCGGTTTGCGCCGAGGGCTCTCGCGAGTTCGGTGATCGTCATGCCCTTTGGCCGGAACTTGAGGGTTCGCAAAACCCTTCCCGGGATGTCCTGCTCGGGCGGCACACAGCGTCAGTGCTTAACTCTTCAGCAATGGTATATATAGCATTCCCCTTTCGCGCCAGGGCTCCCTCCCCGGCGAACCTCTCCTGCGAGGTGCCGGCGCTTCCAGAACCGAACAGCAGTAAGGGTCTCCTGGTATGCGGTGATTTATAGAAGGTCACGGCGTACCCTCTAGAGTAGGCCGGCGCCTGGAGGACCACCGATCATGGATATGAACGAACTCGTCAGTATATCACAGGGAACGCTCGCGATCATGAACCCCACGACGCCTGAGAAGGTGCTCGCCGCCGGACGGGCGGCGGGGCTCCGGGAGGGTTCCCGGGTCGTGGAGATCGGATGCGGGAACGGGACGATCCTCGCTCTCTGGGGGCGCGAATATGGGATATCGGGCCTCGGCGTCGAGGCCCGTGAGGATGCCTGCAGCCGGGCGGAGGAGACGTTCCGGGCGGCGGGGCTCGGCGGCCGGCTGGCCGTCCGGTGCACGGACGCCCGCAGTTACGTCCCCGGCGGGCCGTTCGACTGCGCCGCCTCGATCGGGGCGTCCCATATCCGGGGCGGGTTTGCGGCGACCATCGACGCGCTCCTCGATCTCGTCCACGACGAGGGGACCATCGTCATCGGCGACCGCTGCTGGCGGTCCGACCGCATCCCGCCTGAGTTCGCCCGGGAGTGGCCCGATGTCCTGACCGAGTACGAGATCCTCGGTGTCGTGCGGGAGGCCGGACTCGACGTCGCCGCAGTCATCCGGTCGGGCGCGGACGACTGGGACCGCTACGAGTCGGGGATCTGGCAGTCGGTCATCTCCTGGCTTGGCAGCCATCCCGATCACCCTGAGCGCGACTTTATGATCGACTACCTCCACCGCCTCCAGGACGAGTACTTCGGCTACGGCCGCGAGCACATGGGCTGGGCGCTCTTCGTCCTGGTACCCGGGTTTTATTAGGCGGTTCAGGCTTCCCGGGGCACCTCCGGTTGCGGCCGGAAAGATTGTATTGCCCGCCCACCGAAGGGCCCCGGCATGGAAGTCCATGTCGGCACGAGCGGCTGGTCATACGCGTGGAACCGGGGGAGGAGCCTTGTGTGGTTTGTCGAGCACTCCGGTCTTGACGCCATCGAACTGAACGCGAGTTTCTACGGGGTCCCGTCGGAGAAATCCGTTCGTTCATGGGCCGCTGCGGGGTCAGGGCTGCGGTGGAGCGTCAAGGTGAACCGGTCGATCACCCACCGGCACCGGTTCAACGAGAAGGCCATCCCCGTATGGGAACGGTTCCTGGAGAGGTTCCTCCCGCTCGAAAATCTCGTCGACTTCTACCTCTTTCAGGCCCCGCCGACGTTCGGGGACGTCGATCGCATCATCGCTTTTCTCGAGGCGATCGATCTTGAGACGCGGTGTGCCGTGGAGGTTCGCAATCCTGCGGTGCTCGGCGACGACGAGGCGTGCCGGAGGCTGCAGGAAACGGCCGTCCTGGTCTCGGTCGACTCGCCTGATTTTTGGGAGCGGATATTTTCCGGCGACGTCGTCTACCTCAGGATGCACGGGAGGGAAGGCTGGTACCGGCACGACTATACGGAGAATGAACTCGCCGGTGTTCGGGATCGGATCGCCGGTATCGGCCCGGAACGGGCGTATATCTTCTTCAACAACGATCATGCCATGCTCGAGGATGCGAGAGCCATGGCGCGCCTCTTCGGGCGGCAGCCACCCGTCTGACGGCAGGAAACGATTGTCTTCTCTTTATGGCGTCATTTTCTCGTTTATTTCAATTCAGGAGCCGTGACGCAACAATAGTACGGGAAAATACCAGGCCTTTTGAAAGTTGTTCGGCAAATTGGGGCAAAAAAGGGGATTGATGGACGATATGAAATAGAATCGTATAAATATCGCATGCATCATCTAATATCTTGGGGAACTATTACCCCGGTGACATGAGAGAACTGTAGACGCGAGTGGGACACTTCCTACGGGGGAGTGTCCGCACTCACTCGTCGCGTGCGGCGTTTGCCGCGTTTGGGCGGTCTGGTGGGCATCCACCCCCTGCACCCCCTCTAATGGTGGCACGCTCTCTTTTCCATTCCGATATGCGTAGCCTGACCTCCTCGTCCACGAACCGGAGAGGAATGCCCTGTTCCCGCGCGATCGCGGAGAGGTCGTCGTACTCGGGTTTCTCTGCGATCAGACGGCCGTTCACGGTAGAGGTCTTCACCCGGACGGGATACACCCTGCCGCCGAGGCTGACCGGCACCGTCTCCTTCTCCCGGGCGGCCACCACCTTCCGGAACTCGTACACCCGCACCCCGAGGGTCCCGGTCTCATCCATGAGGATCTGGATCAGGTGGTCTTAGTCGGGCTTGAACGTCACGGCGTGGGCCGCCGCGAGGAGCACCCTCTCTCGTTCGGTATCCATGATCCGGTAACCTCCTGTTCCTGGACGCGGACTGGAGGCTCCAGACATAAAAACGTGCCGCCCGGGGGGGTGCCGGGGGTTCCGGTTACATATACAGCGCCTGGAGGGCGACGACCTCGGCGCTGTCCTTTGCCCGCGAATAGTCCTCGAGAGGGTCGGTGTTCACCTCGAGAAAGCGCAGCCCCCACCCGAACGGGGCAAGGATGTCATGTGCCTGCTCCTTCTCGCCGATGATGTAGAGCACCGCGGCCATCGCCTCCACCGAGGTGAGCCGGAACGGCCGGCCGAAGTTCACCGGGTTTGCGGCCACCAGGAAGGGGAGCGCCCGGCGGTTGCGCCAGGAGGCGACGGCCCCGGTATCGAGCACCTCCCAGGAGCAGTCGAGCGCCGTTATCGAGGGGAGGTGCCGGTCGGCGGGAGAGACCGCCTGCTGTGCGGTCGGGTCGAGGAGGAGGGTCGAGCGGGGGATCTTTGCGATGCTCGGGACGATCCGGACAAGCCCGCGCCGGGCAAGTTTCTTCACCGTGCACTTCCGGGGGTCGCAGGTGTCGTCCCGGTAGGCGTAGAGCGGTATCATCTGCTTTGTTATGGTACGCCGTCGAGGTACTATCAATGTACGTGCTCATCGCCCCCTGCATCCAGAACCCCGCGTGCCGCGCCCGCGGGATAACGACCGATGAGGACATTCGCTGCTTTAATCATGCCGTGGAGCGGTGTCGGCGCTTTTCGATTGAGATGGTCCCGCTCCCCTGCCCGGAGACGATCTACCTCGGCGCCGACCGGGAGCCGGGATCATATCTTGAGCGGCTTGCGACCGACGAGTTTGCCGCGCTCCTCGACCGGCTCGAATCAGAGGTCCGTGCCTTGATACGGGAGCGCGGGGAGCCACCGCTCGTGATCGTCGGGGTGGACTCCTCCCCGACCTGCGGGGTGAACGCCACCTACTACTCATCGGTAAAACAGCCCGGGCGCGGGGCGTTTCTCGCCAGGTTCCTGGATATCCCGGCAATCGACGTGAAGGAGTTCGCCCGCTACCGGGTCTACCTCGCAGGCCCGCTCTTCTCGGAGGCTGAGAAGACCTACAACCTCGCACTCCGGGAACTTCTCGAAGCGCACCTCTTCGACGTCTACCTCCCCCAGGAAGTAGGGGACACGAGCCACACCCGGTGCCGGGAGGAGCACCGGGCCATCTTTGCGCAGCACACCGCGGCGCTCCAGGACGTCGATACCGTCGTCGCCGTCGTCGACGGCGCTGACGCCGATTCCGGGACATCCTGGGAGATGGGGTACGCGTATGCTCTCGGGAAGATGGTCGTCGCGCTCCGCACCGACTTCCGGGTCGTCGGCCACCACGAGCGGGTCAACCTGATGCTCGAGGAGTCCGCGGCCGTGGTCACGGCAAAAGAGGACCTTCCCCGGGCGCTCAGGTCGCCGCTTTTGGCTTCAGGGTGACGCCGGCCGCTTCTTCTCCATCGAGAGGACGTTCTTTCCGTCCTTGCGGGCGTAGGTTACGCTGTCCATCACCGTCCTGATGAAATGGATCCCGAGCCCCCCGATAGGCCGCTCTTCTGCGGGGACGTCGAGAGGCGGCGGCGGGGCGGTGAGCGGGTCGAAGGCAACGCCGTCGTCGATGATCGTCACCCGGACAGCGTCGTCGTCTGCGGTG
>PGYH01000066.1 GCA_002839575.1 Methanomicrobiales archaeon HGW-Methanomicrobiales-6
GCGGTCGGCCGTCTTGCTCATGCCGCGCGGAGATAAAAGCCCGATGCCTTTCTTCCCCTCGGCTTCGTTCCGGCTGCGGCACCGGCTCCCTCTCCGGACGCCGTCCGGCGCACCTGCACAAACCTATATTTAATTCAAGCGGGATGCCCAGCGCTCCGCGGATGGCATATTTTTAATCGATCCTGGATATCCACATTTAAATTTTTGATTTGGACTTATAACGGCTCTTATTTCGGATCCTGATGCGCGGAAAATATGCCCTGTGTTTCCTATATGGTTGTTGTGTGATGCCGGTGGTAATTTATAAAACCGTTCTAGTGAAAAATATCGTTTAAAATTCCTTCATAGTGGCATTCCGGATAATTTATGCTGGTTTTGAATACCTGCCCGGAACCTGAATCAAATCAGAAAACATATATATATGATATGGGATCACGGCTCCCTGATCTCACTATGTATTTTCAAAAAGTAGTGCTCCTCACGATCCTGCTCGGCCTGATCGTTTCTGCCGTGAGCGCGGCGGACCCGGATCGGATCCAGCTCTCGACCGATGCCGACTGGCTGGTGGCGAGCGGAGTTGATTCGGCGGCTATATCGATACAGGCACTCGATGCGAGTGGAGCGCCGCTTAAGAACTGCACCGTGGCGCTCTCCGTCGACCCGATCTACGGCCGCATCTCACCCGCGACCGTCACCACCGGTGTTTCCGGGATCACGACTGCCACGTTTACCGCCAACCGGACGAGCGGCACTGCTGTGATAACTGCACGGGCCGGGGCGGTGGAAGAGGCACTCCACCTCTCGATCGACCATGACCTGCCCTGCCGCGTCACGCACCTTGACTACGAGTCGGAAGTGACCGCGGGCGCCACCACCACCATCACCGTGGGGCTGGCCGACCTGCACGGCAACCCGGTGGACGATCGAAGAGTTGCCGAGACCGTGCATTTCAGCGTCGGTTCGGTCGATGACGATGCCGCTTTCATCGACGACGGGGGAGAGCCGGTGCCCGAGTTAGAACGGACGATCAACGCCACGGGTTTCGTCCAGGTGCCCTTCCGGACCAGCCGCACCGTCGGTGAAAACATCGTCCGGATAGGTGTTCTCCAGGATGGAACCAGCCGCTACATCTCCGTCCACGGGCAGCCTACAGGGATTCCTGCTGCGATCGCCGTCTCGGTCAGCCCCGATGCCGACCCGGTCCCCTACCAGCCCGCCGATAGAGAGAGCATGTTCACTTTGACCTACAGGCTTTTCGATACCTGGGGCAACCCGGCGGCCGGCCGTGGCTTCCGGGTCAACACCTCCCTCGGAGAGAATGCCGTCCTGACGACAAACAGCACGGGCGTCGCCTGCCTCACCTACGGCCCGAAGGATACCACTGGTATCATCAATTTTACTGCGACGGCTGTGGACAATGCGAGTGTGACAATAGCGCAGGAGGTCGAGTTCATCCACACCGACCCGGTGAACATGCTCCTCTCGGCAAGCCCGCAGTCCATGCCGAGTCGGGATGTCCATCGAAACTCTGTTGCGGAACTCCGGGCCAAGGTGATGGATGTCAAAGGGAACCCGGTTGCCGGGGAGGAGGTGACGTTTACCATCGATGTCGGCTCGATCCACGTTGGTGGCTACACCCAGACCGGGGCGCCGTACCTCCAGACCGTGGGGCAGAATGAGATGTCTACCACCACCGGCGACGACGGCTATGCCATCGTCTGGTTCCACCCGGGTGAGTTTGCCGGCCCGGAGGAGGAAGGCTGGGACGCCGCTGCAAAGGGCACGGCGACCGTCCAGGCGACGTGGGAGAACAGCACCCTGAACCGTCATGTCACTCAGTCTCTCGACCTTACCTGGATGAACTACCCCTATCTCTCAGTAGAGACGAGCGTCTCCAATGAGACCGTTGCGGTGAACAATACAACCGATGTCACGATTCGGCTGAAGGGCGACGGCTGGGAACTCCGGCCGGACCCGATCGACGTGGTGCTGGTGATCGACCGGTCCTCAAGTATGACAGGAAAGGATGTGAAACCGTCGAGGATAGAGGCAGCAAAGTTTGCAGCACAAGTTTTTGTTGGGGAGATGGATCAGGACCGGGATCGAATTGGTCTTGTATCGTATTGCGCTCAGACTTCCAGGGATCTGCCATTGACTGATGATTATTCACGAGTGAACAGCACCATTAGGGGGCTTAAAACCGCAACAGGAACCGGTACTCGAAATGGGCTGTATGTCGCGATTCAGGAGATGGTCGCCAATAAAAGCTCGAATCCCGATGCCGTGCACGCCGTGATCCTGATGTCTGACGGCGAGTACAACTATTACGGTGATCCGCTTGCCCGTGGCACAGGGACATATGATACAATGAAGACTAACTGGTGGACACCCTCGAAGGATTATACAATCTTCACGGATCTTGAGGACCAGCAGAGTCTGGCGGATTACGCGAGAAATAATGGCATCCAGCTATACATGATATCGTTCTCGAATGATATTCGCGAGGGCAGCCACACATGGGAGACGATGGATATCCTTGCAGACGAGACCGGCGGCAAGCACTATCATGCCGCTACCGGTGATGACCTCGCTGAGATCTATGCTGAGATCGCCGGCGAACTCAAAACCGAGGCCGGTGTCAACACCGAGATAACCCTTGACTTCGGCACAATACGGGTCAACGACGATGACCGGAATGGCCGGGATGTCTTCTCCTACGTCTATGAGAACGAGGTCTCGACCGTCATCGAGAGCTGGGTCGAGAACGAGACCGGACACCATGGGATCATTCCCCTGACAACCATCAACCAGACCGATGACTGGAACGACAACCACACCCTGCAGTTCGACGTCGGCACGGTCCACCTCGACCAGACCTGGGAGGCGACGTTCCGCCTCCGGGTGCTCACCGACGGCAACATCAACATCTTCGGACCCGGTTCAACGATCACGTTCAACGACGGTGCGGCTGAACTCGGCCTCCCTGACACCTTCATCACAGCGGTTCCGGATCTCAACAACACGGGCCTCGGTGCCGCGACGCTCACCCTCTCAAACCCGCACTACACCTGCACAGAGCCGGTCGAGGAGTTCCTCACCGCTGCCTGGGACCTCACCTACACCGGGTCGACAACCGCAACCGAATTCGTGGAATACTCAAATGACGGCGGCCTCTCCTGGGTGCGGTTCGACACCCTGACCGCGGACGGCACCGTGACCGGGGAAATTTCCTCTCTCTATGTCGGGGCGCTCCCACCGGGTGAATACCAGGTCCGGATACGCGCCTTTGCAGACGATGCGCCTGATGCCGTGCTGTTCTTCCCCTCGATCAGGGTTGGAGAACTCAGTGCGGCGTATATCCGGCTCGCATAACCATTTTTGTAGGTAAAGCATGCACCTGGCAAAAAATAACGGACCCAGCGGGAATTGAACCCGCGTCCTTGGGTTCGAAGCCCAAAAGGATGTCCTCTACCCCATGGGTCCCCTCATGGTTTTCTATCATAAGTTATTAAGCGTTTTTGTGCCAGTACCCTATACAATGATTATTTCGTCCAGCGAAATCGTTCGCCGTCTCCAGAACGGCGATCTTGTTATCGAGCCGTATCACAGTGGATCTCAGCAGCCTGCATCCTATGACCTTCGTGTGGCTGAAGAGACCGTGCTTCCGCGCGGGGCATGTACCCTCGTTCCTTCGATCGAGCGGGTGGAGCTTCCAAAAGACCTCGCGGCTACCCTCCGGTGCCGCTCTTCGCTTGCCCGCCGCGGCGTCCTCCTCGGCGGCGGGTTCGTTGACCCCGGGTTCCGCGGTCAGCTGACACTCTGCCTGACGAACGCCGGTGCGGAAGAAATTTGCCTCTCAAAAGGCGATCGGGTTGTGCAGATGATCCTGCAGGAAGTGCTGAACGGCGACCTGCTCTATGAGGGGCGGTATCAGGATAGTCGGGGCGCGGTGCATACACGATGACCCCATCGATACGTTCGGAGCGGAAGTACCTTGAACTTCTGAGGATCCTCGCGGAGTCGCACGAACCCCTGGGCGCGAAGAGATTGAGCGAGAAGATGGCCGAACGGGGCTTTGTCTTGAGCGACCGCGCCGTCCAGTACTACCTTCAGTACCTCGACGAGATGGGATTTACGAAGAAGGTCGGGAACCGGGGGCGCATTCTTACCGAGGCGGGGATTGCCGAGAGCGAGAGCGCGCTCGTCGACGAGCGGATCGGGTTCATCATATCGAGGCTTGAACAGCTCGCCTTCCGGAGCACCTTCGATCCGGCAACCGGGACAGGAAGCGTTGCCTACAATCTCTCCTTTGTGCGGGATGAGGATCTTCCCGCCGTCACGGCAGCCTTCGACGAGGTGGCAGGAGCGGGCTATGGGTTCCTGAACACCTACCGGGTCGTCGACTCCGATCCCCGCATACCCGACGGCCATGTTGGGATCATGACGGCCTGCAGCGTCACCCTGGACGGCGTCCTCCAGAAGATGGGTATTCCGACGAGGCTCGAATATGCCGGCAGGATTGCCGTCGATGAGAACGGCTCCGCCGGGTTCCTCGATCTCATCGGTTACCGGGGAGCATCGGTCGATCCGCTCCACCTCTTCATATCCGCCGGACTTACCTCGATACACCGGCTGGTGACAACCCGTGCCGGCGTCGCGCTTGCGAACGTCCGCGCAGTGCCTGCTGCCGCACGGTATCGGGTGGAGGTGGCGGTCGGCCTGATGGAAGAATGCGGGTTCACCTTCCCTGTCGGGGGAGGCATCGGGGAGTTCAACCTCCCTAAACACCCCTACCGGCTCTCGATCGTCGCATTTTCCGGCATGAACATGGTGGGGAACGCCATTGAGAAAGGCTACGCTTTCAGGACCGAAATTGGCGCCGGGATCATACCGTTCGAACGAATAGCGGAAGCTACCGGATCCAGGTGATCCCGTCGTCCGGGTCGTCTTCCGGTTTCTTCTCCTCCCCGCTCTTCTGCCGGGCTGTCGCGTCGATCACCTCGAGCTTTCCGCGCGAAGGGCCGGCCTCCTTCGGGCGGGGCCCCGGCCGGGCGAATCCCCGGCCGGTCTGGTCGAGCTGGGTATCCTTCGGCGCGGGGGCCGCCCCCCGCACATGCAGGCCAAATTTATCGAATGCACCGTCGATCGGCCGTTGCGTCTTCCGGTCCAGCACGATCGCATCCCCGGTGTATACCCCGTCCTTCGGCCGCTGCACTCTGCGATCGAATGTGACCTGCTCTCCGTCGAACACCCCGTCTTTCGGGCGCTGCACGGGTTTTAAGAGTGCAGAGTAGGTTGCCGCATCATCCTTCGGAGCGGTCTTCTCGATGCTGATCCCCTTCAGGCCAAAGGTGGCGTTCTTTGGAGCGGGCACAGATGAGGTGACCGAGGCGGAGCCGGTGAGGTCGATCTCTCTCCCGCCCTGCCTGGGCGGCAGGATAACGGCCCCGTCGTCCTGTTTCTTATCCGGTTTCGGGATCATCTCGATGGTATCGTCTCTGCGCTTCTCACCGCCTTCGCTACCGCCCGGGAGCGTGATCATTTCGTCTTTTTCTGGTGCAGGCATCTCTGCCACGTATCCACTCTCCTCAAGATATGCCGACTCAAGGGGGGAGGCGAAACCCGGGTCTTCGTCCCATTCCGGCAGTCCGGCGTCGGCACTCGATGCCAGGGCCGCCTCCTCGTCGCGCAGCCGCTCTTTCTCTTCGACGTTCAGTTGCTCTTCCTCGCATTCAAGCCGGTACTCCGTCCGGATATCCCGGAGTTCCTCGACCCGGGGGATGTTGGATAACCCCGCGAGCATGATGATGATCCCGACAAACGATGTGTTCTTCACCGGGTAATCTCCGGACCGCATCTCGAGCCCGGCGATGCTCCGGTCAATCCACTTCCGGACAGTCTGGAAACCCTTCATCGAGAGTTCGGTCGAAGGGCCGGCGATCAGCACCAGCGCCTTGTCGGCGCTCGTGAGATCGCAGGGGACCGAAATCTCCTCATAGACAGCCTTTTTGGCGAGAGAAATGATCCGGGCGGCCTTCTCCTGCGAACCCTGGATGAAGTCCTTCAGCGACTGCCGCCTGCGGAGGATGTTCAGCCACCCGGTCGGCAGCCGCTCGGTGGCATAGCCGACCGCGACGAAACTGTTCCCTTTCAGGGTGTTGAGGACCTCTCCGGCATCCAGGACGACCTCGGCGACATCGAGACCTGACTCGTTGAACTCCCCGGCGCGAAGCAGAAGGCCGATCTGCCGGGCAACCCGTTCATTGAGCATATTGTAATGGGTCCTCGGGTCGGATGCCGCAGGAGTCTGACGCAGCTGGGCGATGACGCCGGTGTTCTCCGTCTCGGCCGCATCTACGGCTGCCCTGATCTTCTGCGACCAGGTCTCGTTGTCGAAGAGGATGACGGCGTCGACGAGTTCCTGGAGCATGTCGAGGTCGTCAGCGGCCTTGGATGAGACCCGTTTCCCCTCATCCAGGCACGGCAGTATGGCAAGAGCGAAGATCGGTTCCACGTAGGATTTCCGGATCTCATCGATGATGAGCGGCGCGATATCGATGACGCTGCCCCCGAGCCCACAGCAGAGGAGGATGGCGTCGATCTCCATCGTATCCATGCTCTGGAGCCGGGTCATCACCTCTTCGATATCGATCACGTCCGTGACCTGAGCGTGATCCGCGATATCGACCCGCGGGAAGAAGATTCTCGCGGGGTTCGGGAGATGGCGGAGCTGGAGCAGAGAGTTTGGGTCGATGTCAATCGCTACTGCACTCATGCAACAGATTTTGCTTCGCCGGTCATGGTCGTAGAGGTTATCCACAACCCGTGACCCGGCGCCCCCGAGCCCGATCGTCAGCACTCGCATACCGCTATACTCCCTGCCTGGTACCCTTCATCGCTGGAGTGACCTTTGCCACGAAAGAGGCATGCATTTCACCCCAAACTACTGATGAATATGTGGGCGGGCGAACATATATATTTCTGTACGTACCCTGGAGGGAGGAACGCATCCTCTCGTTCAATGCCTGTACTTATGCATTCCGGTTTAATCTCCTCGTGCTGGAGACCCCTGCAGGGTAAGGGAAAAGACTCCTCGGATTTCCTCGGGAACCTGGCACACCTCTCCGTTTTGCACTACCTGTGCGGTACGTGTCGTTTGATGAGCACAAAATGATAATATATTTAACTCCCTGCACGTAACTACTCAATGAGGTGCATAGCCTTGACTACATATGGAATTGAATTTGTGCCCGGAGCAATCAATGTCAAGCAGGTGGTGAACTACACCAAGCTTGCAGAGTCGAAGGATATCGACTACGCTTGGATTACCAACCACTACAACAATCGTCACGCATACCCGACCCTCGCCATGATCGCGGCAAACACCGACTCGATCAAGATGGGACCGGGTATCATGAACACATTCACCGACACCCCGGCAGCCATTGCGTCCTTCATGGCTACCTTAAACGAGATCTCCGACGGACGTGCCGTCCTCGGTATCGGACCCGGCGACCTGTCGACCCTTCCGAAGCTCGCGATCGACCCCGTCAAGCCCGTCGGTCACCTGAAAGAGGGTGTCGAGCAGATCAGGAAACTCCTCGCCGGTGAGGAAGTCAAGAAGAGCGGCAACATGGAGTTCTTCGACTACGACGGTGCCAAGCTGACCGGCGTCAACCTGCCCGGCAAGAAGGGCATCCCGGTCTACATCGGTGCCCAGGGTCCCAAGGTCCTCGAGCTCGCCGGAACCATCGGTGACGGCGCCCTGATCAACGCTTCGAACCCCAAGGACTTCGACGTCGCCATCCCGATCATCAAGAAGGCCATGGATGCAGTCGGCAAGAAGAAGTTCGACGTCGGCGCCTACACCGCCATGTCCATCGACATGGATGAGAAGAAGGCCCGGAACGCCGCAAAGATCGTTGCCGCGTTCATCGCTGCCGGCTCCCCGCCCGCGCTCCTGCAGCGCCACGGACTCAACCTGGACAACGTCGCGAAGATCAAGGAAGCGCTCGGCCGCTTCGACTTCAAGACCGTCGGCGGACTCGTCAGCGACGCGGAGATCGACGCCTTCACCATCGCCGGAACCCCCGACATGGTCAAGCAGAAGTGCGATGACCTCACAAAGTCCGGAGTTACCCAGATCATCTTCGGCTCGCCGCTCGGCCCCGACATGACCAACTCCATCCGCCTCCTCGGCAAGTACATTGTCTGAGGCGGGTAAACACTCATCACCTTTTTTCCTCCTGGACCGTACTGCCGGATAGCTGATGCGGATCGGTTCCACGGGTATTTCCGGCAGTGGCACATCCTCTCCACACCCCGGGCTGCCGGCAGCGCGAACCCGGACAGGGTTTTATACAGTCGGCGCGCTAACCGGTGTACAAGGGCTATGTTCACCACCCACGAGATTCGGACAGAGCGGGGAGTTCTCCAGTACCGCCGGGAGTCGCTCACCGGTATCCGGTGCCGGATCAGTCCTGTCCGTTTCAAGCGGCAGATCGACACCGCCCCCGCCATGCCCGACTCTCGTGACGGCTGCCCGTTCTGCCCCGGCGCCATAAATACTTCCACCCCGACGTTTGAGGACGGTGGCCGTCTCCGGTGCGGGGAGAGCGTGACGTTCCCGAACCTCTACCCCTTTGCCGAGCGGCACGTGGTCACGGTGATCACGTCCGATCACACGCCCGGCCGGTTCGACCGAAGGTGTCTCGCCGATGCCATATCCGGCACGGCACAGGCCCTGTCCGGGTCTTCCGGATACGCGAGCATCAACTGGAACCACCTCCCTTCTGCCGGCGCGAGCATCGTCCACCCGCACCTGCAGGGCATCGCTGACCTGGAGCCCACCCACCTTGCGGACCTCTACATATCCGCTGGCCGCCGCTACCTCGCCGATCACGGCCGCCTCTACTGGGAAGACCTGGTGGAGCGCGAACGCTGCTCTGAGAGGTTCCTCTTTGAGAACGAGATCTTCTGGTCGGCAAACCCTGTCCCCCTCGGCGAGCGTGAGGTGCGGGGAATCCTCCCGGTATCGACGCTTGAGGAACTCGAACCGTATATCGACCCTCTGGCCGACGGGATTCTCCGTATCGTCGAATTCTACCGGAGCCTCGGCACGCACGCCTTCAACGCCTCGATCTTCTTTGATGCCCCCGGAACAGCCGGGCAGGGCCATCGTGCTTTCTGTTCTATCATTGCACGGTTAAACCCGAACACCTTCTCCATGTGCGACTCGGCGTTCATGGAGCGGCTGCACCTGGAACCGGTCATCCTGACGCTCCCCGAAGACCTGGGCGCGCTCTTCCGGGAGCACAAGTAGTTCTTTTGAATATCCCCAGGTGTACCGCTGCTTTTAGTGTAGCTATCCCGACAGGGGTCGCACCCCCGCCTCTATTGGCAACCGGATAATACCTGGAAGTTGCGTGAAGGATTTTAACAGAGCCAAAAATTATCTCCAAGTCGTACCAACCCATCTTCTATGACAGACCCGCATGCATTCCTGGTCGGGGGAGAATGGCGAATAAGCACCGATATCCTGGACGTCCGGTTCCCCTACACGGGGGAGGTCGTCGGCCGGGTCTGCCTTGCCGGAAGCGGGGATATCGAGGATGCCCTCCGTTGTGCAGAACAGGGTTTCGATCTCACCCGGCGCCTTCCGGCCCACCGCCGCTCAGAGATCCTCTACGCCCTTGCCGGGCTCATTCAGGAACGTGCAGCGGACCTTATTGATACAATCATGCTCGAAGCGGGAAAGACGCGGGCACTCGCCGAAAGCGAGGTCGTGCGTGCACGGGAGACCATCGAGGTATCCGCTGAGGAGGCGCGCAGAATCGACGGCACAATCCTCCCGCTTGACTGGAACACGGCCGGGGAAGGGCGGGTCGGCTGCCTCCGCCGGTTCCCGCTCGGCCCGGTGCTCGCGATCACGCCGTTCAACTTCCCGCTCAACCTCGCCTGCCACAAGCTGGGGCCGGCTATCGCCGCCGGAGACTCCGTCATCCTCAAACCCGCGTCGGCCACCCCGCTCTCCGCGGTGATGCTCGGCGAGATGGCGCTCGACGCCGGGATGCCGCCTGAAGCGATCAGCGTCGTTCCCTGCCGCACCGATCTTGCGGAGAGAATGGTGCGGGACGACCGTATCGCCTGCGTGAGTTTCACCGGGAGCCCGGCCGTCGGGTGGCACCTCCGGGAGATCGCCGGCCGGAAACGTGTCGGGCTGGAACTTGGCGGCAACGCGGCCGTGGTCGTTCACGAAGATGCCGACATCCCCTTCGCGTCCGGCCGCATCGTCGCCGGCGCCTTCTCGAACGCCGGCCAGACCTGCATCGCGGTGCAGCGGGTCTACCTCCACCGTCCGATCTTTGAGGAGGTGCTCACGATGCTCGTCGACCGGGTCCGTACCCTTACCGTCGGCGACCCGCGCGAGCCCGGCACCAACGTGGGTCCGATGATCTCGGAGTCTGCCGCCGCCGCGGCGTTTGCAAAGGTGCAGGACGCCGTCGCAGGCGGCGCGAAGGTGCTCGTCGGCGGAACCCGCGACGGGTCGGTCGTTGCGCCGACGATCCTTGTCGACACGACACCGGATATGGCGGTGAACCGGACCGAGGTCTTCGCCCCGGTGGTGACGGTCACCCCCTACGAGACCTTCGAGGAAGCGATAGCGTTCGTGAACGACACCGAATACGGGCTGCAGGCGGGCATCTTCACCCACGATTCCCGGAGGATCGCGCAGGCGTTTGTGGAGCTCCGGGTCGGCGGCCTGGTGGTCAACGACATCTCGACGTTCCGTATGGACCACGCGCCCTACGGCGGAGTCAGGGGTTCCGGCATCGGGCGCGAGGGGCCGAAATACGCGATCGAGGAGATGACCGAAGAGCGGATGATGATCTTTTCGCCGTAGGTGGTGCTATCCGTCAATGAGGTGGCAGGTGCCGGGCGAATAGTTTCTTACACGAATAATGGCTTCCCGAGGGGGAAGGTGTTTGAGAAGGCCGATGCTCGCGAATTGCCTCTCGTTTCCCGCATCTGCCACTTTTCTGCGACCACACTGACACGGTTTTCGAGGTAATATCGCCACGCACTGCCCGCCCCCCTTGGGGGGGCGGGAGGAGCGCGAAGCGCGGGCAGTGGGGGGCTTTTGAGGAGAGCCATCCAGTGTGAGGAGACGGGGGGGATACTCCCCCCTTCGCACCTCCGGTGCTCAAGCTCGCTTCGCTCGCACTCCCCACCTGACGGTGGTCGAGCTCCGGGCGTTCCGCCCATCGCACTCCCCGTCAGCCCCTCTTCGCACCTTCGGTGCTCGAACTCCTGCCGTCCCGGCAGTCGTTCCCCCCTATGGCGATAGTCCCACGGTCCACTGCACGGGGTTCTTTTTTTATTTTAGTTGCGTTGTTGCCAGCACTCGAAACCCCTCGGGTTTCTCACGCTCCGGTTCTTCGCACCTGACGGTGCTCACGCTCCGGTTCTTACGAACCATCGCGCTTTGAACCGTCGTGACTCGCACATAGCGGTGCTCATGCTCCAGCCCTTTGGCCCGTCGCACTTCATGCGAGGCACCGATGGGGAGATGGACACCCGAAGATCCCGCTCTCACCCCGCTTACCGGCGGAGACAAACGGCATACTCTCTCACGGGTAAAGTGCTCTACAAACTCGAAAAAAGAAGTGGTGCCGAGGTTACTCGGGCTTGCTGATGAGTGCCGTCTTTGCGACGATCTCGCCGGTCTTCTTGTGCGGCTTCCTTATGACCGCGTCCATGCCCTTCTCGAGGTCGCGTGCTTCCTCGCAGAGGACCATCGCCTGACGCATCATCTCGTGGGCGCTCGCGACGATCGGGATGTACTTCTCCCACTCCTTCGTCATGAAGCAGCCCTTGACGTTGACGCCTGCGACCGCCTGTGCGATCTCGTAGGCGGCACGGGCCTTCGCGAGCGCGTAGGGGTTGCTGAACTCGCCGTCGACGGCCTTGTCGGAGGTCATGACGACCTTCGGGAGCGCGAGGTCCGCGCCCTTCTTGCCTGCCTTCACCTGGTCAATCACCTTGTCGAGTTCCGTCTGCATCTTGCGGAACGCGCCGGTGAGGGCGAGTACCTTGACGAGGTTCCCGTTGTAGTCCGCCATCTCGATGGGGTCAAGGAACTCACGGCGGGCGCCGATCATGGCGTCGG
>PGYH01000067.1 GCA_002839575.1 Methanomicrobiales archaeon HGW-Methanomicrobiales-6
GACCAAGACCGCGATCGGATCCGTATTACTGTTTTTCATCAGGTATGCTTGAATCCACATTCATGCCCGATTCAACAAAACCCGCGATTCCCGGGCTGCAACAGAAAAACGGCGGAGAGCGGTTACCTACAACGTGCGGTACACGCACCCTTCCCGCACCCCATCATTCCGCCGGAGCATCCCGGTCACATCCACAACAATCGGCTTGCCGTTGCAGATCGCGAGCACCGCATCAAGCGTCAGCGCCGCAAACACCCCGTGCGGAGAATTCACGATAATGCAGTCCACCGGCCCCTCAAGTTCCTGCAACGACGCGACCGGCTTCGCCCCGAACCGCTCGATCTCGGCGGGCCCGAGGAGCGGGTCGTAGCCGTAGACATCGATATCGAACTCCTTGAGCTCGTGGACCATCTCCCCGGCCGGGCTCTCCCGGGTGTCCGGGACGTTCTCCTTGTAGGTCAGGCCCAGGATGAGGACTTTTGAGTCCCGGATCACCTTGCCGGCCCGGTTCAGTTCCTTGATCGCGATCTCGGCGACCTGTTTGGGCATGGCGTCGTTGATCGCCCGGCCGGCCAGGATCACCTGCGGGTGGTAGCCGAGCTCCTCGGCCTTATACACCAGGTAGTAGGGGTCGACCGGGATGCAGTGGCCGCCGACGAGGCCGGGGCGGTAGTTGTGGAAGTTCCACTTGGTGCCGGCGGCCTCGAGCACCGCCTTCGTCTCGAGACCCATCTTCCTGAAGATGATCGAGAGCTCGTTCATGAGGGCGATGTTTAAGTCCCGCTGGACGTTCTCGATCACCTTCGCCGCCTCGGCGGTCCGGATGTCCCGGGCGACGTAGACGTTGGTCACGAGGCCGTAGAGGGCGGCGAGGCGCTCGGTGGTTGCCGGGTCCATGCCGGCGACGATCTTCGTGATCTTCTCGAGAACGTGGTCGGCGTCGCCCGGGTTGATCCGCTCGGGCGAGTAGCCGACAGAGAAGTCCTTCCCGCAGGTCTTCCCGGAGACCCGCTCGAGGGTCGGGACCATGATCTCCTCGGTGAGACCGGGGTAGACGGTCGACTCGAGGACGACGATGGCACCGTCTTTGAGGTTCCGGCCGACGGTCTCCGCGGCCGAGACCACGTAGGAGATGTCGGGGTCCTTGGCCTTCGTCACCGGGGTGGGGACGGCGATGATCACGACGTCGGCCTCAGCGATCCTGGCCGGGTCCGTGGTGGCGAGGACGTTGTTGCCCGGCTCGGCGTTGATCCGGTCGATCTTCTTCGCATCGAGGTCGTAGCCGATCGTGGTGACGTGCCGAGAGAACGCATCGGCGAGGGGGTACCCGACGTATCCGAGGCCGACGACGCAGACGGCTGTATCCTTGAGTGATTCCTGAACCATAGTGACGGACTCCCGAGGGTTTAAGTTGTGTGGAATATTCTCTGATCTTGCATTTGAAAGCTATGATTCTTCACGTGAAAGACAAGTGACGTTAACGTACAAATTGCCTGGTTTGACACAATATCCGGGGTAAATGGGTTATCCAGGAAGAATTCAAGCGTGAACAATGTACGGCGTTGTCGTCAGCCCGGCCGGGGCGCGCAGAGAGGGAAGGAGATGGAACCTTACCCGGATCACTTCGGGACAGTCCGGAACCCTGAAAAATGAAGAGATGCCGTGGCCAGCAAAGCCTCGTTACGCCTGCTCCCGGAACCACGCCACCGCCTGCCGGAGCCCCTCCTCGACCGGGTACTGCGGGTCGTACCCGAAGGCATCCCGGGCCCGGGTGATGTCCGCGAGCGAGTCCCGGATGTCGCCCGGCCGGGGCGCCTCGTAGACGGGCTCGCACCGGGTGCCGGTGAGGTCCATCAGGATCGACGCAAGCTCGTTTAAGCTGATCCGGCGGCCGCCGGCGATGTTGAAGATCCCCCGGGCGTCGCTCTCCATCGCCCTGATGTTCGCCTGCACCACGTCGGCGACGAAGGTGAAGTCGCGGGTCTGCTCCCCGTCGCCGTAGATGGTCGGCGGCTGCCCCGCAAGCAGCCGGGTGACGAACTTCGGGATCACCGCCGCGTACTCGGACTTCGGGTCCTGCCGGGGGCCGAAGACGTTGAAGTAGCGGAGGAAGACCGTCCTGATGCCGTAGAGGTCCGAAAAAACCTTCCCATAGCACTCGTCGGCGAACTTCGTGACCGCGTAGGGGGAGAGGGGGTTCGGGACCATGCCCTCGTGCTTGGGGAGAACCGGGGTGTCGCCGTAGACCGAGGAAGAGGAGGCGGCGACGACGGCGGGCACCCCGCAGTCCTTCGCCGCGACGAGCACGTTCACGGTGCCGGTCACGTTCGCCTCGTTCGACGCGAGGGGGTCCTTCACCGACCGGGGCACCGAGGGGATCGCCGCCTGGTGGAAGATGCCGGCCGCGCCCGGGAAGACCTCCGTTAAAAGATCCAGATCGGTGATGCTCCCCTCGACAAACGTCACCCGGGGATGGTCGAGGAGGTGCTCGATGTTCACCCGCCGGCCGGTCGCGAGGTTATCGATGATGACGACGTCGTGGTTTTGCGATAAGGTCTCCGCAAGGTTCGAGCCGATGAAGCCGGCCCCGCCGGTGACGATGTAGCGCATGAAGAGGTTATGGCGGTGGGGCGGTTTAGGGCTTTCTGAATTGAACCGGGATTCCGGGTTCGATACGGGTCTGCGAGGGCACCTGCCGTCCTCCCTTCACCCTCCGGCGAGCACCCGCACGATCACCGCCACCACCCCGCCGGCCCCGGCGCTGATCGTCGAGAACCATCGTTCTCGCATATTCGGTGCCCATCAGCGGCAATGAATGCTTTTCCAGTCGGATTGAGAGATTCAAAACTATTTTTACTCGGTAAAGATCATCACCGCGCACGAGCACCAGACAATGGGTCGGGCAGGCTCACCGTGGGCGGTTGCGTGGAAACGGGAACTATTCAGTCTTCTGGAGGATTTCTTATTGTGTCCATCCAACCCCTGTCTCCTTACGCAGAGGCGAGGGCTTCCCATTCATCAGCGCCTGTTTGTACGCCCAATCATGATTAAGTCATGTAATCTGGTTTATACCTTGTTGAAGTAATAGATGAAAATTAACATATAGTTTCAAATCTAGCTCCCTCGTAGGCAAGAGTTGAAAGATCGTAGCCATGCGAGGAGAGAGTTATGGTGAAATCCAATTTATGCACCGCGATTAAAAATTTCCGGCGAGTCAGCATTATTTACGATAAGCAGGTGCGGGTTGTTGATCCCTATCTTGTTGGAACCAACAAAAAGGGGAGCGAGGCCTTGCGGGCATATCAGGTTGGAGGATACAGTAGTTCGGGGAACTTGCCTGCCTGGAGATTGTATCTTCTGAAGAACATCGATAGTGTCGAGATTCTGGATACGTCCTTCAAGATTCATCCGCAGTATAACCCAAATGACAAAGACATGGTACAGATCTCCTGCCGAGTGGAGAAAATGTAGGCTGGGTTTATGAAGATCCAGTCCCTCTCTATTCGAAACTATAAGTGCCACCGTTCTATCGATAATATTCCCTTCCACGATTTTACGACACTTATTGGTGAGAACGACTGCGGTAAGACCGCGATCATTGACTTTCTGGAGATAATGCTCACCAGTAAGATACCGAATAAAGAGGACTACTTCAAATACATTGACCCAGCCTCCCCCTCAGATCAGTTTCGCGAGGTTGCTGCAGACGAGATATCAGGGGAGATCGTCTTCAGTGTTGATAGTGATGAAGAACGCACTCTCGCTAGTTACCTGGATGAACAGAAAAACCTTCGTCTGAAGAAAGTGTTCAGCCCGGAGAATAGTGTCTCGTATGCCTACATAAAGAGATTCTCTGATCCCAGGTTTTACAACTACACCTCCATGAAGGCCAGCGAACTCAAGGCCTTTGTGGAGGAACTTGGGTTTACCGAAGAGATGGGCTTCGAATTCAGGAATCAAGATGAGCGGAAAGCGAAAGTCAAAGAATACATCCAGGAACATGCTCAAGATATTCCTGCCACTCTTGATTGGGTTGAGATTCCTTTCAAAGAACTGCAAGCCATCTTGCCAAAATTCATCCGATACAACGTTGATGACTACAGCAACCCTGAAAACTTTATTTTTAAGGTGTTGAAGGAAGCCTTCGAGAGTGAACTCTACTTGAAGGATGAGAACGGCGATAGAGTGCTAAGGGATGCAAGCCTGAGGCAGGTAATCGATCGTGTAAATGAAAGACTGGATACGGAAACCCGGCAATTCCTAAAGCATATTCAGAAATATAATGATGGTATCGAGGATATCAGCATAGATCCGGAGATCGACCTGAGCTCAGGGCTGAGACAGACGCCTATAAAAATAAGAGATCGATCTGGAATTTATCATTACTTGAACAGCAAGGGGTATGGTACTAAGAAACGAATGTACCTTGCAATATTCGAATGGAATAAAGAAGTCCTCGCAGGGATTGATCGGGGCTATGCCATCCGTTGTTACGACGAGCCTGACAATAATTTACATATAGAGGGCCAGAGAGGGCTGTTTCGGACACTCCGATCGATCGTAGATGACACCGCTAAGAAAAACCAGGTCCTCCTCTGCACACATTCGCTGTTTATGATTGATTCGGCTCCAGCTTCCTCTATAAATCTGCTTCGCCGCGGTGATAATGGGAGTACAGTGGTAGGGTTTCTTGAGACTGCAGAGGATCGGGAGGTTCAGAGATTCATCGAACTTATGTGCAGGGAACTGGGGCTCTCAAACAGCCACATCTTCTTTGAACGTTGCTTTATTGTTTTTGAAGGGCCGTCTGAATTGAATTTTCTTCCTCTGGCTTATAAGAAACGATATCAATCATCCATGGCCGAAGACGGCTTGACTCTAGTTAAATTGGGAGGAAATGGTGCTGCAATAAGTTTCTTAGAACTTTTGATGAAAAATAAACGTGATCTTGTACTGTTGCTCTTAGATCGGGACACCACAAATGTAAGAAAGAAAAAAATGCTGTCCGATACGATGGCAAGATCCTCTGGAATGGATTACGAGGAGTACAAGCAATTTATTGAAGATTTCTTTAACGAGAAGATTATCTATATTGGTGATAAGGAGTTTGAAGACACGTTCTCAAATGAAGTTTTCGTGCGTGTACTAACCAAGGTACGCCCCAAAAACAATGGCACACCTTGGACTGTCGATGAAATAGATGAGTTGCGTCAAAAGGAGAAGTTTTCATATGCTCTCATCAAATCTGTAGCTGAAGAGTGCGAGCCAAACTACATTAGCAAACCTGAGCTTGCTACTATGTTAGGCTCATTAATCGAGGTTGAGGAAATACCTCCCGTCGTCACGCAGTTGTTTGAAAAAGCAAGAAATATTGCAGGGATTGGAGCAGTGAGGGAATAATCTGTTTTGCGTTCGCATGTTAAGAGCATTACTGAAGGATTTGGAGCGCTGACCTCTCTATACTGTTGCCTCCCAGTGTGTTCGTGATCGGATGAAATCCTATTTAAGGCGAATGTGGCTAAAAGCGTGGCCGAAATTGGCGGTCGCTGTTTTTGGAGCAATATTGTATATCTTCGCTGTCAATCTCTCCGGCGACATCAAGGAATTACTGGTAGACGTCGCTGCCGCCTTGATTGCCATTCCTATTATTGTCGTCACCTATGAGTTGTGGAATGATAAAAGCCACAAAGCGTTGAACGAGAACGTGTACCGCTATGCCGAAAACGAGATGGGGCAGGCAATGCTCGAGATAAAGGCCCAGATAAAGATGTTGCTTGAGGGCTACTGTGTGTATTTTGATGCTGGCGATGTTGTGCTGAAAGATTCTGTCCAGGGGAATTACATCCTGCAGATGAGGGATGAGGCGAAGATCCTCTACGACGAAGACGGCATGCCCTATCAGCGGAAATATCAGGCTGATTATGATGGTGGATTTGAGGCTGATGAATCCGACATCGAAGAGTATGATATCCATACAGTTTTCTCAATCATAACGGACGTGCAATATCTTGGGTATCAGATTTGTGATATTCAGTTTGAAGATGCAATCCATAGACTGGATGAGCTCATTAAAAACTCATTCATAATGGAGAGAATGGATGATGAAGAGAATTCAGTGATCATTCATCTACTTGAAGCGCTGAAGATGCTTCACTCGTTTGTTGAACTGCATAGGCAGGATCTCTTCTTACGTACCGATATAACGGTTCAGGGTTTTGAATGGGAACTATCGAAACACCAAAATGTCTTATCGGGTACCATCGGCCTGTATCGACTGTACTATAGAGAGAAAGAAGAAGGATCGGAAAAACTGGTGTATGAGCAAGTGCTTGATGAGAAAATAATAATTGACGCGGAGGAGAATAACCTGCTATCTGTATACATCGTTAATCCTGACTACTATACCATTTTTAGTGATCTAATAAACGAGGTGTTATCCTGCATACGCGATTGGAGAAGGACAAATGCCGGTTTTGTGGTTGTAGATTTTGATTCTGCTCAAATAAGACGACTATAAAGCCGAGATTTTGTAGTAGTGCAGTTGACCAAGTTACTTATATCCCTCACCTGCCCAGAGGGAAAACAACGAAGGTGTCCGGCTGGTCTAAAGGTTCGGCAAACAATCGCACCGGCGCGGGGTACGGCATCCAGATCTCATACACTGATCGCGACCGCTACTTCCGGAGGAACTGGGGCTCGGTGGAGGTCGTGCTCGATAACGGCGAGGTTGTCGACGTCTCACTGTCTGAAAAATTCTGGACGACCTGCCCCGAACTCAGGAGTTCAGTAATCGGGAGGTGGCTGCTCAACCAGGGAGTCATCCCTCGGGCAAAGGGTAAGCCGCCGGAGTTCGCCCTGGAACCCATCGGCGACCGGAGGTTCCGGCTGGCCCGGAGATGAAAGAGGGCTTTCTGCTGTGGGATGACAAACCAAGGAACTATTCATCATACATCGATGATCGAGGTTGTGAGCGTGAGAGCCGGGATCCCGAAGGGACGGTGCTCACCAGGGAGCAAGCGATGTTTGCCGGGGGTACAACTCAAAGGCCGTGTTGAGCTTTCTTCTCCTCAAGCCAAGCATTCATCAACTTTTGTATAAATGACTTCGCAGAGGTAAGAGACATCGGATCCGGTGGTGCAGGGATCGTTTTCGCGTGTCTGGCGGTCAGACCCAGGGCCTCGGGGCTATTGGCGGTCTGTGTGCATCTCTTCAACTCTGCTTCTGTGCACCAGCCCCTCTTTACGATATTGCCGGCGTCCTCCCGTATTATCTCAAAAACTTTGTACAGACCGTACCAGGTTTCAAAGTCATTCTCGATCAGGCGTAAGGCCTTTTTTACGTGTGCGTCTTTCCTCGATAGAGCCATCCAGGTAATGGCAGGATCTGCGGGATGAGACTCTTCGATTGTTCCATCGGCGTGAATAACTACAACACTGCATGTGAGCGTAGCGGATGCCCCGACAACTGCGGCTGAGGCATAGGTATGTCTGGTTCCATCATCGCGAATCTCTGAAATTGAGCCAATTTTAATAGGTGAGCCAGAGCCAAGAGATAGTTTTGCTGCGCCGTTGAGTGACGTCAAGATCTCGGTTGTATGGTCTCGTACCAGGTCATAAGAGCCAAGGTCGGCAAAATCTCTGGATTTCAATATATACTTATCATTATTCTTCAGTATGCAGGTTTCTGGCGAATTAAACACCTTCGAAAGTTCCTCTAATATATGAGCGCTCCCCGAAAGCGTTACAACCCATTCCATGCATCAAATATGTCCCAATAAATAGTATAAACAATTCGGAGCGTCATAAGAGAATTTCTGCTATTCTCCGTCCATGAAAAAGACATAGGTCTCGTTACTGCAAGTTCGTTACAACGTCTCCAGGGTATAGGCCATTGTCCGGCCTTTCAGGCGTGTTCGACCCTGCCCGGGAAGAAGGAGAACCTCAATCCCCGCCCGGGATGAATCACCGGCCGCCCCGTCTTGCAAGGCCCTTGAGATCACCCTTCACGACGTTCTTCTTCGACGAGAAGTAGTCCAGGGACGCATCCCCCGACTCATCGATAACGCCTCTCAGAGTTTCAGCCTCCAGGCACTGCTGCTGCATGTTGACGATCTGCAGCAACCTCTTCTGCCGGCCTGGAGCCGCAGAGAGGCTCTCCTCATACTTGATCAAGGCCCCCTCCGGGTAAACCCCTCTGGCCGCCTCACCCAGGAGGTCGGCCCTGTAATAACCGTAGTCCCGTATGTTCAGCAGGCGCGTCGTGTTCCGGGCGATCGATTTCTGCGCCTTCAGCCACTCATAGAACTCGGGGTTTCTCTTCGGCCCGACATGGTTGCCGCCGAGGCAGTCCAGTCCATACCCGTAGGCGAGAAGATCTCGGGCTGACAGAACGTTCTGGTCGTTGATAGCCTTCCCGAAGCTGACGTTGATGTAGGAGAGGAAGTTATTCTCCTCATATCCCCTTGCCGCAAGCCGCCGCTTGAGTGCGTTCAGGGAGTCGAGGTGGCTCTGGACCATCGTCCCGTCGAAATCGATGTAATACGCATTGATCCCGTGATCCAGGTAGAAATCAACGATCTTCTGTGTATAGAGAGCAGCAGCCGAAGGGATATACCCAAGGATGCATTTTTTGTTCCGGACTTCGATACTCTCGATGCAGGATAAGAGGTACTGTAAAAATTCCCCGAAATTCTCTCTGTTAATAGAGCGTGCCATCTTCGGGACGGATGGAATGGGCGTGATATCCGAGTACGAGTAGGCGGCGTTTGTCAGGACGTCTATCTCATGTGCGGTAGGATAGCGGCCTCCCTGCCCCCGGGTCTTGAACTCCACAAAGCAGAGGCCCGGAGAGTGATGTGCTCTCTTTCTGTTTCTGCTGATATCCTTGTTCTTCTGCATGGAGTACGCCTTGTCCTCATCCATGCGTTGCAGGCTCCCGTCATCGAACTTGAGATATGTTTCGTGGAGGCTCGTCAGGTTTCGAGGAAAATCAGTGTCAGCGTAGAAGTCACGAGGATTTATCGTCTTTACCGGCGTTACGATCTTTCCCGGCCCGATGTCGGCGGAGAGCGCCCTCAGGTCGGTATCATCCGCGCACGCATAGTCGGTAATTCGAACCTCTCTCGTCACCTTAACAACCCCTGCAGAACCTCTTTTTTGATGTGGAATGACGATTGCAGAAACCGGTTGTAGAGATCATGACACTCCCCACCTGTCAGGGCAAGCCGCTCTTTTTCCCAGAGTATGAGCCCGACAGTGCCCGTCACCCGGATCTGCAGTTTGTCCCGCAAGTTCCGGGCTCGTTCATCGATGACGCAATAACACCGCTTTTTGTCCTGCTCTATGGCAACTCCTGCACAGAGGACACTGAGTTCCCCTTTGTGCAGCCAGGGGTAGCGTTTGGCGAGCCTTTTGCAGCATTCAGTGTCGCCATCCTGTACGATCTTAATGTCCCCGTACGCTTCAAGGTGCTGAAGCGTCTCAGGGTTCTCCATGATCTCCTCGTACACCTGAGGGGTGATGCAGAGGCGGTACCCAAGACCTTTGCAGGCATCCAGAATTTTTGGGTACTGTACTTCGCGGAATATGCAGACGATGGATGACGTGTCAAAGATCTTCATGTGTTATCTCTTAAGGTAATCAAGGTACGACTCGATATTCATCCCCGCCAGAAACGCGGCTTTTTCGAGACTCACTTTCCCTCGCCGATACAGTGACACTGAGAGTGGAGCCCTCCTTCGCAGGATATCGCGAAGTCTTGCAGACTCACGGGTATATTCAGGATAGGTGACGTAGATGAAGAGAAGGGCCTCATCCACACTGAGATCGTTGAGAAATGCCTTGAAGTCGTCAATTGCCCCAGACTCGTCGTCAGGGAACACGGAGCGCACCTTCTCCCAGACCCTCACTCCATCGGGAGTGAGGGTATAGCCTCCTTCAGATCTCCTGACAAGGCCCAGGGAGACGAGCTTGTCTAGCGCAACTTCGGCAGGTTCGCTATACGGCCCAAATATGTGAGGGGTGAAATCCGCGTCGTCTCCTACCTGTTCTATGTAATCTCCAATGAGAAAGAGTTCTTTCTGGAATAGAACATCTCCCCGAACAGCAGAGTTGCCCCCTGCATGCAGCAGGTGCAGGATTGCCACACCCAGGTGGGGGAGACTATCGGCGATCTCATCCAGAGTAAACTCCACGGTCATCAACTCCATTTGTCGGGGTCAGGCTGCCCCGGATGTGCTGTAGTGTAGTGGTATGAATTATATAGTTGTTATGTGTTGCTGTGTCGCTCAAAACTCGCGATACCATCGCGGGTGGAGTGAACGTGATCCAGAATGTGATTGTCACATCTCTGTCACATTCTCTGATCAGAAATGTGCGCAGATTGTGAAGTCATCATTTCGTGGCATTCCTTCAATCATCCTTGCCTGCGATCACCTCCTCACCCCCCACCAAGCACCTTCACGATCACCGCCACCGCCCCGCCCACGACCCCGCCGGCCCCGGCGCTCACCGTCGACAATCTCCGCTCTCGCACCTGGCGGTGCTCATGCTCCGGCCCTTCGGCCTGTCGCTCCTCACCCGCCTTCTCCTCTTGCCAGCCCTTCCACCCGGCACAAGAAAGTATATCCACGATCAACACAGAAGATGGTTCAATGTCTGTTGCGGAAAACATCTCCGTATCGGAAGAGACCTATAACCAGATCCTGGATCTCAGGCACCCGGGCGAGACACTTGACGAGACTCTTGCGAGGCTGGTGGAGAAGGTAAAGAAACAGCGGCTCACGGATGATATCGAAGAAGTCATGGCCACGAACGAGTTCGTGGAGTTAGACCTGTGACATTCCGCCTCATGGTGGACAAACGTGCGCTGGACTTCTTAACTGCTCTCGATGCCAAAGATCAACGGGTCATCAAAGAAAAACTGAAAATTTTACAGGACAATCCGTACCCCGGCCCGGACGGGGACAAAGAAAAACTTCATACAACCAAAAAACGGGAGTCATACCGGCTCCATATCGCACGTTCGTTCACGGTCATCTACAATATCGATCCAGACGATAACCTCGTCTATATCACCCACATCATGTCCATCGAAAAAGCCCATCGGAGATACGGACGAATGTAAGGCCGATGTTCAACGAACAAAACTGTCAAAGATCACAGGAAAGGGCCCTGATCCCGATAACGGTATCCGGGCAATTGCGGACAGCAGGCATGTGACGGTCGCATACTCCGCTATCACCAAGGTAAAGCAGCCTTCTCGCCCCGTTCACCCCGGGAGGACCGGGGTGTCGCCGTAGACCAAGGAGGCGCCAACCACGGCCGGCACCCCGCAGTCCTTTGCCGCGACGAGCACGTCGAGCGTGCCGGTCACGTTCGCCTCGTTCGAGGTGAGGAGGGGGAGCAGTCACAGCCTGTCTCTTGATATTTTTGCTGTGGTTTGGGCTTCCCGCTTGCCTGACTGTTCTCCAATCGTGCATCATCATCGTGGGGCTTCAAGGGCATTTTTCCGAATGCAAAACCGACGGTATTCTATGGCATCGGGGTGGTAATCTGTATAATGGACATGCAGTAAGGAGAATATCTATTGACCTGCACCACAAGGGGCATACGGGTCATACAGGCCCCGTGCCGCCCTTTTTTGTGGGTTAATAACTGTCCTCCGGGGGCAATCGGGTATGACATTTGACATTTCAGAGATCATCATCTACCAGACCGATGACGGGCAGACTAAAATTGACGTTCGGATGGAAGAGGAGACCGTCTGGCTATCGCAGGCGCAAATGGCGGAACTGTTCCAGACAACGAAACAGAATGTCAGCCTGCACATCAACAATGCCTTTGCAGAGGGTGAGCTTGAGCAGGATTCAGTTGTCAAGGAATACTTGACAACTGCCGCAGACGGAAAAAATTACCGTACCAAGCACTACAGCCTTGATGTGATCATCTCCGTCGGCTATCGCGTAAAGTCGCTACGCGGCACACAGTTTCGCCGTTGGGCGCTTAAAGTCCTGAAAGAATACCTCAAAAAGGGCTTTGCGATGAATGACGACCTGCTGAAAAAAGCGGGCGGCGGTAACTACTG
>PGYH01000068.1 GCA_002839575.1 Methanomicrobiales archaeon HGW-Methanomicrobiales-6
GGCGGTTCTCCCGCTCATGTAGGCCGGGAGATGCTTTGCGCTCCTCCTGAAGAGGAGGAACGAGACCGGGAGGATCAGCAAGAGGGCCATCATCAGGAGCATGATGGCGACGTTCGCCTCTGCAAGGCGTGCCGTAACCCCATAGATTGCAAGGACGTAGGGCTCGATCAGCGTCGAGGAGATGACCGGGAAGAGGAGGACGGCCGCTACCACGAGGCCGGTGATGATGTAGAGGGGAGCCCAGGGCTCCTCAAAGAACCCTTTCTCGACCTGTTCCCTGTTCCTGGTGATCGCGATGAGTTTGCCCATCCATTTCGCCCAGAAAAAGACCGTGATGGCGCTCCCATAGGCGAGGAGCGCGATGAAGACCAGGCCGAAAGGAGCCTGGACCTGGACGAACGCCTCGATCGCCGCCCACTTGGAGATCAACATGCCGAAGGGTGCAAGGAACATGCCGGCGATCCCGATGAACATCATCACCGCCATCCTGGGCATCCGGACGATCAGGCCTTCCATGTCCTCGATGTCCCGGCTCCCGATCCGGTGCTCGATCGCACCGGTCCCGAGGAAGAGGAGCGACTTCGCGACGGCATGGAAGATGATCAGGAGGATTGCCGCCCAGACGAGCATGTAAGTTCCGACACCCGCGCAGGCGGCTATCAGGCCGAGGTTTGCGATCGTCGAATAGGCGAGAACCAGTTTAGCGTTGCTCTGTGATATCGCGATCGCAGATGCGACGACGAAGGTCACGGCGCCGACGAGGCCGATGGAGAATCCGGCGAACGTCCCGGCAAAGACCGGTGAGAACCTGACCAGGATGTAGACACCGGCCTTGACCATGGTGCTTGAGTGGAGCAGGGCCGAGACCGGGGTCGGGGCCACCATCGCCCCGAGGAGCCAGGAGGAGAACGGCATCAGCGCGGCTTTCGTTATCCCGGCAAACCCGATCAGGACGGCCGGAATCAGGATGACGGCCGTGTCCCCTGAGGCGAGCACCCGGGCGAGATCGATGCCCCCGCTCGTTGCCTCGGTTGCGGCGAGGAAGATGAGCGCAGCGACGAACGCGACCCCGCCGAGAAGGTTCATCACCAGCGCAAGGAAAGCATTCTTTGTTGCTTCCTCGGTCTCCGAGTAACCTATCAGCAGGAACGATGTGATTGTGGTGATCTCCCAGAAGAAGAAGACCCACATGAGGTTGTTGGAGAATACCAGGCCGAACATCGCGGCAAGGAAGATGAAGATGACGAAGAAGAACATCTTCTGCCGGTCGCGCACCTCCGGGTGGTGGTGGTGGTATGTCTCCATGTACCTGACCGCGTACACGGCTATGAGGCTCCCGATGAGCCCCACGATCAGGGCCATAATGATGGAGAACTGGTCGATGAAGAGGTTGTTAACCGCGTGAATGTTCCCCGAAAACGTTGTCTCAAGGTATACCACCAGCGCCGCCTGGACGACGGCAAGCACGATTGCCAGGTAGTTCCTGAACTTTGCGCCCATGTAGATAATAAAGAGCGCCAGGCCCATCTCGATGGCCACCATAGCAAGGCTGGCCGCCTCCGAGGGCGCGGCAAAGTAGACCACGCCTTCGAACGCATACCGTATAAGCAGGTATATCGATGCCCCGCCGATAATGAGAGCGGAGAGGGCAACCACCGCGTAACGCAGTGTCGTCCGTTTCACGAACAATAAAAGACACGCGACGAGGATGGGGAATAGTATTAGGAAGAGCAGCGTCTGCACTAAAGTCCCTCGTAGGGTAACTATGCCTTACTTGCATAATTAATCATTCTAAATGGGCATCCGGGCATCGGCCGGTAAACGCCCGGTGCCGTTGCCCCGGGCACGGCGGCACGATGACATATCCGGAAATTATGCCCGGAGGTCGCTCTTCGTCGCTACTCCGGCTTGCACGGCATCACGCCCCTCACGCCCCCTCCGTGCTCTCCGGCATCTCCCCGATAGCGCGGGATGAAGTGGATGTGGAGATGCATGACGTTCTGCCCCGCGGCCTCACCGACATTGACGCCGATGTTGTAACCGTCGGGGGCGAGGTCGCGGTCGGTGAGGGCCCTGCAGTCGTCGATGAGCCAGGCTATGGCCATCCTCTCTTCATCGGTCGTATTGAAGTAACTCCCGACGTGCCGGAACGGTATGACAAGCAGGTGGCCGGGGCTGACTGGGTGGATGTCGTAGCGGGCGTAACAGAGGTCGTTTGCGACAACGATATCTTCCGGGGCAGGGTTGCAGAACGGGCATGGCATGGCCCCCGCTCTTTCCCGATCGCTCATGAGTCTTTTGGCGGGGGCGTCTTCACCCGAGCAGGCGGGCGAGGAGCTTCCCGGTGAGGCCCCGCGAAAGGGCGATGGCGTGCTCAGTGCACATCTCGTGGCAGCAGTAGCACCGGATGCAACGCGATAGATCGATCGTCGCCTTGCCTTCCCTGACGGTGATCGCGTGCACGGGGCAGATCCGCTCGCACTTCCGGCAACCGATGCACGAAGAAGCGATCACACCGGGGCGGGGGGCGTAGGTTCTCCCGAACCGCTGGACGACGGCGAGCATCACCCGCCGCCAGATGCCCGTCCTGCCCCCGGCATAGGTCGAAGGTTTCTGGAAGTCCGGGACTGCGAACCCCGCCGGGTCGTCGCCGACCGTCCTGACTCCCTCAGGGTCGAACAGCCCGCGATCAGCCGCGCTTCTGATGCTCCCGATCTCGAGCGGGTCCATGCCGATGAGCCGCGCGAGGACGGTGTCCACGGCCGCATAATCGCTCCCGGCAAGGATCGCCCCGATCTTTTTTGGGGTGCCTGCCTGCGGGCCGTCCCCTTCCATTCCTATAACCGCGTCCACGACCTGGAGCCGGGGCTTCATGCACTCGTTGAGGTCGACGAGCATCCTCCCGAAGGCGTACTCGTCCTGGAACCGGAAGTGGAAGACCGGTTTCTCGAGTCCCGGGATGAGTCCGAAGAGGTTTTTCGTCGCACCCGTCATTCGCGTCCACATGTGGGTCTTGGCTTTCGAGACGACCACGATCGCGTCGGCCTCTACGGCGGGGGTGATGATGGAGAACTGTTTCATCACCTCGCCTTCCGGGAACGACACGATCTGCGACCCGGTATCGTAGTTCAGGGCGGCGCCGGTCTCTTCGGCCACCACCATATACCCCGCGCGCGCGTATGCACGTCGCAGGTTCGCCTCGCTGTAGACAATTCCCCCTCCCGGGCTGTCGGCGATGACGACCTGGCACCCGTGCTCCGTAAGAAGCCGGGCGACGGCAGCGACGACCTCCGGGTGGGTGGTGACGCACCGTTCCGGCTCCTGCCCCTGCAGGAGGTTCGGTTTGAGGAGAACCTGCTGTCCCGGCGAGACGAACCTCCCGATGCCGCCGGCGAGGTCGATTGCACGGCGGACGGCCGCTTCGACCTCTCCCGGCACGTAACCGTCGCACCGGGCGACCGCGACGGGCGCGTCGCCTTCGGTCGGCAGCACCGCCTTACCTCCCTCCGAGGCGGCCGAGGGCCTCTTTTGCCGCGAGCATCGCCGCCCCCTGCTTGGTCCGTCCCTCTCCTTCGCCGAGGAGGTTTCCCCCGACGGCCACCCGTGCGGCCCAGACCGGGGAGCTCCCGGGTCCGGTCTGGCGAAAGGCGTACTCGAGCTCACCGAGGTTCTCCCGGGCAACATACTCCTGGAGTCTTCCGCGGTAGTTCCGGTGGACGTCGCATCCCGCGATCTCTTCCTCAAAGATCGCGAGCACGACTTCCCGGGCCACGGTGAGGCCCCGGTCGAGATAGATGGCGCCGATCAGGGCCTCGAATGCGTCGGCGATGATCGAGTCGGTCAGCGCCAGTCCCCGCCGCCTGATGGCGCCGTCGATGCCGAGGCCCTGCCCGCGCACGATCTCGGCGAGTTTCGTGTTCCTGGTCACCTGGAGCCTCCGGTTCATCTCCCCTGGCGGGAGTTCGTACTCGCCGTAGAGGTGATCGGCGATGATGAAGTCGAGGATGTAGTTCCCGAGAAATTCAAGCCGTTCGTTGTCGTCGACCACCGCTGCCGGGTACTCCCCGCCGTTCGCGTACGATCGGTGGGTCAGTGCCCGATCGTAGAGTGGGAAGGCGGCGTCGGCGATACCGGTGATCCCGAACGGGGGACGGGCGAGGAGCGCACGCACCTCTGCCTCCCGGTCGCGGCTGACGGGCTCCGGGCATCCGGAGGGTTTCTGCTCGGAATGGCCGCCGATACCCAGTTTTTTCCAGATGGTGGAGAGTCTCATGGTCATCGGGTGCAGGGGTCTCCTGCTGCTTCTCTATAGAATGGCTTTCGTCCTGCCCGATAAACCTTTGCCGGAAAGGAGAGGCTGGGAAACCTTTTCGTCGTCGGGGAGAGATCTCTTTTGCAGTGCAGTCCGCAACAGGCGAGGCAGGCAGGTATGTCTACCTGGATATCGAGTTCGGCTATGTCTACGGCACCTGCCGGGGAGTCATGATGCCGATCGAGATCGGTGCGGTCGTCCACCGGCTAGAGGACGATAGCGTCCGCTACGTTGGGGAACAGTTCTGGTATGATATCGATGTCGAGATATGGAAGAAAGTGACCGATGCGTGCGGCAAAACCGTCGGTGTCGCGACGACCGTGGCGAACATGGGGCGTGACGAGTATGGGATGCCCTACGATCACTCCTACCGGATTTCGGGTGACGAGGTTCCCGCGGCAAAGGCGACGGCGCGGAACGCTTTTGCTGATCTCCGGCTCTTCATGGAATCGGTCGTCTCGGCAGGGGACACTCCGGCTATCGTCGTCTTTGCTGCGAGTATGGAGAAGAGGGCTTTTCGGACCGCAAATTTCTCGCTCGATGGGTGTATGCTGGTCGACCTCCAGCGCGAGATTCGGCGTCGTTTCGGGATGAAACAGGTTCTCTCCCTCGATCGTCTGTCCCGTCTCATTGATTTCTCCGCCGACGGCTCCACCATTGCCTCGACGCACTTCCGGTATCCTGTCCCCCGGGAGTACGGCCACCTTCTCGGCGCCCACCGGGGCATGGGCGACGCTGTCAGAACGTTTCTGCTTGCACGTGAGTACCGGGAGAATCTCCCGGACCTCGAGGAGCGCATCCGTACCCTGATCAAAACCTGCGAGGGCGAGGGGTGACGGTGGGGCTCTGTCAGGAACCGCCTTTCGGCGGGGATGCCACCTCTCTTTCCCGTATCCGGTATCCCGATGCAGTTTCATTTTCAGCCAACTCCCGGATCATCCAGTGCGGCCCGGTCAGCGGGACTTCGATCTCCGTGCCTTCGCAGATGCCGCAGGTGCCTCTCGGGACGTGCAGGTAGGCGTTTGCATGGACCAGCGCCATCTGCGGGCCGGCCCCCCGTGGCAGGGGGATCGCGACAAACCCGTCGCCTGTCCGCGAGACGGTGAGGAGGACGAACTCGTCGTAGCCGGGGTCCGCCGTGACCGTCCTGGCGAGCCGGGCGCGGAAGCGTTCCGCCGGCCGGGGATGAAAGCCCCATGCCGCAAGCAGAGGGAGGGCGAGTTCCCGTACGGCCGTCAGGGCGGCAATCGGATAGCCCGGGAGCCCGATGGCCGGTTTGCCGTCGATCCGGCCTATGATCGCCGGTTCTCCGGGCTTCATCGCGACACCGTGGACGAGTACTTCTCCAAGGTCGCTGATGATGGCAGCAGTGAAGTCCCGGGTGCCTGCCGATGAGCCGGCGGAGATCAGGATCAGGTCGTTTTCGCGGACGCCGTTTTGGATAGCCTGCCGGAGTTGTCCGGGCTCGTCGCGGACGATTCCGTAGCGGACACAGGTGGCGCCGGCCTCGTCGAGCAGTGCCGCGGCAGCGGCGGTGTTGCTCTCAATGGCCCCTCCCGGTCCCGGGAGTTCGCCTGCCGGAACGAGTTCGCTCCCCGTCGGGATGAGGCCGACCTTCACGTCCCGCACGTCCACCATAGCGATCCCGTAGGAGAGGAGCGCCCCGATATCGCAGGGGCGTATCCGGTGCCCGGCCGGGAGGATCGGGTCGCCCTGCCGGATCTCGGAGCCGGCCGGATGGACATGTTCGCCAGGGAGCACCGCCTTCCCGGTATACCACTCCCCGTCCTTTTTGGTAGTGTCCTCGATCATGACGACTGCATCGTAACCTGGAGGGATCGCATTTCCCGTATTCACCCGGTGGGGGGTTTTGAGCCTGACCGGGTTTGTCGCGCTCGCCCCGGCGGTCTCACTGCTCACGATGGCGAAACCGTCTCTGGCGGCAATATCCGTTGCCGGGACGGTCAGCAACGAGTAGACGGGCTCTGCCGTCATCCGTCCGGCCGCCCCGGCAACCGGGAGGGTGACGATCCGGTCCAGGCACGGGAAGATCGAGCGCATCATCCTCCGGACGTCCGCGAGCGGTTTCGACGCGAGGCGCCGCCTCACCATAACGTTACGTCCACCTCGCTTGCGGCCTCGAGCCCTTCGTATCCCTGAAGTATTCTGACGAGCCCGTCGCTCTGCACCAGGGTGTTCAAGAGGCCCGACTTGCCGAAGAGCGGCACCGCTTCATCCCCGATGAGTTTGATCCTGACGTACTCTTCGCGCCCCCGCTCCGAGGGTATGTTCTGCGTGAGGGCCGCCTTCTGCTTCATCTCCCGGCGGCCCGTGCAGCCGGAGAGCGATTGCAGGAGGGGCGCCGCAAGCACCGAGAGGACGACCATTGTCGAGGCCGGGTGGCCGGGGATGCCGATGACGGGTACGTGACCGATCGTACCGATGATCGTCGGTTTCCCGGGAGCCAGTGCTATCCCGTGTGCAAGCACCTCCCCGAGCGACTCGATCACGCCGGCCGCAATGTCGCGATCGTCCTTTGAACTCCCTCCGGTGATCAGGATTGCATCGCACTCTTCGAGCGCCGACTCGAGGACAGTCGTGAGGTGCGCCGGGTCGTCCCTGACGAGATCATAGTTACGGGGGATGCCGCCCCGTTCCTGCACGAACGCGTTGCAGAGGTAGGAGTTGACATCGCGGACCTCGCCGGCTTCCGGAACAACATCCGGCGGCACCAGTTCGATGCCGGTTGGGACGATCCCGATGACCGGCCGCTTCCTCACCGCTACCCGGGACGCCCCGACCGCCGCAAGCACGCCGACATCCCGAACATTCAGGAGTTTTCCCGCCGCAAGAACACCTTCGCCGTGCGAGTAGTCCTCGTCGGCACGGATGATGTTCTCTCCCGGGAAGACCTGGCGGCCCGCGAGGATCGTCTCCCCGAGGTCCTGGCAGTACTCGAGCATCACGACGGCATCAGCACCCTCCGGGAGGACGGCTCCCGTCGGGATGTAGGCGCACTCGCCGCGCCGGAGCACGATGCCGTTCCCCCCCTGCCCCATGGTGATTCTGCCCACGTTCTTGAGCGCGACCGGGGCCAATTCGGATGCCTGAACGGTATCGGCGGAGTTCACCGCAAAACCATCTTTGACTGAACGGTCGAAACCCGGGATGTCGCCGTCGGCCTGGATATCCTCGGCGAGAACGCGGCCGTACGCTTCGGTCAGAGACACATGCTCCACCCCGATCGGTGGGGAGAGCCGGTTGATGAGGTTGATAGCCTCGATCACTGATATAAGACGGAAAAACTGGTTCATCGATTCGACCTTCTGGGTGAGGAGCCGGCTACACTGCCCGGGCCAAAAAAATTAGAGTCTGGTGTAGAGGTTCGCATACACCGTCTTGCCTCTGGAGACCGGGTGACGTTCGCCAAGGTCGCCGATGTAGTGGACGAAGCGGGCGGTCTCACCGTCGACCTCCTGTTCGACCTCGTCGACCATCGAAAATCCCGGGAGCGGGTTCTCGATCGTCCCGTAGACGTAGATGTCGCCTTTCACCATCTGCCCGCCGACGCGGCCCCTGGCGTTGCCCTTGACGATGACGGTGCCGCCTTCGCCGTGGGTGGAAATGTGGATGTCCGCATCGCCGCCGATGACGATCGTCCCGCCGTTGATGAACGTGGCGGTATCGTTGCCGGCGTTTCCGGCGACCCGGATCACTCCGCCCTGCATGCCGCGCCATTCTCCGCGGGGGGATGAGCCCAGGTGGTGCCCGGCGTTGCCGTCGACGATCAACTCCCCGCCTTCCATCCCGATGCCGCAGAACGAGTCGACGTTTCCTTTGACGTGGACCTTCCCGCCCTTCATCCAGCCTCCGATGTACATGTCGGCGTTGCCTTCGATGACGATCTCGCCGGCGGTCATCTGCTGCCCGATCCTTTTGACGCGGGTGCAGTCCCCGCGGAGGACGATCTTCGTCTCTTCGGCCGTTGCTCCGCCGTCGCCTTCAACGGTGAAGTACTTCCCGAGCGGCCCCTTCTGTTTGCCTTCCCAGACATCAAGGGCGGCTATCTCGGCGGCTTTCTTGCCTGCGAAGTTGTCCGGCGTGACGTTCTGCCCCTCGATATAGAGCTCGGAGGGGTTGGTCAGGGTGAGGGTAACTGTCTTCATCTTCTCATCACCTCATTGTGTCGTATCGACCTCGATCACCCGCGGGTTGTGGAGGTGCTCTTCGAAGAGCGAGTAGTTGTCGAGTTTCACGCTGTAGTGCCGGAGGAAGTGCTCGTAGATGTCTCTCTGCACCTGTGCGTTCTCCGGGACCTTCACGTCGACCCAGACCGTCCGCTTTGCGGGCTCCGCGACGACTTCGCCGTCCCGGACGGTCACGATGCCATCTTTGACGAGCCAGGCGCACCGGGAGAAAGCCTTCTCGATCATTGCGGGGTCTGAGGGCATATCTTCGGGGTTGAGAGCGTATACGGCGATATCGGCATCCATGCCGGGGGTGAGCCCGCCGTAGGTGTTGCCGACGCCGAGTGCCTTTGCCGGCCCTGCACGGGTCATCTGTGCGATCTCGTAGAGACCGAGTTCGCGGTCAATGCCGTCGATGGAGGTGGCGTCGATCGTCCGCTCAAGCCACTTGAACGTCTTCATGGTCTCGTCACGTGCGGCCCTGCTCATCAGCCAGGCGATGACCTGCGGGTAGCGGGTGAACGGCCCGGCGTTCGGGTGGTCGGTGGTGACAAACGTCCGCATCAGGTCTCTGGAGAGGAGGGCGATCTCCAGGCCGACAGCCCACTGGATGGTGCAGACCTTGACCTTCGGGCTGTAGATGTAGGGCACGACGCCCGCGGCGGTCTCGAGTTCCACGTCCACGTTCGCCCACTTCAGGTTGTTCAGGCCACGCAGGTGGTGCTCGAACGGCCCGTCGGCGGTCATGGTGGTGGTCTCGTCGAGCGTCACCTGGCCTATATCGACGGTGATGTTGTCGTGGGCGTTCACGTAGTCCATCACGTCTTTTGCCCGTGACTCGAAGTTCCCCCAGGAGTCGCCGCCGTAGGCGTGGAACTGAAGGTGCGTGATGTGCAGTACCTGCTCGCGGCCGAAGTCGTTCTTTGGAGCGTAGCCTTCGGCGAGTTTGAGCGACTCGATCGTGTCGACGTAGTTGCCCGGGTTCCCGAGGTTGTTGCAGTGTAGGTGCACCGAGTGGGGGAGACCGAGGAACTCGTTCGTCTCGATGAGGCCCTTCACGATCTCCGCCGGGGCGATATCGAAGTACGGGACCGGGTCGTGGATGTGCTCGCAGTTCAGCCCCCAGCCCCAGGCCTCGGAGCCGCCGGGGTTGACGACCTTGATGCCGAACCCGCGGGTTGCCCGCAGAAGCCAGGCAGTATACGCGGCGTTGTTCTCGATCTCGTTATTTTTAAGGTATTCAAGGGTGAACCAGTTGTTCCCGAAGACCGGCATCGCGGCGATGTCGATGATTGGGGTATCCCGGATCTCTTCGTGGACGTGCGGGGAGTGGAGCGGGGGCATCGCCGCCTCATTGACGAAGACGTAGCCCATCCGCGCGTAGTCGTAGCCTGTCTTGAACGTGGAGGGGACGGAGCAGCCCATCTCCATGCGGCTGCACGTAGGAGATTTGTGGGGGCTCTTGAAGAGTTTGTCTTCCGGCCGGAAGAGCCGGCCGACGTTCACCTTCGGCCCCACCACGTGAGAGTGGATGTCGACGCCGCCCGCCATCACGGTCATGCCGGCGGCGTCGATCGTCTTCGGGCTCGAGAGAGCGCCCGGTTCGACGATCTTGCCGTCCTTGACTCCGATGTCCATGCGGTCACCCTTGATTCCCTGCAGGGGGTCGAAGACGAACCCGTTCTTGATCAGGAGTTCGCTCATGGTTCACTCTCCGCGCGGACACCTTCCGGCGTGACCTTCGCCTGCTCTTTCGCGGCCTCTTCGGCCTCCAGTTCAGAGAGCCTCTGGTGGATCCGCTCGAAAAGCTCCTCGTCGCTGATGACACCTTCGGGGGGGTCGATGACCTTGCGGTACTGGATCGGGACGTTGTCCATCCGGTAGACGATGCCCGGGACCTCGACCCCGACGATTCCCACCGGGATGTGGAGGTCGGAGATCTCGCTCGCCATGCAGATGTTCGGGTCGATGGTGATCCAGGGGTGCTTTCTGAGGTGTTTTACCGCCTCGATCGGGAAGTGGGCGCCCGCATCGGTTCCGATGTTGATGAAAGCGTCCACCTCGTCGCGCATGGCAAGGTCGACGGAGCTCGTCTCGCCGGGGTTCATGTGGGCGATGTCCTTCTTCGTCAGATCGAGACAGTAGGGGAACCCGTACTGCCATGACCAGACCGCGCCCGGTCCGGTGATGTTGTAGTGGCCCCGCATCGCCATGATCGTCCACTTGGTGTAGTCGTTGAGGTCGCGGGTCAGGCTGATGGCGATGTCCACGTTGTGGTTCCTGCCGTCGGAGTGGCAGAGCCCCATGCCATAGAAGATGGTGCCGAACCGGGCCTTCTTCATGATCGCGGCGACCTCGAGGATCTGCTCGCGCTTGATCCCGGCAACTTCCTCGGGGATCTCGTGGCCCCGGACGACGGCACGGAACGCGTCAAAGAGCTCGTAGTCGTGCCCCTGTTTCACCTGCAGGTGGATGTCCGCCACCTGGGCGGTGTCGGTGTGCCTCGGATCGATGACGATGATCTTGCGGCTCTTCTGGCCCTTGCCGGTGAAGAAGCCGCGGGGGAAGATCGAGTAGCGGGACATGTGCCGCGGGTGGGCGTGGGCGGGGTTTGCGCCCCAGTAGACGATGACGTCTGCCCGGTTCTTCGTCTCGCCGAGGGTGCAGCTCGGGTAACCGTTGTCGAATATAGCAAGGAACGAGGAGCCGTGACAGATGGACGCGCAGTTGTCGAGCACGGCCCCCGCTCTCTCGGCGACCTTGGCCGCGGCGGCCATGCCCTCGCAGTTGGTCGATCCGAACCCGTAGATCAGGGGCTTCTTCGCATTGTAGAGCACCTTCGCCGCGTAGTCGACCGCCTCGTCGTAGGAGATATCCTTGTAGGTGCCGTCCGGCTGGCGGAGGCGGGGCAGCTTGACTCTCTCGCTGCCGGTTGCGTGGTGGAAGATCTGGTTGCCGATGGCGCAGGCATTCTCCACCTCGAGGATCTGTTTTCCATCGTCCGATACGGTCACGACAAGGTCGTCGCAGCAGACGCCGCAGTACGGGCATCCGACATTCTCAACTCTTTTTGGCATCACTGATCACCTCTCCACAGGCCGACAGCCCCCTGGACGAGTTCGAGCGCGCTCTTCCGGCGTTCACCGTTCACCGGCTCGACCGTCACGGGAAAGCCGCTGTACTGGGGCTCCCCGGTCGCCTGGGTCCGGGGAGGTACCACCTGGTTTGCCCAGACGCCCTGCGGGATGAATGCAAGGCCGGGGTAGAGCGACTGACGCCCCCTGACGGCCTTGACGACCACATCTCCACACTCGCTCGTCACCCGTACCAGCTGGTTCGGAACCAGGCCGAGCGCCTTGACGTCGTCGTCGTGCATCTCGATGATCGAGCAGGCCTCGAAGTATTCGGGGGTCGTTTTGCCCTTTTCCATCGCAACGCCTTCTTCGATGGAGCGCTGGGTGATCATGTTCAATGTAATCCTGTTCGCCATGGTTT
>PGYH01000069.1 GCA_002839575.1 Methanomicrobiales archaeon HGW-Methanomicrobiales-6
GGAGCGGGCGATCGAGGTCCGGTTCCTCCGGAACGCAAACATCGTCCTCTCCAGCGGGAAGAAGGCGGTGGTCGCTCTCGCGGCGAAAGGCGTCGGCCCGGACGTGGCCTCACGGGTCCTCGCGACCCTCTCCGAAGGGGACGCCTTCTACCGGGAGATCCTCAAGGCCGAGCGGAACTACGTGAAGACGCATCGGTATTGGTGAGAGGGTTGAGATTTGCCGGCACCTGGGGCCACCTGATGGTGGCTTTTGAGTATAGCCTGTGACTGGGGGTGGCGGCGGAAACCAGGAAAAAGCCCGGTATAGTGGACCGTGGGAGTATCGCCATGCACTGCCCCCGCCCCTCGGGGCGGGGGGCGATGGTCCGAAGGACCGGAGCTTGAGAAAACGCGAAGCGTTTTCGGGGCCGGAGCATGAGCACCGCAGGAGCGGGTGAGGAGGCCGGAGGCCGGGTGGGGTGGGGGTTGTAAACATCAACTTACGAGGGGAGACAGGGGAGGGGGGCACGCCCCCCTCCCCGTCAGCCCCACCCCCAATGGCGATATCCCCACGAAAGCCGTGCATGGGAGTTGCGACGCTTCAGAGAACAGCGCTCTCGAGTAAGATCGACGGCACGCCTGGAGCACAAATACCATAAGACATAAGTTGCGGCCACCAAAAGACCCGCGTCAGGTCCGAATACTTCGCCGGCGCATACAGGCAGGATGTCCTCTATAGGCGAATCGAACCCCGGCCAAAAAATCGGAGCTTCCCGGCCCCCGGCAAAAAGAACGTATCGGAAAAAGGGTTACATTATAGTTTCGAGCCGCTGCTCCAGGAAATCAAGCCCTCTCTTGATATCCTCGATATTCTTTCCGCCGGTCAGGATAATCTTGCCGGAACTGAAGAGAAGGGCGACGATCTTCGGGTCCTCGATGCGGTAGACGAGTCCCGGGAACTGCTCGGGTTCGTACTCGATGTTCTCGAGGTTGAGGGTGATGACCACCTTGTTTAAGTTGATGTACCTGCCCATATCGTACGAACAGACGATGTTCGTGACCGCGACCTGTGGTTCGTTGTAGGTATCGACCCCGGCATCCTTGAGCGACTGCATGATGATATCGAGACCGTCATGCAGATCCTGGTTGTTCCTGATACCGGTGAGCACCACTTTTCCCGAGGAGAATATCAGGGATGCGATCTTGGGTTTCTCGATACGGTAGACCGCTCCGGGGAACCGCTTCGTATTCAGTTCGCAGTTTTTTATTTTATCCGATACGTTTTCGAGGTCGATTGAGTCTGCAATCACCCCGGAAGCAACGATGTTCTCGATTTTCAGTGACTCGTATCCCTTCTCATCCATTGATATGAGTATTATTTTTTGAACCATAATACTAATGGGTAATCTTTATGGCTATTCGGGATACGGAGTGCCTTTCAACTTCGTGAATGCTTTAAACCATAAACGCGCAACCTTTTACTGATCGCGTTATGGCGGATGACGAGCAAAAACCAGCGTCCTATGAAGATCTCTGCGCAAATTTCACGATAAACGTCCCTGAATACTACAACTTCGGTTTCGACGTGATCGACGCATGGGCGAAGAAGGACCGGAACAAACTGGCGATGATCTGGGTGGACCAGAAAGGAAACGAGAAGAAATACACCTTCTTCGACCTTATGCGCCTCTCAAACCAGGCGGTCAACATCTGCCTGAAATACGGCATCAAGAAGGGCGACCGGGTCATGCTGATGCTCCCCCGGACACCTGAATGGTGGATCTTCACCATTGCCCTCATCAAACTCGGCGCCGTATACTGCCCCGCAACGACGATGCTGACCCCAAAAGACCTGAAATACCGTATTCAGGCTGCCGGCATCAGGATGATCATCACCATGGCCGAGCACGCGGATAAGGTCGAGGAGATCCGCGAAGACTGCCCCACGCTTGCGGTCCGGCTGATGATCGACGGCGTAAAGGACGGGTGGGTCAGTTACCCCGTCGAGCTCGACTACCCCGCGCCCTGCTCGCACAAACTGGTGAACCTCCCCGGCATGCACCGGACAAAAGCGACCGACCCGCTGCTGATCTTCTTCACCTCCGGCACCACCGGCGAGCCGAAGATGGTGATCCATGACCACTCCTACCCGCTCGGACACCTCGTCACCGCGCAGTTGTGGCACGACCTGCGCCCAAATGACCTGCACCTGACGATCTCCGATACCGGCTGGGGGAAGAGCGCGTGGGGGAAACTCTACGGCCAGTGGATCGTCGGCGCCTGCATCTTCGTCTACGACATCCGGGGCCGGTTCCACGCCACCGAGATCCTGCCGCTGCTGGAGAGGTACGGAGTCACGACGTTCTGCTGCCCCCCGACCATCTACCGGATGCTGATCCTCGCCGACCTCGACAAGTTCGATCTCGCCGACCTGCGGCACTGCTGCAGCGCCGGGGAAGCCCTCAACCCCGAGGTGATCCGGGCATGGGAGGAGGGAACCGGGAGGACGATCTACGAAGGCTACGGCCAGACCGAGACGGTGCTCTGCATCGGGACGCTTCCCGGCATGAAGCCCAAGCCCGGCTCCATGGGGAGGCCCATGCCGGGCTGGCATATCGAGCTCCACGACGACGACGGGAACGTGGTCGGCGCCGGGGAGGAGGGGCGGATCGCGATCAGGCTTGACCCGCGCCCGGTCGGACTCTTCTCCGGCTACCTGGACAACGGAGAGGAGAACCGCAAGGTCTTTTCCGACGGCTTCTACTACACCGGCGACAAGGCCTGCATGGACGAGGACGGCTACTTCTGGTTCATCGGCCGTGACGACGATGTCATCAAGTCCTCCGGCTATCGGATCGGGCCGTTCGAGGTCGAGAGCGCCCTCATGGAACACCCCGCCGTGCAGGAGGCGGCGGTCGTCGGGTCGCCCGACGTGCTCCGCGGGCTGGTCGTCAAGGCCTTCATTGTCTTAAAGCCCGGATACCGGCCCACGGAGTCCCTGATCAAGGATATACAGAAGCAGGTCAAGCGGGTGACGGCGCCTTACAAGTACCCCCGCGTGATCGAGTTCGTGGAGTCGCTCCCGAAGACCATCTCCGGCAAGATCAGGCGGCACGAGCTCCGTGAACTGGAGATGAGGCGGTTTATGGACAGCAACTCCCACAACTCTCCTGCCGTCGGTGAGGGTGGGGAGTAATTACCTTTATTTTGTTGGAGATACTACAGTATTAGGCGCGAAGAACGCCGGGTCACGTCAACGGCGGAAGTTCGCCATGCTTTCGTGCGAGGGTTGCCAAGCCAGGTCAAAGGCGCTGGGTTCAGGGCCCAGTCTCGTAGGAGTTCGCCGGTTCGAATCCGGCCTCTCGCATACGCTTTTTCAGGTCGTCCCAATTCCGGCGGTTCCCTCTCTGCGCGGGGTTTAATCGTTTCTTCCGGTCCGTCTGCTCAATCATTCCGGTCCATCCCGGATGGTATGCCGGCCCGGAAAGTATCGCAACCCTGCCCCGGGGCAGACTCGTGCCCTTTTAATTCTCCTGCGCCAATCCTTGAACTGAGCGGGACGATGCCGGACGGGCATCGTTCCGGGGAAAGGCTACCGGTATGGATACACGCACATTCTCGGTAAAACCGGTCGGCACCGTGCATGCCGACGACGAATCGTTCTCGATCGAGATCGCCGAACCGTTCCGGCCGGCACTCCTGGGGCTCGACGGATTCAGCCACATCATCGTGCTCTGGTGGGGCGACCGGGTCGATACGCCGGAGTGCCGGAACGAGACGGTCTGCAAAAAGCCGTATACGAGAGGCCCGGAGACGATCGGAATCTTCGCCACCCGGTCACCCGTCCGGCCGAACCCGATCGCGCTCTCGGTGGTTCCGGTCGTCGGCATCGACACCGCATCGAGCACCGTCAGGGTCGCGTATATCGATGCCGACGACGGCACGCCGGTGCTGGACATCAAGCCCTATCTCCCGGCCACCGAACGGGTCCGGGATACGAACGTGCCGGCATGGGCCTCCCACTGGCCGCAGTGGTACGAAGACAACCAGGGGTTCGATTGGGCGGCGGAGTTCACCCTTGAGGAATGAGAGATACCGGGAAGTTGCGACTGCCGGGAGGTGCAAAAAAGTTGGGTTATTTGATCCTGCCAAACTCCTGGCTCACGTCTGCTGCGGACTGGAAGGTCTTGTCCTGGAACATCTCGAGAACCTGGATCACCGCGTCGGGCGCGTTGTTCTTCCGTGCGTGGCTGATCAGGTCCTGTTTGCCGGCCGGGTAATCCATACCGCTGAGAAACTTCTGGAATGCAGATGCACTCAGTTCCTCAACAGAGGCTGCCTGTGCTGCAGAGGCCATTCCGCCTTTTACTGAAGGTCTTTCTTCTGCCATGGTTCTCACCACCGTTTCAGCTGCATCCCGCATGCGGGACACACGGCCGCCCCATAGCTCTAGGTGAATAAAAATGTTGCTGCCCTTTAGGGCAAAAATACGCGCTATCTGGCGAAAGAATGATCCCGATCAGAGGTGGTGGCGGCTGCACCTGGCAAGCGGGCCGGCCTCTCTCCCGGCAGAGCACCGGAGGAGGAGATTCCTTATCCCGTCCAGCGGGTCGACGACAACGGCCGTATCGACACGATTCTGTCACGTTCGGCAGGATGGCTGCAAAACGGACAGATGAACCGGTAACGTAACCGTGTGTGCCGGATAATCAGAGATGAGGTTCGCATGAACCCCTGCTCTTGAAAAACGTGGGATATTTAGATTGCTGTTCTTCCGGGAAAATGTTAGTAGCGCCGGAAGTCATTCCTCGGTCTCGGAGGCCGGGCCTCGTCGATCTTCAAGGTACGGCCTTCAAATACAGTGTTGTTCAGGGCTTCCTTTGCTGCCTCAGCCTCTTCGGGGCTGGACATCTCAACAAACCCGAACCCTTTGCGCTCGATGACTCTGACGTCGCTTACCGTCCCGTACTGGCTGAATAGTTCTTTCAACTGTTCTTCATTTACCGAGTAGGTGAGGTTACCGACGTACAGCTTGCTGCTTTCCATTCAAAGATCCTCTTCACTCATATACCCTCAAACCTTAATTACTCTTCGGATGAAAAACCGGACGGCGGTTTGGGGGCAGCTCACCTGACGCGGGGACGCACCTTCTGATGGCGTTGCGCCTGATCTAAGGCCTTTTGACAATCCTATTCCGGATCCGGGGTAGGATTACTCTTCGGGACGGAAACCCGGGTCAGGTATCTGCTGCGTCGGGCACACGCTTCATGCCCTGCCCCGGATGTGCGGCACCGCCAGCCAGCCGGCCCGGGGCGCCGCGGGGTCAGGTTCATGCTGCCCCGCACCAGATCCGGCAGGTCGATTCAGTTCGCTCACCGGCGCCGATGCCCCGGCAGCGCCCGGATCACCCTGCGCATACGATTCTTCCCGCCGGGTCCCGGTTGCGCGGGTGTTCCCCGTGACAGATACTTTAATGGTGGCTTGGGTCATTGATATAAACCTCTGACAACGTATTCAGGCGGGTCACGCCGCCATCTATTACGGAGTTGATTAACTGAGAAATACACGAGGAACTCACAACAACGGAACCGAAGAGATCGTACGCGTACGACTACCAAAGAAGCGAAACCGGGAGATATTCGCCAGGGCCGACCTGATGCTCGGGGCAAACCACATCCGTGTCCGCTGCGAAGACGGCGTCACGCGCACCGGACGGATTAAAGGCAAGATCAAAAAGAGGCTCTGGATACGCGAAGGTGACCTCCTGATCGTCGTCCCCTGGAGTTTTCAGGACGAGAAGTGTGATATCATCTACCGTTATATCAGGCCGCAGGTAGACTGGCTTAAGAAGCACAACTATCTCAACCAGTAATTCTCGCTTTTCTGTGCCGTCGCCGACCTCCAGCAGGGCATAGCACCGGAGTGGGGGTGGGCACAACCCCGGATTCATTCTCTGTGCGAATCCCGGTCGATAGCGTCAGCCAGGTTTGCCGCGCGATCGGTATGCACCAGTATGAACGTCCTGCTCACCGATGCCGTTGCGCTCGCTGCTATCTGCATGGTGAGCATGAGGAGTCGCAGAGCATCCTGAATCGTCCCTCCTTCCCACATCCCCTGAATGCACTGGTTGGCAATCTTTTTCGTGATATCGTTGCCCAGCACCACGAAATTGCTTGCCCTGCCCCTCTGCATTACCCGTAACCGGGAGTCGAGGACCTCGGCAATTGCGTAGCTGCCCGTCGTAGCGTACAGCCTCCTCTTTGCGACTGCCGCTCCCTCTGTCTCGGTCACCTCGCCGACGAGCACTCCGTCCTGCTGCGAGACCTTGGCCTTATCGTCCCTGACCCGGATGGTCACGCCCATCTCGTCCGCCCGCTCTGCGAGGTCGGTGTCGGAAGTGATCGAGCCGCTGTAGAGTTCACGCTCCAGGTCTTCGATGCGGGAATCGTCACCCCCAAATGCGATCTCCCGCATGTCCCCCGCCATGACGGCGCCCTGGTTTCCGATGAATGCAATCACAAGAGTCATACGCTAAGCCCCCAACCCCGGCACGCAACAGGAAGTTGCGCTCACTCCCACTTCTCCGCATCCTGTATCAATATGTTGATGCCCCTCCGGATGCCGTTCCACCCCGCTTCCGCCATACGTTCGGGCGGCGGCGGGGCACGCCTGCCGGCGAAAAAACATTCATGCTTTGCAGCGGGTGCGTGAATATCAGTCACGCGTACATATATCTCAATTCAAGGTTGGCACAATTATCCTGATTTGAGTATATTATGTTTAAAGACAAATATAAATGGCTGGAATCGATTATTGCCTTTTTAGAACCTTTAGATTCTAAAATTTTGCCATATTGTAAAGAATTAGTAAAAGATAAATTAATATATTAAAATAAGAAATTACTCTTCCATGGCTGAAATCTTCTCGCAAGATGTCGGGATAACGCAGGATGGACTTGTCATCCAGATCCCGATATTCTACAAGCTCATGGCGAGCATGCTCACCGTTGCAGTCATCCCCATTTTCCTGCTGGGGATCGTCTCGGCAGGGGATACCGGGAGCGTCATCGCCACACTCGGTCTGCAGAACAGCATCATTATCATGACCCTGCTCACGCTCTCTGTCATCCTGATGTGGAGTTTCTACCTTGCCAGGAGCATCACAGCCCCCATCGAGCAGCTGGCGAACGTTGCAACCAGCGTCAGTCAGGGCGACCTCACGAACGCCGAGATCACGGTGACGAGCAACGATGAGATCGGTGAACTCGCAATCGCGTTCAACCGTCTGATCAACTCCTACAGGATCCTCGATACCCTTGCAAAAGACGACGCCGAGTAGGAGAAGCGGGTGGGAAGACGCTTGCTTTCGACAAGATGACGCAGTCAGGCAGGAATCCGGATGATGGATAAACTACCCGGGGGAAAAGCGATCGGCGAGATGCAGGCGCCGCTCCAGTGGATCTTTTCCCACACGGCCCGGTTTGCCGGGGCGGTGCGGATCACGATGCAGGATGGAGAGGGGGTTGTGCTGGTGCAGAAAGGCGTGCCTCTCGCTGCACAGTTCAAGCACCCCCTGAAATCCCTGAACGGGCCGTCGGCGTTGAAGTACTTCGACAGTCAGCCTATCCTCGACTTCGGCCTCTGGAAGTACGAGACCGACGAGATGCAGGAAGCCCTGGATCTCTGCCGCCAGGATGAGGCCCTCCTGCACCCTGACCGTGAATCTCCCGCGGCCGACCCACCCCGGGAGCATGATGGGCGCAGCCTTGCGGCCGGGGCCGTGGAGCACGGTGCCTCTCCCGGACCGTTCGGGGCAGTGCTGCAGCAACCGGGGGTGACCGCGGTTGCCTGTTTCTCCGACGGTCTCTGCCTCTCATCCGCCGGAGACCTCGATGCCGACTATACCGTCGCGTTCGCCGAGGATCTGCTCCGGTGGTCGCTCGGCCTGCGGTCGGCTGCCCCCGCATGCGGGGCATTCGTGCAGATGACGCTCTTTTATCGCGGTGGAAACGTCATCATTGCTCCCTATGGGGACGAGTACCTCTGCATTTTTACCACGCCGGAGGTGCAGTTCGGCCAGATACGGCGGATGATCAGGGAGCTGCAGAACGGGGTATGAGCATATCCTGTGCAGGGTCCCCGAAGGCTCCACCCTGCCCATCGAATCGCATTACCTGAATGGACGATTTTCCGCCGCCGCGAGCGGCAGAACAACTGTTTTATACCAGCTGCCCCATTCACCGCCCGTCACAGGAGGTGACACGATGGCAGAGGCAAGGTTCAAGGTGAACCCGGCGACGGTCGAGAAGTACCTGGCCGGGGTGGACTACCCGGCGAACAGGCAGGACCTGATCGACCGGGCAAGGATGAACAATGCGGATAGGGATGTCATGGATACCCTTGACGGCCTGCCCGACCAGACCTATCACTCGCCGATAGACGTCAGCAAGGCGATGGCCGGGTCGGGGTTCGGATCAAGGCGGAGAACGCCGGCCGGTGAAGGGGCCGGCCCTGCACCCGAACGGGGAGGTGAGAACGCGCCGATCGGCAGAACAACCGCTGTCAGTGTGGCTGAAGTGCAGCGGTACCTCCGCGGCATGCACTATCCTGCAGGCATAAGCGGGGTCATCAGCCAGGCGCAGAAGAACAACGCACCGGGTGACGTGCTCGATATCCTGAACAGGATCCGGGACCGGGAGTTCCGCTCCGCCGCCGACGTGAGCAAGGCCCTCGGCGAGGTTATGTAGGCGGGAAATGGTCCTGCCGACCGGAACGACTTTTTTTTCGGGTGTGGCTGTGGCCCTTCCTATACCCTGAAGACCGGTTCGAAAGGCTCGTATAGTCCGCCTCTCCGATTTCTGCAACTGGAGAGTAGGCGAAAAATCTGGATGACCATTAATATAACAATATTTTTATATTTATTGTGCATGGCTGACGTGCCGGGGGGCATGATGGAGCATGGTAGTACGGGGTCGACCGGGTGAAGGGGAGCAACGTACCGGGAGAGGATGGTATGACCGGAGAGGAGAAGAAGGCAAAGCGCGGTCTCGCATCCGCGGATGAAGCGACCCGGAAGCGTGTTGCAACGATCGGCGGGATGGCGCCGCACACAAAACGGGGGCTCCAGGCTGCTTCCCGCGAGACACGCCGGCGGGTTGCGAAAGCCGGGGGCCGGGCTCCGCACGAGACGAGAGGGCTCCAGGCTGCAAGCGTTGAGACCCGGCAGCGGGTTGCCCGGGCCGGCGGAAGGTCCCCGCACGAGGAGCGGGGGCTTCAGGCCGCATCCGATGAGACGCGCAGGCGGGTCTCACGGAGAGTGGGCCCGGCTTCAGCCGGTGCGAAGCGCTCCTCGTAGGAGGTTATTCGCTCCATTCCCGGGACCTTTCCTGAGCCTGCGGTTTCCAGGCCGGAGTTCGCGGTTTCGCCGCTGCCGGGCGCCGGGCATACTCCGGCCCCGCGCCTTTCAGGAGGGACGGATAGTACCGGGCGACGTACTCCTTCACCATCCGGCGGGACGAGAACCGGGGGCCGTTGCTCTTGATCGACTCCTTCATCACCTTCACCCAGCCGTGGGGGACATCGTCGATGGAGCGGTCGTAGTAGAGCGGGACGACCTCCTTTTCCAGGAGATTGTAGATCGCCGCGGCATCGACGGCGTTCCTCCCGTCGCAGGAGGCCGTCTCGCTCCCGAACGCCCAGCCGTTTCTGCCGTTATAGCCTTCGATCCACCACCCGTCGAGGATGGAGAGGTTGGGCACCCCGTTGAGCGACGCCTTCATGCCGCTCGTGCCGCTTGCCTCCATCGGGGGCAGGGGGTTGTTTAACCAGATATCGACGCCGTGCACCAGGTACTGCGCTACCTGGTCGTTGTAGTCCTCGATGAACGCGACGCGCCCTCCGAACCCGGGGTCCTGCGTGTAGCGGTAGATCTGCTGGAGCACTCCCTTGCCCTCGTTGTCCGACGGGTGGGCCTTGCCGGCGAAGATGATCTGGACGGGCTGCCAGGGGTTGTTTAAGATGCGCTTCAACCGCTCCAGGTCCTCAAAGATGAGGTGCGCCCGTTTGTAGGTCGAGAATCGCCGGGCAAACCCGATCGTCAGGATGGAGGGGTTGAGGAACGCCCCTTCGGCTGCGGGATTGAGCGCGCCGCGGTGCGCAGCCCATTTGATCCGCTCCCGCTCCCGGATCCGGTTGAGGAGTTTTGCCTTCAGCCAGAGGTGCAGTTGCCAGAGTTCGGTGTCGGGGATCTCGTCGATGAGTTCCCATATCACCGGGTCGTCGTGCTCCGAGAGCCAGTCGGGAGAGGCCGGCCCGATATACCGGTCGTACAGCCCCTTCATCCGGGTGTTCAGCCAGGTCGGGACGTGGACGCCGTTCGTGACGTAGTCGATGGGCACCGTCGCCTCCGGGGGCCCGGGCCAGAGGCATTTCCACATGTCGCAGGCGACGACCTTGTTTGCACGCGAGACGCCGTTGTGGTGCGCCGACGCACGCAGGGCGAATGCGGTCATGTTGAAGCCCGAGGCGGGGCTCTCCGGGTGGACCCCGAGTTGCAGGAATCTCATCCGGTCGATGCCGAGCGCCGTGTAGTAGGGCGCGAAGTAGCGGTCGATGAGGTCGACGGGGAAGACGTCGTGCCCTGCAGGGACGGGCGTGTGCGTGGTGAAGATGGAGGTCGCCCGCACTTCCTCGAGCGCCTCTTCAAACTCCATCCCCCGCTCGACCCGCTCCCGGATCCGCTCGAGCAGCGCAAACGCCGGGTGGCCTTCGTTTAAGTGCACCGCCGCGTACTCGATGCCGAGGGCGTGGAGCACCTTCCTCCCGCCGATGCCGAGCACGATCTCCTGCCGGAGGCGCTGATCCTGGTCGCCCGCGTACAGCCGGGACGATATGCCCCGATTATGGGGGTCGTTGCAGGGGATGTCCGTATCCAGGAGGTAGAGTGGAATCCTGCCGACCTGGACCTTCCGGACGGCGACGTAGATGGGCGGGTCGACGTGCGGGACCCTGACCACCAGGTCTTCGCCGTCGGAGTCGAGTACCCGGGTGACGGGCGCCGCATCCCGGTCGAGCGGTTCGGTGACGTCTTCCTGCCAGCCGTCGGGGTTGATCTGCTGGTGCAGGTAGCCCTGTGAGTACAGGAACCCGACGGCGACCATCGGGAGGCCGAGGTCGCTTGCTTCCTTCAGGTGGTCGCCGGCGAGGAACCCGAGCCCCCCTGCATAGATGGGAAGCGAGTGGTGGAGCCCGTACTCCGCTGAGAAGTAGGCGACCGTCAGTGGGGGACGGCCGGCGTACTCCTCGGAGAACCAGGTCCCGGTGGCGCTCATGTACTTCCTGAACCGGCGCATGACGATGTCGTAGCGGTGGCAGTAGGCGGGGTCCTCCGCCGCCCGGTTCAGGAACTCGACCGGTATTTCGCGGAGCATCCGGATAGGGTTGTGGACGCTTGCTTTCCACGCCTGATGGTTCAGTTGCTTGAAGAGTATCCGCGCTTCCGGGTTCCAGCTCCACCAGAGGTTGTATGCCAGGTCGACGAGCCCGGAGATCCGTTCCGGGATGTGGGCGAACTGATCGTGTATGGAATCATCCATGAATCCTGTCCCCTTTGGATGGTATACTGTCCATGTTTATTATTATATATGTTTGCATATTTTTGTAAAACATTGAGGAAATAAAAAATAGATGATAATATGGGGTTTTTTAACGGGTGTGGCCGTCTGAATGGCCGATCCGGCATACGGTGTGCCGGGCATCTCGCAGATGCCCGGAAGGGGATGGGGGAGAGGGCTGGGGGTGCAGGAGTTGCTCGGCCATCTCCTGTTGTGACCCCCTGTCACGAGGTGAGAAGGGGTCGGTGGTGAGTATCACGCCATGGAACGTTGTTCTTGTGGCTATCATAGTTCCCATGCACGGCTTTCCATGGGATATCGCCACGCAGGG